>NZ_JBHUEK010000001.1:0-57873 GCF_042680725.1 Ferdinandcohnia salidurans
GACTTAACCAAAATACTTCGAAGATGAATGTAAATGCGTTATCTAGTTTTGAAGGAATGAATCCTTTAACATAGTCTAGTGGCGATAGCGAAGAGGTCACACCCGTTCCCATACCGAACACGGAAGTTAAGCTCTTCAGCGCCGATGGTAGTTGGGACTTTGTCCCTGTGAGAGTAGGACGTCGCTAGGCAAACGAAAGATCAGCCGTTATGGTTGGTCTTTTTTTGTGCTTGGAAAGAGTAATTTGAAATTGTGGTGGGTTTTCTTCGATAAAGGAATGTAATTGTGAGTATTGTGATCGCTTTGTGATGAAATTAGAAAAAATCGAAAAACAATAATCGTCTAATCGGTATATCCCCATATCGAAAAACGATAAGTGCTATACCGCAAACAGCTTAATCGGTATATCCCCATATTGAGAAACAATAAATGCTATTCCGCAAACAGCTTAATCGGTATATCGTCACATCGAAAAACGATAAATGTTATACCGCAAACAGCTTAATCGGTATATGGTCACATCGAGAAACGATAAATGTTATACCGCAAACAGCTTAATCGGTATATCCCCACATCGAAAAACGATAAATGCTATACCGCAAATGGCTTAATCGGTATATCGCTATATCGAGAAACGATAAATGCTATACTGCAAACAGCTTAATCGGTATATCCCCATATCGAAAAACGATAAGTGCTATACCGCATACAGCTTATACGGTATATCGCTATAATGAGAAACAATAAATGCTGTACCGCACCCCCCGCAAACACCACAAATAGCGTATACCCCTACTAAAAAAGTAAACTGAAAACATACGCCAAACACCCGAACCATATATTAACCTAAAGCTACCATTCCTGAAACCTCCCGCCCCATAAATCCGTATATACCGTTATACATTATAAATTACAGAGGAGGGCCTCCGATGCTTGCTGGATTCATCACCTGTTTTATTGTCGGGCTTTTATGTGTTTTTATGGGTTTTTTGGTTTGGAAAAAGAAGATGCTTTCTTTAATTGCCGGATATAATGAAGAAACGTTTAAAGGAGATAAGGAGAAGTTAGCAAAAGCAGTAGGTGTGTTTACGATTATGATCGGTGTTCTTACCATTTTGCTTCCGTTTGGGTTAGAATTTATAAGCGAATGGATTGGGCTACTTTATGGGGCCGTTACTGTTGTTGGATCCATTTCCCTACTTATATATGTAAATAAACTAAATCAGCCTAAGTAAAAGAATCCCCCACCCAAATCGTGAGGGATTTTCTCATTTATTTGTCGCGATCTACTACCTCGACTTTTTTACGGGAGTCATCAGGAATTTGTTTGTGAAGGTGGATGAGTAGGAGTCCTCTTTTATAGCTTGCTTTAATCCGATCCTCTTTTACTGTGTAGGGGAGTTGTATTTCTCGTTGAAAGCTACCTTGGAAAATACCTTCTTGAATGATATCAAAGCCTTTAAAGTTCAGATTGATTTTTCCTTGTACTTCGAGTGTTTGATGGTTTACATAAATATCGACATCCTCAACTTTTGTTAATCCTGGTAGGCTTAGGACGACGAGCAGCTCATTTTCACCTTGGTAAAGATTTAGTTGAGAATGGGCGTTATCTAAAAATGGGGTAAATTCATTCCAAAAATCATCACCAAAAAAATGGTCCCATTGTTTTCGCCAATTATTCATATTTTTAAATTGGTCCATTTTCATGGGCTGTTGTTCCCTCCTCAAAATTGCATAATTCAACTAAAGTAGTATATGAGAGATCAAATAGGTATGTGCCTAGGGAGATATTTGAAAAAATATGTTTCGGGTAGTATTCTTTAGGGAAGATGTTTAGTAAAATGAATACTTTGGTAAGCTAAGAGAAGGAAAGGTTCCTAAGGGGGAGTAAATTTGTTATCGAATGCGTATGTAATGGTTCTCATTATTTTAGTGATTAATATTGTGTATGTGTCCTTTTTTACGATTCGGATGATCTTGACGTTGAAGGGCCAGCGGTATTTAGCGGCGTTAATTAGTACGGTTGAGGTTGTTATTTATGTCGTAGGACTTGGTTTGGTACTAGATAATTTAAATCAAATTCAAAATTTAGTGGCATATGCGGTTGGTTACGGAATCGGTGTCATTGTAGGGATGAAAATTGAAGAAAAGCTTGCTCTCGGGTATATTACGGTA
This sequence comes from Ferdinandcohnia salidurans, assembly GCF_042680725.1. Classification (NCBI taxonomy): domain Bacteria; kingdom Bacillati; phylum Bacillota; class Bacilli; order Caryophanales; family Bacillaceae; genus Ferdinandcohnia; species Ferdinandcohnia salidurans. Next base: position 2,176 of record NZ_JBHUEK010000001.1, read on the forward strand.
AATGTAATCACAAAGGAATATGAGATGGATTTGCCGAAAAAATTGCGCGATGAGGGATACGGTGTTACGACATGGCAAACCCAAGGTAGAGAGGGAGATCGATTGTCGATGACAATTTTAACTCCACGCAAATATGAAATGAAATTATATAAAACCATTACTGATATGGATCCGAAAGCGTTTGTGATTACCTATGAACCAAAGTCCATTCACGGCGGATTCTGGGTGAAGGCTGTTAAGAGAGGAAAACTTGAAACATGAGTAAACCAAAAAAGCAAAAATTTGAAGTCAAAGATAATGAAACAATTGATCAATGCCTCGACCGAATGAAGGCAGAAGGGTATTTTCCTGTTAGAAGAATGGAGGAACCTGTATTTCAGGAGGTAACGCGTAATGGAGAGATTAGCGTCGAACCTTGTGGGAGAAAGATTGTTTTTGAAGGAAAGTTACAGTAAAACACGAACATTAAAAATGAAATTTTTGTAAAACGTTCGATATTAATTGACAATTGAATCACAATGTTGATAAGATTAGGTTAGAAAAAATACCTCATATAATCTTGGGAATATGGCCCATAAGTTTCTACCCGATAACCGTAAATTATTGGACTATGAGGGAAAAGTATAATTTTACCTATTCTTGATATAGAATGCCCAGGTAGGATTGCTTTCCCTTTTTTGGAAATCAGTCTTTTTCCTGGGCATTTTTACTTTATTTAGCAGAAGATAGCTAAATAAAGTAAAAGCCTCCGGCGGATGCCTCAGATTTTTAAAGGAAATTATTCGAGCGAGCTCGAATAAAAATCTGGGCGCAAATACGCCAAGGCGTATTTGATTTATGACAATTTAGGAGGATCTTATGAATCCAGTAGTTGGTGTAATTATGGGAAGTACTTCTGATTGGGAAACGATGAAAGAAGCGTGCAATGTTTTAGAGGATATTGGAATTCCTTATGAAAAAAAGGTAGTTTCTGCTCACCGTACTCCAGACCTTATGTTTGAATATGCGCAAAACGCAAAGGGTCGAGGCATTAAGGTTATTATTGCCGGAGCTGGTGGTGCTGCGCATTTACCGGGTATGGTTGCAGCAAAAACAACCCTACCTGTGATCGGGGTTCCGGTTCAATCGCGTGCATTAAATGGACTCGATTCACTATTATCAATCGTTCAAATGCCTGGTGGAGTACCAGTTGCAACGGTAGCGATTGGTAAAGCAGGTGCTACAAATGCAGGATTATTAGCAGCTTCGATTCTTGGGACATCTAATCCGGAGTGGGATCAGAAACTTGTTGATATAAGAGAAAATAAAAAAATTCAAGTACTAGAAAGTAGTGATGAACTTGAATAAGCGAATTTTGCCGGGCCAAACGATTGGTATTATTGGTGGTGGTCAGCTTGGGCGAATGATGGCCATTTCGGCTAAGGAAATGGGATTTTTTGTGGCCGTTCTGGACCCAACGCCAAATTCTCCGTGTGGGCAGGTAGCTGATATTGAAATTACGGCTAATTATGATGACCTAGAGGCTATCAAGGAATTGGCTGGCGTTAGTGATGTAATTACGTATGAATTTGAAAATATAGATTATGAGGCTCTTACGTGGCTTGAAGAAAATGCAAACCTACCACAAGGGAGCCACCTATTAAAAATTACACAAGATCGTGGTACTGAAAAGAGTGCAATTCAGGAGATTGGCTTGCAAGTTGCCCCGTTTCAACTTGTGGAAAATGAAGAGCAATTAGCTGAGGCAGTTGAGCTAATTGGATTTCCTTCCGTGTTAAAAACTTGCCGTGGAGGCTATGACGGAAAAGGTCAATTTGTTTTAAAACATAAGGAAGATATAGCATTAGCAGGAAAACTTCTGGCTTCTGGGCGATGCATCTTGGAGGCATGGGTTCCATTTCAGAAAGAAGTGTCTGTCATTGTTACACGAAATATAGCAGGTGAGGTAAAAGCTTTTCCAGTAGCGGAAAACATTCATGTTGAGAATATCCTACACCAATCAATTGTTCCGGCTAGAATTTCTGAAATAAGAGAAACTAAGGCAAAAGAAATGGCAATGAAGCTTGCTTCTGAATTTCAATTAGTAGGAACATTAGCGGTTGAAATGTTTGTGACTGAGGATGGTGAAATCTATATTAATGAACTGGCACCACGTCCACATAACTCTGGTCACTATTCAATCGATGCATGTGAAACTTCACAATTCGAGCAGCATGTTCGCTCAGTCTGTAATTGGCCGCTTGGAGAAACAACTCTATTACGTCCTGTTGTGATGACAAACATTCTTGGAGAGCATGTAGAGCCATTACTTGAGAAAGTGTCCGAATTATCAGGTGTGAAGGTTCATTTATATGGAAAAGCAGAAGCAAAAGTGAAGAGAAAGATGGGGCATGTTACCGTCTTAGGAAAAACAGTGGAAGAGGCTTTAAAAAAGTCAGATTCCTTGCAAATTTGGAATGATTCACATATTCGCATTTAAGGAGGATTTTACATGATTGAACGTTATACTCGTGAGGAAATGGGGTCTATTTGGACGGAGGAGAATCGCTTCCGTGCTTGGCTCGAAGTGGAAATTTTAGCTTGTGAGGCTTGGGCAGAGCTGGGTGATATTCCAAAAGAAGATGTTGCTCTTATCCGTAAAAATGCATCCTTTGATGTGAATAGAATTAAAGAAATCGAAGAGGAAACAAGACATGACGTTGTGGCGTTTACACGTGCCGTATCAGAAACATTAGGTGAAGAAAGAAAATGGGTTCATTATGGATTAACGTCTACCGATGTTGTGGATACAGCCCTATCGTATGTGTTAAAACAAGCCAATGACATTTTACAAAAAGACATAGAACGCTTTATCAATATTTTAGCGGAAAAAGCGAAGGAACATAAACACACCGTAATGATGGGGCGTACGCATGGCGTTCATGCCGAACCAACAACATTTGGTTTAAAGCTTGCCTTATGGCATGAAGAAATGAAACGTAATCTTGAACGCTTCAAGAATGCTGCGGAAGGTGTTCAGTTTGGGAAGATTTCAGGAGCGGTTGGAACTTATGCCAATATCGATCCGTTTGTTGAGCAGTATGTGTGTGAAAAGCTTGGCATTACAGCTGCACCGATTTCGACTCAGACATTACAGCGTGACCGTCATGCGGCATATATGTCCGCATTAGCACTTATCGCAACTTCAATAGAAAAATTTGCGGTAGAAGTTCGTGGTTTACAAAAGAGTGAAACAAGAGAAGTAGAAGAATTTTTTGCGAAAGGTCAAAAAGGTTCTTCTGCAATGCCACATAAACGAAACCCAATTGGGTCTGAGAATATGACAGGATTGGCTCGTGTGATTCGAGGATATATGATGACAGCCTATGAAAATGTGCCACTTTGGCATGAACGTGATATTTCACATTCATCTGCAGAGCGCATCATTTTACCGGACGCTACGATCGCGTTGAATTATATGCTTAATCGCTTTGGAAATATTGTAAAGAACCTAACTGTGTTCCCAGAGAACATGAAACGCAATATGGATCGTACACTTGGATTGATTTACTCGCAACGTGTGCTATTAGCGTTAATTGATTCAGGTTTAACAAGAGAAGAGGCTTACGATACGGTACAGCCTAAGGCAATGGAAGCTTGGGAAAAACAAGTTCCGTTCCGTGGGTTAATTGAAGCCGAAGAAAAAATCACGAGTCGTTTATCTCCAGCGCAAATTGAGGATTGCTTTGATTATAACTACCACCTTAAGCATGTAGACATGATTTTTGAACGCTTAGGTTTATAAGAATATATAGAGTCGCTTAATCTGAATCTTTTAGGGGGAGTCAAGATGGACGTGAAAAAGCTTCGTTTACTGTATGAGGGAAAGGCTAAGAAACTCTATCAAACAGCTGAAGATTCCATCGTCTTAGTGGAGTACAAGGATGATGCCACAGCGTTTAATGGGGAAAAGAAGGCACAAATCGTTGGCAAGGGTCGATTGAATAACGAGATTACAAGCCTTATTTTTTCTAAGCTTCATACTGCAGGAATCAAAACACATTTTATCGGCAAACTTTCAGAAAATGAACAACTCGTCAAGCATGTATCGATCATACCACTGGAGGTTGTTGTTCGAAATGTGGTTGCTGGCGGTTTTTCAAAGCGAGTTGGAATTGAAGAAGGAACGGATTTAGTAAAACCGATTGTTGAATTTTACTATAAAAATGATGACTTAGGTGATCCACTTGTGAACGAGGACCACATTGAAGTGCTAAGTCTTGCAACGAAAAATCAAGTGCTAGAACTAAAAGAACAGGCACTAAAAATCAATGAGGTATTACGCACTTTCTTTTTAGACCTTCAAATCAGATTAATAGATTTTAAACTTGAATTTGGTGTAACGAAAGACGGTGAGGTTTTATTAGCTGATGAGATTTCACCTGATACATGCCGCTTCTGGGATATTGAAACAAATGAAAAATTGGATAAGGATGTATTCCGTAGAGACCTCGGAAATGTAACAGACGCTTATACGGAAATTTTAAATCGACTAGGGGGAAAAATTGCATGTACAAGGTAAAGGTTTATGTAACATTAAAAGAAAGTGTTTTAGATCCACAAGGAAGTGCTGTGAAAGGATCTTTGCACCAATTAAATTATAAAGAAGTAAATGATGTTCGAATCGGAAAATATATGGAGTTAATGATCGATGAATCAGTAGCTGATCTTGATAAAACGGTTAAGGAAATTTGTGAAAAGCTTTTAGCAAATACGGTAATTGAGGATTATCGTTATGAGGTTGAGGAGGTTGTCACACAGTGAAATTTGCCGTAATCGTGTTTCCAGGTTCTAACTGCGATGTTGATATGTATCATGCTGTAAAAGATGCCCTTGGTGAAGAAGTCGAGTATGTATCGCATACTGCAACAAATCTTGAAGAGTTCGATGGTATTTTACTTCCTGGAGGATTCTCTTATGGAGATTACCTACGTACAGGTGCACTTGCTCGTTTTTCAAATGTCATGGACGAGGTTGTAAAAGCAGCTGAGGCTGGTAAACCAATCCTTGGTGTATGCAATGGCTTCCAAATCCTGTTAGAAGCAGGGCTTTTGCCAGGTGCGATGCGCCGTAATGAGAAACTAAAGTTCATGTGTCGTCCGGTTGAGATAAGAGTTGAAAACAATACAACAATGTTTACATCTGAATATAAAGCTGGTGAAGTCATCACAGTTCCGATTGCCCACGGTGAAGGAAACTATTATTGTGATGAGCAAACACTAGCTAGATTACAAGAAAATAATCAGATCACATTCACATATAACGGAACAAATCCAAATGGTAGTGTTGCAGATATCGCAGGTATTACAAATGATCGTGGAAATGTTCTAGGAATGATGCCTCATCCGGAAAGAGCGGTTGAGGAGTTATTAGGTAGTGCAGATGGAATCAAATTATTTCAATCAATTGTGAAAAATTGGAGGTTGGCAGCACATGTCGTTACTTCTTGAACCAAGTCCGAACGAAATTAAAGAACAAAAAATATATAGTGAAATGGGTTTAAGTGATTCTGAGTTTGAATTAATCGAAAAGATTATTGGTAGACTTCCAAATTATACAGAGACAGGTTTATTCTCAGTTATGTGGTCTGAGCACTGTAGCTATAAAAACTCAAAGCCGGTGTTACGCAAGTTTCCGACAACTGGTGAGCGCGTTCTTCAAGGACCAGGTGAAGGTGCTGGAATCGTTGATATCGGTGATAACCAAGCGGTTGTTTTTAAAATTGAAAGTCATAACCATCCTTCTGCAATTGAGCCATATCAAGGGGCAGCAACGGGTGTTGGTGGAATAATTCGTGACGTTTTTTCAATGGGAGCAAGACCTATCGCTCTATTAAACTCACTTCGTTTTGGAGAGCTAACTTCTCCAAGAGTGAAATACTTGTTTGAAGAAGTAGTCGCAGGAATCGCTGGCTACGGAAATTGTATTGGAATTCCTACGGTTGGTGGAGAGATTCAATTTGATTCGTCATATGAAGGGAATCCCCTTGTTAACGCTATGTGTGTTGGGCTAATTAATCACGAAGATATTCAAAAGGGTCAGGCAAAAGGTATCGGCAACACAGTGATGTATATTGGTGCGAAAACTGGCCGTGACGGTATCCACGGTGCAACCTTTTCATCTGAGGAACTCTCTGAGGAATCTGATGAAAAACGATCAGCTGTACAAGTTGGAGATCCTTTTATGGAAAAGCTATTGCTTGAAGCATGCCTAGAACTTGTAAAATGTGATGCATTAGTCGGAATTCAAGATATGGGTGCAGCTGGATTAACAAGCTCTTCCGCGGAAATGGCAAGTAAAGCAGGCTCAGGAATTGAAATGAACCTTGATCTTGTTCCACAACGTGAAACAGGGATGACAGGGTATGAAATGATGCTCTCTGAATCACAAGAACGTATGTTAATCGTTGTTGAAAAAGGAAGAGAGCAAGAAATCCAAGATATCGTGAATAAGTATGACCTTGAAGCTGTTGCAATCGGAAAGGTAACGGATGACAAGCAACTTCGCCTAGTTCATAAGGGTGAAGTAATCGCGGATGTTCCGGTTGATGCACTAGCAGAAGAGGCACCTATCTATCATAAGCCTTCAAGTGAGCCAGCTATGTATCGTGAATTTAAGGAAATGAAGGTTGAAGCTCCTAAGCTTGAAGATGTAGGGCAAACTCTACTGGAATTACTTGCACAACCAACAATCGCAAGTAAAGAATGGGTTTATGATCAATATGATTACATGGTCCGTACAAATACGGTTGTGGCTCCGGGGTCAGATTCAGCGGTTGTAAGAATCCGTGATACTCAGAAAGCACTTGCGATGACAACAGACTGTAATTCTAGGTACCTTTATCTAGACCCTGAGGTTGGTGGGCAAATTGCTGTTAGTGAAGCAGCAAGAAATATTGTTTGCTCTGGTGGCGCACCGCTTGCGATTACTGATAACTTGAACTTTGGGAATCCAGAGAATCCAGAAATCTTTTGGCAAATTGAAAAAGCTGCAGATGGAATTAGTGAGGCATGCCGTGTGTTAAACACTCCAGTTATTGGAGGAAACGTGTCTCTTAACAATGAAACGAACGGTAAAGCTATTTATCCAACACCAGTTATCGGAATGGTTGGATTGATTGACGATGTCGCTCATATTACGACTCAGGAGTTTAAAGAAGCGGGCGACCTCGTGTATGTAGTAGGAGAAGCGAAAGAAGAATTCGCAGGCAGCGAGTTACAAAAATTAATTCATGGCGAGATTTTTGGTCCCGTTCCTGAACTAGATTTAGAGATTGAAAAAAGAAGACAAAAACAAGTTTTAACTGCCATTCGTGCAGGTGTTATCGCTTCTGCACATGATGTGGCAGAGGGTGGCTTTGCAGTTGCATTAGCAGAAAAGGCATTCGGAGCAAAGGGCTTAGGTGTAAAGGTGCAAATTCAAGGGGATGTAGTAACTGAGTTATTCAGTGAAACACAATCTCGTTTTATTGTATCTGTGAAGAAAGAAAACAAAGAAAAGTTTGAACAGCTTGTAAGAGCAAATCTGGTCGGAGAAGTAACAGGTGATGGATCATTTATCGTTAAGGGTCAAACTGGAAAGGAAGTTATTAATCTTCCAGTCGATGATCTAAGACGCACATGGAAAGGAGCTATCCCATGCTTGCTGAACTCAAAGGCTTAAATGAGGAATGTGGTGTATTCGGTATCTGGGGACATCCAGATGCAGCCAAACTAACTTATTATGGATTACACAGTTTACAGCATCGTGGTCAAGAGGGTGCCGGCATTGTTGTCAGTAATGGCGAAAAGCTTCGAATTGTAAAAGGAGAAGGCCTTGTAAATGAAGTATTTGGCAATGGCCAACTTGAACAACTAGAAGGAAATGCAGCGATTGGGCATGTCCGTTATGCAACAGCTGGTGGCGGGGGCATCCAAAATGTTCAGCCCCTCCTGTTTCATTCTCAAGTAGGTGGGCTAGCGATTGCTCATAACGGAAACCTTGTCAATGCCAATGATTTAAAGCATCAGTTGGAAAACCAAGGAAGTATTTTTCAAACTTCCTCAGATACAGAGGTTCTCGCACACTTAACTAGAAAAAGCGGCTATACGAAAATAAAAGACCGAGTTAAAAATGCCTTAACGATGCTAAAAGGGGCTTATGCATTCTTAATCATGACTGAAAAGAAAATGATTGTTGCCCTTGATCCAAATGGTCTTCGTCCGTTATCACTTGGTAAACTGGGAGACGCTTGGGTAGTAGCTTCTGAGACTTGTGCGTTTGATATTATTGGCGCTAAATTCGAAAGAGATGTTGAGCCAGGCGAATTAATTGTGATTAATGATGAAGGCATTCAATCAGAACGTTTTTCATTAATGGCAAATCGTGCAATGTGCAGCATGGAATATATTTATTTTTCACGTCCGGATAGTAATATTAACGGTGTGAATGTTCATACAGCAAGAAAAAAATTAGGTAAACAGCTTGCGCTTGAAGCACCAATTGATGCCGATATTGTAACAGGTGTACCGGATTCTAGTATTTCAGCAGCGATTGGTTACGCAGAAGAATCAGGAATTCCTTATGAGTTAGGTCTCATTAAGAATCGGTATGTTGGTAGAACCTTTATTCAGCCATCCCAATCATTACGTGAACAAGGAGTGAAAATGAAGCTCTCACCAGTTCGTGGTGTTGTGGAAGGCAAGCGTGTTGTCATGGTGGATGATTCGATCGTCCGTGGAACAACAAGCCGACGAATAGTAAAAATGCTTCGTGATGCAGGTGCGTTAGAAGTGCATGTATGCATCAGTTCACCGCCAATTAAGAATCCATGCTTCTACGGAATTGATACCTCAACACATGAGGAATTGATAGCTTCTTCGCATTCGGTTGAAGAAATGCGTCAAATCATTGGGGCGGATACATTAACATTTTTAAGTCCTGAGGGGCTTGTAAAAGCAATTGGAAGACCGTTTGAAGGAGAAAATCGCGGACAATGTATGGCTTGTTTTACAGGGAAATATCCAACGGAGATCTTCCCAGATACGGTATTGCCGCATGAAAAAGTATTCAGCTAAAAAAAGTAGAGGTGTTCATAACGATGGCAAATGCTTATAAGCAAGCTGGAGTAGACATTGAAGCAGGCTATGAGGCTGTTTCCAGAATGAAAAAGCATGTTGCAAAAACAGTTCGCCCAGAAGTGATGGGTGGACTTGGCAGTTTTGGTGGAATGTTTGACCTATCAAAGGTAAACGTAAAAGAGCCTGTTTTAGTTTCAGGTACAGACGGTGTTGGCACAAAGCTGATGTTGGCTTTTATGATGGATAAGCATGACACCATTGGGATCGACGCGGTTGCAATGTGTGTGAATGATATTGTGGTTCAGGGAGCTGAGCCTTTATACTTTTTAGATTATATTGCATGCGGGAAAGCACAACCTGAAAAAATCGAGCAAATTGTAAAAGGAATTGCTGATGGTTGTGAACAAGCCGGTTGTGCGTTAATTGGCGGTGAAACTGCTGAAATGCCAGGAATGTATAGTGAGGATGAATATGACCTTGCTGGTTTTTCAGTAGGTGTTGCAGAGAAGTCTAAGCTTGTAACCGGTGCTTCAATCAAGCCTGGTGATGTTCTAATCGGTCTTTCTTCAAGCGGAATACACAGTAATGGCTATTCACTCGTACGGAAGGTTCTCCTAGAGGATGGTGGATTAGACCTTCACAAAACTTATGGAAAAATCGAACGTACATTAGGTGAAGAACTTCTTCAACCGACTAAAATTTATGTGAAGTCTTTATTAAAAGCAATGGAGAAGTTTGAAGTAAAGGGAATGTCCCATATTACAGGTGGGGGCTTTATTGAAAATATTCCCCGTATGCTTCCAGAAGGTGTAGGGGCGGAAATTGATTACGGTTCATGGCCAATTCCACCAATCTTTGATTTGCTTCAAGAGACCGGAAACCTTAATCGTGAAGAAATGTTTAATATATTTAATATGGGAATCGGAATGGTGCTAGCCATTAATGAGGCTGACCTTCACGAACTTCTTCAATTACTTGAAGCGCAAGGGGAAAAAGCATATATCATCGGTCGTATTAAAGAAGGTAATGGTGTAACCTTTGGTGGGGGAGCACTTGTATGAAGAAAATAGCTGTCTTTGCATCAGGGAGTGGCACAAACTTTCAAGCCATTGCAGATTCGATAAAAGAAGGAAGACTTGCAGCGGAAATTGAAATACTCGTTTGTGATAAGCCAGGTGCAAAAGTAATTGAGCGTGCTTCAAAGGAATGGGTGGACACTTTTGTTTTTTCACCAAAAGACTATCCAGAAAAATCATTATTCGAAGCCGAAATTGTGGAAGTTTTACGTGAGAAAAATGTAGAATTAATTGTATTAGCTGGATACATGAGATTAATTGGCGATACGCTTTTAAAGGCGTATCGCAATAAAATTATCAATATCCATCCTTCTCTTTTACCTGCATTTCCAGGTAAGGATGCAATTGGTCAGGCATTTCAAGCGGGTGTGAAGACGACTGGTGTTACGATTCATTATGTCGATGAAGGAATGGATACAGGCCCAATCATTGCACAAAGGGAACTATCTATTGAACCAGGAGATACATTAGCAATCATTGAAGAAAAAGTTCATCAAATAGAGCATGAATTTTATCCACAGATCCTGCAATCACTTGTAACAGCAAAGAATTCTAGAGTAGGGAGCGATTCAAAGTGACAATCAAGCGCGCACTTGTCAGTGTTTCAGATAAACAGGGACTTGTTCCATTTGTAAAAGGTTTAATTGATAATGGGGTTGAAGTTATTTCAACAGGCGGTACAAAGCGTACTCTTGAAGAAGCAGGCCTCTCTGTCATTGGCATTTCAGAGGTAACCAACTTTCCAGAAATCATGGATGGTCGTGTAAAAACACTACATCCAAATATTCATGGTGGCCTTCTTGCAGTACGAGAAAATGATGAACATGTTAAACAACTCCAAGAGCATGACATTACACCTATCGATTTAGTTGTTGTCAACTTATATCCATTCCAACAAACAATTGCAAAACCAGATGTCCAGTTTGCGGATGCAATTGAAAATATCGATATTGGCGGACCTTCTATGCTTCGTTCTGCTGCAAAAAACCACAAATATGTAACAGTTGTTGTTGATCCACAGGATTACGATACTGTATTAGCGGAGATTGCTGAAAAAGGTGAAGTTGCAGCTGAAACAAAACTTCGTTTAGGAGCAAAAGTATTCCGACACACTGCTGCTTATGATGCAGTTATCGCTGAATTTTTAACAAATGCAGCGGGTGAGGAAAATCCAGAATCTTTAACCGTTACTTATGAAAAGAAACAAGACCTTCGTTATGGGGAAAACCCTCATCAAAAGGCCGCATTTTATAAAAAACCATTAGGAACGAACATTTCGATTGCGTCTGCAACACAATTACACGGAAAAGAATTATCCTACAATAATATCAACGATGCAGATGCTGCCCTTCAAATAGTTAAAGAATTCAAAGAGCCTGCAGCAGTTGCTGTTAAGCATATGAATCCTTGCGGAGTTGGAGTTGGCGCTACTTTAGAGGAAGCCTACCAAAAAGCATATGAAGCAGATTCAACGTCAATTTTTGGTGGAATTATCGCAGTGAACCGTGAAGTAGATGCACAAACTGCTCATAAATTGCGAGAAATCTTCCTTGAAATTATTATTGCACCATCATTCAGTGAGGAAGCATTTGAAATTCTTACTTCAAAGAAAAATCTCCGTTTGTTGACTATTGACTTTTCAGATGACGAGAAGGTTGAAAAGAAGCTTGTGTCCGTTCGTGGAGGATTACTTGTTCAAGATGAAGATGCATACGGATTGGAAGAGGCAACCATCACTGTTCCAACTAAGCGTGAACCAACTGAACAAGAATGGGCTGATTTAAAACTCGGTTGGAAAGTTGTAAAACATGTTAAATCGAACGCAATTGTGTTAGCAAAAGACGACATGACCATTGGAATTGGTGCCGGTCAAATGAACCGTGTAGGATCAGCTAATATCGCAATTAACCAAGCAGGTGAAAAGGCAAAAGGTTCAGCACTTGCATCAGATGCATTCTTCCCAATGGGTGACACAGTTGAAGCTGCGGCAAAAGCTGGCATCAAAGCCATCATCCAGCCTGGCGGATCCATTCGTGACGAAGAATCCATTCAAAAAGCCGATGAATACGGAATCGCAATGGTCTTTACCGGAGTACGTCATTTTAAACACTAAAAAGAAAAGCGCAAGGCGCCTGGAGCTAGCTAATATATATTTGTAGGTTAATAAATTTCGTCTGATGAGGTGAAAAAATGAAAGTACTAGTTATTGGCCGCGGTGGCCGTGAACATACACTTGCTTGGAAAGTCGGGCAAAGCCAAAAAGTAGAGACCGTCTATGTTGCACCAGGAAATCCAGGCATGCAGACGATTGCGACTTTAATAAACATTGATGAAAATGACTTTGACGGTTTAATTGAGTTTGCGAAAAAAGAACAAATCGACCTTACCCTTGTTGGACCTGAAGTTCCATTAATTAATGGTATCGTGAACCGATTCCAGGCTGAAGGCCTCGCAATATTTGGCCCAACAAAGGACGCTGCCCTACTTGAAGGGAGTAAATCCTTTGCGAAGGAAATCATGAAAAAGTACGATATCCCAACCGCAGAGTACGAGACATTTACTTCTTATGAAGAAGCGAAACAATATATCCTTGAAAAAGGCGCACCTATCGTTATCAAGGCGGATGGTCTAGCTGCAGGAAAAGGTGTAACAGTAGCTCTTAATTTGGATGACGCATTAACAAGTGTATACGACATGCTTGAAGCGAATAAATTTGGTGAAGCAAGTGCTCAAGTTGTAATTGAAGAGTTTCTTGAAGGGGAAGAATTCTCATTAATGGCTTTTGTCGATGGGAAAACGGCTTATCCGATGGTGATTTCACAGGACCATAAGCGTGCTTTTGACAATGATGAAGGTCCTAACACTGGAGGAATGGGGGCTTATTCTCCAGTTCCGCAAATTTCAGAAACATGCGTTCAAGAAGCAATAGAAACGATCATTAATCCAACAGTTAAAGCGATGGAAGCAGAGGGTAGAGACTTTACAGGTATCCTTTATGCGGGGCTTATCTTAACTGTTAATGGACCAAAAGTAATTGAATACAATGCTCGATTTGGAGATCCTGAAACTCAGGTTGTCCTTCCTCGTTTAGAAACTGACTTCATTGAAGTTATTGAAGGATTACTTAATCAAAAGGAGATTACCCTAGAGTGGTCAGATAAAGCAACTCTTGGAGTCGTTTTTGCCTCAAAGGGATATCCAGAAAGCTATGAAAAGGGAGCAGTCATTGAAGGGCTGAACAACCTCGATGAGAAGGTTACAGTTTTTCATGCCGGAACAGATATGGTGAACGACCAGTTTGTTACGAATGGTGGAAGGGTGTTAACCGTTGTAGCTAGTGGCGAAACACTTGAACAAGCACAGGATTTTGTCTACCAAGAAGCAGAAAAAATTCAGTGTACAAATTTATTTTACCGAAAAGATATTGGGAACAAGGCGATCTCTTATAACGCAAATAATAAGAATAACCCGCAATTCGTGTAATTATCGCGCATTTACGATATTTATTAACGCAATTCCTTAAAAATAACACGCAATTCGACTAGTAAAAAGGTAAGAGGATTATCCTCTTACCTTATTTATGATGGGTTTATAGGAGGAAGTTCCTTTAGTGGTGCTGATTCCTCTTGTTTTTTCTCGACATATTCTTGAAAGAGAGCTGTAAGTGGACAGAAACGAGTAATACCCTCAGCCACCTTCATTCCCCCAAGCATTGCCACGATAATGAAACTTTCGCGCCACGGACGTTTTACCATTTTAGCGGTAGCCCAGGCAAGCATTGTAAATCCACATGTAATCCGGACTAAAGCATTGATCATCCCTATATTCGGTTTCATTTTTTTACCCCCGTTTAATTAACTTTCCTTCTCTCAAAAATTGTCAAAAAATTTTACAATTTTTTCTTAAAGTCTTTAATGCACTAAATCGATTAATATGTTACTATAGCATAAAGCGCTTCCATAGCTTAAGGCAGAGATTGGAGAGATGGTTAATGGTTGGGCAACGTTACCGTTGGAAAAATAAGCAACTACGAGAACATGTTGCTGTCATAGATGGAAAAAAATCACCAACAATTCTATTGAAAAATGTCACATATTTAAATCAAATGTTAAAAAAATGGATCAACGCACATATCTGGATTTACCAAGATCGCATTGTGTACGTGGGTCAACAGCTACCATCAAAACTTACCAACTGTGAAGTTGTAGAGTGTGATGGGAAATTTGTAGTGCCAGGTTACATTGAACCTCATGCACATTCTTTTCATTTATATAATCCCCACTCATTTGCTCAATATGCATCCCAAACAGGGACGACTACAATCATAAATGATAACTTAGTGCTCGCATTACAAACGAGTAAAAAGAAAGCGTTTTCTTTCTTGGAGGAAATGAAGAACCTTCCAGTCACAATGTACTGGTGGTGTAGGTTCGATCCTCAGACAGAAATTCATCATGAAGAACAAGCTTTTTCCAATGGAAATGTGCTAAGCTGGCTTGAGCACGATGCTGTTGTTCAAGGTGGTGAATTGACAGGTTGGCCGAAATTGCTTGATGGAGATGACCTCATGCTCCATTGGATTCAAGAAGCGAAACGGATTGGAAAAAAAGTCGAAGGACATTTTCCAGGTGCTTCTGAAAAGACATTAGCTAAAATGATGCTATTGGGTTCGGATTGCGATCATGAGTCGATGACTGGTACAGACGTATTGAATCGTCTTCTGCAAGGATACACAACTTCATTACGCAATTCATCGATTCGTCCGGACTTGCCAAAAATTTTGGACGAAATACATGAAATAGGGATTGATCAGTATGATAAGTTCATTTTTACAACAGATGGTTCTCCACCGGCGTTTTATGAACAGGGAATTATTGATAACATGATAAAAATCGCAATTGATAAAGGTGTACCGATAATCGATGCATACAATATGGCAACGATCAATGTAGCAAGGCACTATAGCATGGATAACCTCCATGGTATGATAGCTACGGGAAGAATTGCAAATCTAAATATTTTATCAGCAAAAGAAAATCCGACCCCTGAATCCGTCCTTGCTAAAGGGGTTTGGGTGAAACGTGAAAACAAAGATCAACATGCGTTTCCTGCATTTCCGTGGAAGAGTCAGGGCTTTACAAACCTAGCTACAAACTGGGAGTTAACGCTTGATGACTTACAGTTTTCAATGCCGTTTGGAATGAAGATGGAGAATGCGGTTATTATGAAGCCATATTCAATTTCTATTGATGCATCCTATGATGAACTTTCAATGGAACATGATGAGAGCTTCTTGATGTTAGTAGACCGGGATGGAAAATGGCGTGTCAACACAATGATCAAAGGTTTCGCCAATCGCATTTCAGGGTTTGCAAGTTCTTTTTCAAATACGGGTGATTTTGTATTAATTGGTAAAAATAAAAAGGATATGTTCCTTGCCTTTAACCGTATGAAGGAACTTGGTGGTGGAATAGTTTTAGTTGAAAACGGTAACATTTTACATGAAGTCCCATTAGATATTGGGGGCATCACTTCGTCTAAATCTGTTGTAGAACTAAGTACACTTGAAAAGGAATTAGTCCGTTTGGTGCGTGAACGTGGATATAATCACAGTGACCCGATTTATACTTTAAGCTTTTTATCGTCTACTCATTTGCCTTATATTCGCATTACACCACAGGGAATTTATGATGTCATGAATAAAATGGTACTCTTTCCGTCAATAATGCGTTAAAATATAAAAGGATTTCGATTTTGATTTTCTATTAAAAAGGTTGTGTGCTCAAATATGAAAAAGACTATATACATTCTAGGAATTCTTCTTTTACTCATTTCGGCAGCTTGTAGCAATAAGGAAGCAGTCAAGCAACAGGAAGAGCATGAACCGAAACAGGCCCAGCCTGAAACAAAGGATGAACCAGAGGAAGAGTTTGAACATGTATTTCCTTTAACAGGAATTGAAACAAACGAGGATGTAAATAGTCGTCCATTTGCAGTCATGGTCAACAATCATCCAAAAGCACGTCCGCAGTCAGGCCTACATATGGCTGATATTGTGTACGAAGTGTTAGCGGAGGGAGATGTAACTCGTTTCCTTGCTGTGTTCCAAAGTGAGAAACCAGAAATTATTGGACCAGTTCGTAGTGCTAGAGATTATTATATTGAGTTGAGCAAAGGCTTTGATGCACTATATGTAGCACATGGTTGGAGCCCAGAGGCTCAACAAATTCTTAACAGCGGCAAGATAGACAACATAAATGGAATGGTTTACGATGGCACTCTTTTTTGGCGTGCTGACCACAATGTTGCTCCACATAATTCATATATTTCATTTGAAAATATTGTAAAAGGGGCAGATAAACAAGGATATTCCATGGAAGATGAGGTTCCAAGTTTTTCATTTTTATCTGAAAATGAGATAGATGGCATTGCAGGAACAACAGCTGAACATGTTCGAGTGTCCTATTCATCAAGAGATATATTTTCAGCAGTGTACGATTATAATGCTGAAAAAAATAAGTATGAGCGTTATAGCGGAGGCGACCAAACAGTAGACCGTGAGACAAGTACACCGGTATTACTCGACAATGTATTAATCGTTGAAATGAATCATCGCTTTATCGATGATTATGGAAGACGTGCGATTGATGTGACAACCGGAGGAAAAGGCTTTTTGCTTCAAAAAGGAAAGGCACAGGAAATCGAGTGGAAAAATGTTGAGGGAAGAATCGTGCCAATTGCAAATGGGGAAGAAGTCGGTTTAGTCCCAGGGAAAACATGGATTAATATTATTCCAACATCACCTGGAATCGCTGGTGCCGTATCGTTTGGAAACTAGAAAAACTTTATAAAAAGGGAGAAATCACATGCAAATTGATAAATTACGTGGGAAAGAACTTGATCAATTATTTAATGCAATCCTATCACTGAACGATCTTGAGGAGTGCTATCGATTCTTCGATGATTTATGTACGGTAAATGAAATCCAGTCACTTGCGCAACGCCTTGAAGTCGCAAGAATGCTACAAGAAGGAAATACGTACCATAAAATCGAAACAGAAACAGGAGCTAGTACAGCAACTATTTCTCGTGTAAAGCGTTGCTTAAACTACGGAAACGATGCCTATCAAATGGCACTCGATCGTGTCAAAGAAACGGAAAAACAATAATTGTGTGGGAAAGTCGAAACCTTGAGTTTCGGCTTTTTTGTTATTCTGAAAAGTGCTAAAAACAGTAATTTATGATTAAAGACACCGTTATTAGAAATGAAATATTATGAAATCCACCTAAGTATTAATAGATGGATGTAGTTTTGATATAATGGAGAAATGGAAAGATGAATGGAGGATCTTCATGTACGATTTTAGAGAATGGAGACATGTTTTTAAGCTGGATCCGAATAAGGAAATCAGTGATGAACAGTTAGATGCAATTTGTGAATCTGGGACAGATGCAATTATTGTTGGTGGAAGTGATGGGGTGACATTGGACAATGTCCTTCACTTAATGTCTCGAATCCGACGTTATACCGTACCAGTCGTTTTAGAGATTTCAAATATTGAGTCAGTCTCACCTGGCTTTGATTTATATTTTATTCCAACTGTATTAAATAGTAGGGATACACGATGGATGATGGGTATGCATCATGAGGCGGTAAAGGAATTTGGAGATGTTATGAATTGGGAAGAAATGATTATGCAAGGCTATTGCATCCTTAATGAAGACTGTAAAGCGGCTAAGCTGACGAGTGCAAATGCTTCTTTGGATAAGGACGATGTTGTAGCCTATGCCACAATGGCAGAAAAAATGTTTTCCCTCCCTATTTTTTATATAGAATACAGTGGAGCCTACGGGGATAAGGAGATTGTTTCAGCTGTAGGAGACACACTAGAAACAACAAAACTGTTTTACGGTGGTGGAATCAAGACCGCTGAGCAGGCAAAGGAAATGGGACAGTTTGCCGATACTGTAGTCGTAGGAAATATTATATATGAAGATATGAATGCCGCTTTAAAAACAGTACAAGCTGTTAAGGGATAAGAATGGAAATCCAGACGAAAATCAGATAAAATAGAACGTATGTACGATACTGAAATAGGACGGTGAAGGAATTGCAATTTATCAGCAATAAATTGTTATCGGGATTAAACGAACAACAACAAGAAGCGGTTAAAGCAACAGATGGCCCACTCCTAATTATGGCAGGAGCGGGGAGTGGTAAGACTCGAGTTTTGACACACCGTATTGCTTATTTAATGGTGGAAAAACAAGTTGCACCATGGAATATCTTGGCGATCACCTTTACAAATAAGGCCGCTCGAGAAATGAAAGATCGTGTCCAAGCAATTCTAGGAGGAGCAGCTGAAGATATTTGGATTTCAACTTTCCACTCAATGTGTGTTCGAATTTTACGAAGAGACATCGACCGCATGGGCTTCAATCGAAACTTCTCCATTTTGGACACAACTGATCAGCTTTCGGTTATTAAAAATATTTTAAAAGAAAAAAATATTGATCCAAAGAAATTTGACCCACGTACGATTCTAGGAACAATTAGCAGCGCGAAAAATGAATTGCAGACACCTGAAGAATATGAAAAAACAGCGGGTGGCATGTATGAGCAGATTGTAAGTGACGTCTATAAGTTGTATCAAAAAAAACTGCGCAAAAACCAAGCGCTTGATTTTGATGATCTCATTATGACTACCATTCAACTTTTCCAACGAGTTCCGGAAGTGTTGGAATTCTATCAACGTAAATTTCAGTATATCCATGTGGATGAGTACCAGGATACAAACCGTGCCCAGTATATGCTGGTTAAGCTTCTGGCTTCACGTTTTAGGAATTTATGTGTTGTGGGTGATTCGGATCAGTCGATTTATCGTTGGCGTGGCGCGGATATCGCCAATATTCTTTCATTTGAAAAAGACTATAAAAATGCAAAAGTGATTTTGCTTGAACAAAACTATCGTTCAACAAAACGAATCTTGCAGGCAGCGAATGTAGTCATCCAAAACAACATGAACCGTAAACCGAAAAATCTATGGACGGAAAATGACGAAGGGAAAAAGCTGTTATACTACCGTGCTGATAGTGAATCTGGGGAAGCACAGTTTGTCGCTGGGAAAATACGTGAACTTGTAGATGGTGGACAACGGACCTATAAAGATATTGCGATTTTATACCGGACCAATGCCCAATCACGTGTGATGGAGGAAGTTTTACTTAAATCCAATATCAACTACCAAATTGTTGGCGGAATTAAGTTCTACGATAGGAAAGAAATTAAGGATATTTTGGCGTACTTGCGCACGATTGCGAATCCAGATGATGATATTAGCTTAACGAGAATCATCAATGTACCGAAACGTGGAATTGGTGCGACTTCTATTGATAAAATTGCAAACTATGCGACTGCACAAGATCTTTCCATGTTCCAAGCGTTGCAAGAAGTTGAACAGATTGGCTTGAGTGCAAAAATCACAAATTCGTTACGCGATTTTAGAGATTTAATCAATAATTGGGTTCAAATGCAGGACTATTTATCGGTCACTGAATTGGTTGAAAATGTTTTAGAGAAGACGGAATACGTTGAAATCTTAAAGGCTGAAAAAACACTTGAATCTCAGAGCCGAATCGAAAACATCGAAGAATTTTTATCTGTTACACAAAACTTTGAGAAAACAAATGATGACAAAAGTCTTGTAGCCTTTTTAACAGACTTAGCATTAGTGGCGGATATTGATAAACTAGAAGAAGATGAAAATGATAAAAATAATGCAGTTGTCCTGATGACACTTCACTCTGCAAAAGGACTTGAGTTCCCGGTCGTGTTTTTGATGGGAATGGAAGAAGGAGTCTTCCCACATAGTCGTTCTCTTATGGAAGAAGCGGAGATGGAAGAAGAACGCCGCCTTACTTATGTAGGGATTACGAGAGCGGAAGAAGAGTTGTATCTATCGAATGCACAAATGAGGACCTTGTATGGACGAACATCGATGAATCCAGTTTCACGTTTCATTGCTGAGATCCCAGAGGATCTTCTTGAAGATTTGGGTCAACAACGTAGACAGCAAATGCGTACTCCATTTTCTTCGTCATCCTCACCTTCACCTGCGAAACAGCCAGAAAGAAGGGTCTTCTCAAGACCAGTTGCACAATCCACTGGCGGAGATGAAATTGGTTGGAAGGTCGGCGACAAGGCTGAGCATAAAAAATGGGGAATTGGAACGGTTGTCAGTGTGAAGGGAGAAGGGGAATCGAAGGAATTGGATATTGCATTCCCAAGCCCGACTGGAATCAAACGATTGCTTGCAAAATTTGCACCAATCACGAAGGCAAATTAGGAAAGAGAGGTTTGGTGTATGGATAAAGTGGCAGCACAAGAAAGAGTTCAGGAGCTTCATGAACTTTTAAACCAGTACAATTATGAATATCATGTATTGGATAAACCTTCTGTACCAGATGCGGAGTATGACCGGTTAATGCGTGAGTTGATTCAGCTTGAGGAGGAATTTCCTGAGTTACAAACAGGAGATTCTCCTACAGTCCGCGTTGGTGGGCAGGTTCTCGAATCCTTTCACAAAGTAGAGCATCGAATCCCAATGTTAAGTCTCGGTAATGCATTTAATGAGCAGGATTTGCGAGACTTTGACCGCCGTGCACGCCAAGCGGTTGGTGATTCTATCTCCTATGTGTGCGAGTTGAAAATTGATGGTCTTGCCGTGTCTTTACGCTATGAACAAGGTCGTTTTGTTCAAGGCTCTACTCGCGGTGACGGAACGATTGGAGAAGACATCACGGTTAACCTAAAGACGATTCGTTCGATTCCTCTTCGTTTAAAGAATGCGATTGATATTGAGGTTCGGGGAGAGGCATTTATGCCGAGAAAATCATTCGAAAAACTAAATGCGGCTCGACTTGAAAATGAAGAAGAACCATTTGCAAATCCAAGGAATGCAGCTGCTGGTTCATTGCGACAACTTGACCCGAAAATTGCAGCAAGTCGCAATCTCGATATCTTCTTGTATGCTATTGCGGACTCAACGAATCTAGGTGTCGATTCACATAGCGAAGGCCTTGATATGCTTGATGAAGTAGGCTTTAAAACAAACCCAGAACGAAGAAGATGTGCGAGTGTAGAGGAAATTCTCGATTATATTGCGGAATGGACAGAAAAGCGTCCAGCTCTTGCGTATGATATTGATGGGATTGTCATAAAAGTTGATTCATTTGACCAGCAGGACGAGCTTGGATTTACTGCAAAAAGTCCGCGTTGGGCGATTGCCTATAAGTTTCCGGCAGAAGAGGTTACTACTAAGTTGATTGATATCGAGTTAAGTGTCGGTCGAACTGGAGTAATCACCCCTACGGCTATCCTTGAACCTGTTCGTGTAGCAGGCACAACTGTGCAGCGGGCATCTCTTCATAATGAAGATTTAATTCGTGAAAAGGACATCCGGATTGGGGACACTGTTGTCGTAAAAAAAGCAGGAGATATCATTCCAGAGGTTGTGAATGTCCTTGTTGAAAAACGAACTGGTGATGAACCAGAGTTCTACATGCCGACACATTGTCCGGAATGTGAGAGTGATTTGGTCCGTTTAGATGGAGAAGTTGCTTTACGTTGTATTAACCCGAAATGCCCAGCCCAGATAAGGGAAGGGTTGATCCATTTCGTTTCTAGAAATGCGATGAATATAGATGGCCTTGGCGAAAAGGTTATTTCACAATTATTTGATGAAAAACTGATTTCCGATGTTGCAGACCTATACACATTAACAAAGGTACAGTTGATTAATCTTGAACGCATGGGTGAGAAATCCGCAGATAATCTCCTTGCCGCAATTGAAAATTCAAAATCAAACTCCTTAGAAAAGCTACTATTTGGTTTAGGAATTCGACATGTTGGAGCGAAGGCTGCAAAGACTTTGGCCCAACATTTTGAAACGATGGAGAAGCTACAGGTTGCTACAAGGGAAGAACTTACGGCTGTCAATGAAATAGGCGAAAAAATGGCTGATGCGGTTGTCACTTATTTTGAGCTCTCAGAGGTTCATGAACTTCTAAATGAACTACGTGAGTATGGAATAAATATGGAATATAAAGGTCCTAAGCTTGTATCTGTAGAAGAGAGTGATTCCTATTTTGCTGGAAAGACCATCGTTCTTACAGGTAAGCTTGAGCAATTGTCAAGAAATGAAGCAAAAGCTGAGATTGAGGCACTTGGAGGAAAGGTTACAGGAAGTGTAAGTAAAAGCACTGATCTTCTGATTGCAGGTGAAGCAGCGGGCTCGAAGCTTACAAAAGCACAGGATTTAAAAATTGAGGTTTGGGATGAGGAAAGACTGGTACAAGAACTAAGGAAGTAAGAGGTGTTCGAACTTGAGAAACCTATATCTTCTAGGCTTAGCGATTTTGCTTCTTTTATCTGGGTGTGCCCCTAAATTTGAACAAGAGACAGAAGTCGTTCAGGATTCAGATAAGAAAGCGGAGAAAGCGATTATTCCTAGATATAATATTTCAGATTCCTATTATAAAGCGGTCCTCCCTTATAAGACAGGAAAAGCGCGGGGGATCGTTGCGTCATATATTAACAACCGAATGGATATCGATGAATTTGAAACGGGATTAATGCGAATCGCGCAGGATTCATTTCCATCGGACAAATATTTTTTCCAGGAAGGCCAGCATCTAGAAAAAGAGACGGTTCAAGACTGGTTAAAGCGGAAAAGGTCACCTGCCCAGCAGCAAGCATATGAAAAGGCATTAGAGAAAAAGAATCTACCAAACGAAGGACTAAATCCGATTTTTGATACATCAAATGAGGACCCAGGCTATGAGGCAGCTATGAAGAAGAGTCCTACGTATGTTGCTGCAATTACGGAACAGAACTATTTAATCAAAAATAATGAAGACAAATTAGAAATTGGAGGAATTGTCATTGGGATAGGCATGAACTCCCATCACTATTACAATCTTCCAGATAAAATGGGCGGCTATCCAAGGGACGTTGAGATTTCAGATGCTGAAATCGAAAGAGAAGGCAAAAAAGCAGCAGAGGAAATCATTAATCGAATTCGAACCGAAAAAGAGTATGCAAGTATACGTGATATTCCAATTGTCGTTGCTTTGTTTAAACAGCAAGCAGTAAGTGCAGTTGCCCCAGGGAATTTTATCATGAAGGCAAAAGTGGATGCTAACTCATCCAATATCGGAAAATGGGAAACAATTAATGAAAAGTATTACTTCTTTCCATCAAACGAGGCAAAAAATAATTATCGTGAGGATTCGTTAATGGTACAAAATTTTTCTGACGCTATTGCGGATTTCTTCCCTAATTTTACAGCAGTCGTCGGAAAAGGCTTTTATAAGGACGATGAGCTACAGGAGTTAACTCTTACAATTCCGATGCAGTTCTATGGAAAAGCAGAGGTTATTGGTTTTACACAATACGTGACCGGTCTAATAATGGAGCATTTTGATAACTATATTTCGCTTCAGGTATATATCGAATCTGAAAGTGGAGCTGAGAGTGTTATCATACGGGATGCAGGCGAAAACGAACCAACTGTACACGTCTATAATTAACTTTGTAAACAAGATCTAACCATCAATGGTAGGTCTTGTTTTTTTTATTGTTTATCACGTTATCGCTACAATTATTGTCGAATTTTATAAAAGATAGAATATTGTGATATAAGTCTTTCGGGTTCACGAAAGCGCTTTAATTTAGTAGAATGGAATTGTTATCTTTTAAGATTACAAAGGGAGGCGAAGTAGAATGGTAGTACCTTACAAACATGAACCATTTACGGATTTTTCAATTGAGGAAAATAAGAAAGCGTTTGAGGCCGGTCTGAAGACTGTAGAATCATATTTAGGCAATGATTACGACCTGATCATAGGTGGTGAACGCATCTCAACCGAAGACAAAATCGTCTCTGTAAACCCTGCTAACAAAGAGGAAGTAGTTGGCCGTGTATCAAAAGCAAACCGAGAGCTAGCTGAAAAGGCTATGCAAGTTGCGGACAAAACATTCCAAACGTGGAGAAAATCAAGCCCTGAAATGCGTGCTGATATTCTTTTTAGAGCAGCAGCGATCGTTCGTCGTCGCAAGCATGAGTTTTCTGCTATTCTTGTAAAAGAAGCGGGTAAACCTTGGAATGAAGCAGATGCAGATACAGCAGAAGCTATCGACTTTATGGAGTACTACGGACGTCAAATGTTAAAAGTAAAGAATGGAATTCCGGTAGAAAGCCGCCCAATTGAACATAATCGTTTTACTTATATCCCATTAGGTGTTGGGGTTATCATTTCTCCTTGGAACTTCGCTTTTGCGATTATGGCCGGTATGACAACGGCTGCATTGGTTTCAGGTAATACTGTGTTACTAAAACCAGCTAGTACAACTCCAGTAATTGCTGCGAAATTCATGGAAGTTCTTGAAGAAGCAGGATTACCTGCAGGAGTTGTTAATTATATTCCTGGAAGCGGCTCAGAAGTGGGTGACTACCTTGTAGATCACGCAAAAACTCGCTTCATCAGCTTTACTGGATCACGTGATGTCGGTTTACGTATTTATGAGCGTGCTTCCAAATTGAATGATGGCCAAATCTGGTTAAAACGTGTTATCGCTGAGATGGGTGGTAAAGATACAATCGTCGTTGATAAAGAAGCTGATCTAGAATTAGCAGCTAAATCAATCGTTGCATCAGCATTCGGATTCTCTGGTCAAAAATGTTCAGCGTGTTCGCGTGCAGTTATTGTGGAAGATGTATATGATGAGGTTCTAAGTCGTGCTGTTGAATTAACAAAAGAACTAACAGTGGGTGACCCTACTCAACAATCAACATATATGGGTCCAGTTAATGACCAAGGTGCTTATGACAAGATTATGAGCTATGTTGAGATCGGGAAGAAGGAAGGGAAACTTCTTCATGGTGGAGAAGGTGATGATTCCAAAGGTTGGTTCATCCAACCAACAATCTTCGCTGATGTGGATGAAGAGGCACGCATCATGAAAGAGGAGATATTTGGTCCTGTCGTGGCATTCAGTAAGGCACGTGATTTTAACCATGCAATTGACATCGCAAATAATACAGAGTATGGATTAACTGGTGCAGTTATTTCAAACAACCGTGCAAATATTGAAAAAGCAAAGGAAGACTTCCACGTGGGTAATCTCTATTTTAACCGTGGATGTACAGGAGCAATTGTAGGCTATCAACCGTTTGGTGGCTTCAATATGTCTGGAACAGACTCAAAAGCAGGTGGCCCGGACTACCTCATTCTTCACATGCAAGCTAAGACAATATCTGAAATGCTATAAAAATAAACGCCCTTTCATCAAATGAGAGGGCGTTTTGTTTATGGATTCTTATTCTGTTTCCTCTTCTGCTCCATCCTCTGTTTCTGTTTCTTTGGTATCTGGCTGTTGATCAGTATCTTCACTGCTACATGCTGTCATTAAGAAAATGGCGAGTAAAGAAGCTCCAATTTTAAACAATAAATTCTTTTTCATTGTTACTATACCTCCAGATATTTGTGGATTGATTGGTTGTCTAAGCATCCAATCTAGTAACAATATACAACAGATAATTCGCTTAAAGACTTGATTTACAGTAAACAAACAGTTTCTTTACACTAGCTAGAAAAAGTAATGAAGTTGAAAAGAAGGCATATAAAAAGGCGTGGAGATTTCTCCACGCTTTTATTAATGGTGATGATGTCCCTTTTTCGGGTTTGTTATTACAAATTGCTCTTCTGGAACGTAGAAGAATTGAATCCATACACCATCTAAATATTCTGCATCTCTCGTATCAAGAAGGACTTCAATATCTTTATCCGTTTTAACAATTTCGTCATGTTCAGTTGGGTTATCAAATTGAAGAGCGTAATGGGCGTGGTCACCGTGCATTTCTGTGATCACAACGCGAAGCATTTTGCCTTCTGATTCATCACTTTCGAGCATTTTCTTCATTGTTTTTGCAGCATTACGATTAATTTTTACATTCATGTCGATTCTCCTGTTTTTTATTAAAATTTTATACTACTTATTTTCTCAGTATTTCTGAAAAATGACAAATATATAGCCTTTTTCTGAAAAAAGTTCAATTTAATTTTATTAGTTTCGATGAATAGATATTAGATTATTAGATTTATATTGCAAATTTACACCTAATTTATGAATAAATATACATTAGGTAATTATTTTTATAATCTTCACTCTGTTCTGTAAATTATCATATGTTAAGATTTACAAGTGTTTATCTAGACCTGCAGCTATTATCGAAAAATTGGAATTATCATGAAATTGTATATAACTGCATAGGGATAGGAATAACGAAAACTTTGAGGGGGTGAAGGTGTGGAATATAGTTTAACAGGTACCACATATTTTTGGCTGTTCGTGCCATTGCTTTCGTTAATTGTACTATCAGCTATCACATTATTTACTGACAAAGGAGAGGATGTCTAAACATGGAGATTAACGTTCAAACGTTAACAGCAATTATTATCTATCTTGTAGGAATGCTGGTCATCGGTATCCTTGCTGCAAGAATGACAAAAAATTTAACTGACTATGTACTGGGTGGAAGAAGACTAGGTGCAGGGGTCGCTGCCCTTAGTGCTGGATCGTCTGATATGAGTAGTTGGCTCATGCTTGGATTACCTGGTGCAATGTATGCGGGTGGAATGGGTGAAATATGGATTGCAGTTGGTTTAGCAATTGGTGCTTATCTGAACTGGCAATTTATTGCAAAGCCTTTCCGTGTGTATACAGAGGTTTCGAAAAATTCAATAACGGTTCCTGACTATTTAGAAAATCGATTCCGTGATGAATCAAAGCTTCTACGTGTTATTTCCGCGGTTGTAATCTTAGTATTTTTTACCTTCTATACTTCTGCTAGTCTTGTAGGTGGGGCCATTCTTTTAGAAAGCTCATTTAAAATGGACTATGAACTCGCCCTTTGGGTTGGAGCTGCCGTTATACTTTCCTATACTTTCTTTGGTGGTTTCCTAGCAGCAAGCTGGACAGACTTTGTCCAAGGGATCCTAATGTTCCTAGCATTAATCATTATTCCGATCGTCGTGATTTATGAGATTGGTGGATGGGGAGAAACAGTCAATCAAATCGGTGCAATTGACCCATCTTATCTAGATGTCATGTCTGGTGCTACAACACTTGGAATTATTTCTTTATTGGCGTGGGGACTAGGTTATTTTGGTCAGCCACATATCATCGTTCGTTTTATGGGAATTAAATCAACAAAAGAAATTCCAAAAGCACGTTTTATCGGAATGACTTGGATGGTATTGTCACTAATTGGAGCCATCTTTATCGGATTTACGGGTATTGCCTATTTCGCTGACGCACCTTTAGCTAACTCGGAAACAGTATTTATCGCATTTTCACAAGTATTATTTAACCCATGGGTTGCAGGATTCTTACTAGCCGCGATTTTAGCAGCTATTATGAGTACGGTAGATTCTCAGCTACTTGTTTCTTCAAGTGCATTGACTCAAGATTTCTATAAGGCTATCTTTAAAAAGAATGCGAGCCAGAAAGAAGAAATGTGGGTTGGTAGAATTGCGGTTCTTGTCATTGCAGTAATTGCTATTTTCCTAGGGTATGACCGTGATAGTAAGGTATTAGACCTTGTAGGTTATGCATGGGCAGGATTTGGAGCTGCATTTGGTCCTGTTATCATTCTCTCCCTGTTCTGGAAACGGATGAATCGTTGGGGAGCGCTAGCCGGAATGATCGTAGGAGCAGTTACAGTTGTTGTCTGGAGTATTCTTTCTACACCTAAATTGAATGAAGCTGGAGAGGTTATAAGAGAAGCTGTCATTCCATTTAGTTTGTATGAAATTGTTCCAGGTTTCCTACTTGCCACAATTGTGATTATCGTTGTTAGCTTAGTTACCAAAGCACCATCTCAAGAAATCCAGGATGAATTTAACACGGTAAAAGAGAAATTGAAAAAAGCATAATGTTTAAGCGGAAATCCCTCATTAAATATGAGGGGTTTTTTAGATTACCAGTTTCGTAGGTAGGATTATAGAATGCAATCTAAATTGAACAAAGAATGCCGTTAGTTGCTTGTATAAACAATTAACGGCATTTCTTTGGGATATTAGATTCCTAACCCTTCAAGGTATTCATTGACTTGGTCAGGTGTTTTTGCGTTCGCACTGTGTAAGTGACCCAGTTTTTCTCCGCCTTTATAATATAGAAGACTTGGGATTCCCATTACATTATACTTTTCAGCGATCTCTGGGAACTCGTCCTTGTCCATGCTGTACCAAGGAACACTATTGTGAGTTTCAAGAATCTCACCAATGAACGCCTCAAGTCGTCGGCAATCAGGGCACCAAGTTGTATCAAATTTAACGATTGCACCTTCAGATTGAATAATCTCATTAAACTGTTCAACAGAAGTAATCCTTTCCATTCCAATCACTCCACATCCTGTATTTTATCAATCCTACTATATCAAATTCCCCATCTAAAAGAGAAATAATCTGACCAACTAGATGTTTTGCGTTGGTTCTTGTCGAAATCGGGAAGAATGAGAGAGGAATTGTTGCCGAAACGGAGTAATTTTTGATATTATCAGTATATTACCTAAGGGTATGGACGGTGGAGGTGAAGGGAAAATGTCGAGGATTTCGATTGAAGAAGTTAAACATGTTGCTAACTTAGCGCGTTTAGCTGTGACTGAGGACGAAGCGAAGATGTTCCAACAACAGTTAGATGCGATTATTTCATTTGCTGAACAATTAAATGAACTAGATACAGAAAATGTGGAGCCAACTTCACATGTTCTTTCCGTGAAAAACGTAATGCGTGAAGATGTTGCAAAAGAAGGATTACCAGTTGAAGAAGTATTGAAAAACGCACCAGATGCGAAAGATGGTCAGTTCCGTGTACCATCTATCATTGAATAAAGGGGGGAGACAAATTGTCACTTTTTGATCACAAAATTTCAGAATTACATTCACTTTTACATAAAAAAGAAATTTCAGTATCAGATCTTGTAGATGAATCATTCAAGCGAATCAACGCGGTTGATGATAAGGTACAAGCTTTTTTAACATTGAATGAAGATAATGCAAAAGAATACGCGAAACAATTAGATGAAGCACTTGGTAGCAGTGATGAATTAGGTCTATTATTCGGGATGCCAATCGGTGTCAAAGATAATATTGTAACCAAAGGTGTTCGTACAACGGCAGCAAGTAAAATACTAGAAAACTTTGATCCAATTTATGATGCAACGGTCGTCCAAAAGCTCCAGAATGCTCAAACAGTTACGATTGGTAAGTTAAACATGGATGAATTTGCAATGGGTTCTTCAAATGAAAACTCAAGCTTTAAAGTAACGAAAAATCCATGGGATCTAGAACGTGTTCCAGGAGGATCAAGTGGTGGTTCTGCAGCAGCAGTTGCGGCTGGAGAAGTCTTATTCTCACTTGGTTCCGATACCGGTGGTTCCATTCGTCAACCAGCAGCTTTTTGTGGAGTGGTTGGATTAAAGCCTACGTACGGAAGAGTTTCACGTTTTGGTTTAATCGCTTTTGCATCGTCATTAGACCAAATCGGACCAGTTACTCGCACAGTTGAGGACAATGCTTACCTATTACAGGCCATTTCTGGTGTTGATCCAATGGATGCAACTTCCGCGAATGTCGACGTACCAAACTACTTATCAGCTTTAACAGGTGATGTTAAAGGCTTGAAAATTGCTGTGCCTAAGGAATACCTAAGTGAAGGTGTAAATGAGGAAGTTCGTCAATCTGTTCTTGACTCGCTTAAGGTTCTTGAAGGACTTGGTGCGACATGGGAAGAGGTTTCACTGCCACATTCAAAATATGCATTAGCAACTTATTACTTATTATCATCTTCAGAAGCATCAGCAAACCTTGCGCGCTTTGACGGTGTGCGTTATGGATACCGCACAGATAATGCAGAAAATCTTATTGAGATGTACAAGCAATCGAGAAGCGAGGGCTTTGGCGATGAAGTAAAACGTCGTATTATGCTTGGAACTTTTGCATTAAGCTCAGGCTACTACGATGCTTATTATAAAAAGGCGCAAAAAGTTCGGACATTAATCAAAAAAGACTTTGAAGATGTATTTGAAAAATATGATGTCATCATTGGGCCTACAACACCAACACCAGCATTCAAAATTGGTGAAAACATGGACGACCCACTTACAATGTATGCGAATGATATTCTCACCATCCCAGTGAACCTTGCGGGTGTGCCAGGAATATCAGTTCCATGCGGATTCTCAAATGGATTACCACTTGGTCTCCAAATTATTGGTAAGCATTTTGATGAAAGTACAATTTACCGTGTTGCAGATGCGTTTGAAAAGGCAACCGAACATCATAAACAAAAACCACAATTGTAAGGGGTGAAAACAGAGATGAAGTTTGAAACAGTTATCGGGTTGGAAGTTCACGTTGAACTTAAAACCGAATCAAAAATATTTTCAAGCGCACCGAATGAATTCGGTGCTGCACCAAATACACTAACAAGTGTCGTTGAATTAGGATACCCGGGCGTTCTTCCGGTTGTAAATAAAAAAGCTGTTGAGTGGGCTATGAAAGCTGCCATGGCTTTAAACTGTGAGATTAACCAGGAAACAAAGTTCGACCGTAAAAACTATTTTTATCCGGATAACCCAAAGGCCTACCAAATCTCTCAATTTGATAAGCCAATTGGTGAGAATGGCTGGATCGAAATCGAAGTAAACGGCGAAAAGAAAAAGATTGGGATTACTCGTCTTCACCTAGAAGAGGATGCGGGTAAACTTACTCACTCTGGTCGAGGTTATTCGTTGGTTGACTTGAACCGTCAAGGAACACCATTGATTGAAATCGTATCTGAGCCAGACATTCGTACACCTGAGGAAGCGTACGCCTACTTAGAAAAATTAAAATCAATTGTCCAATATACAGGTGTGTCTGACTGTAAAATGGAGGAAGGCTCACTTCGTTGTGATGCCAATATTTCGTTACGTCCAGTCGGTCAAGAAGAGTTCGGTACAAAAACGGAACTTAAGAACTTAAACTCATTTGCCTTCGTTAAAAATGGCCTTGAATATGAAGAGATTCGTCAGGCAGAAGTTTTATCTGCAGGTGGCGTAATTGAACAAGAAACACGTCGCTATGATGAATCTTCAAAATCAACTATTTTAATGCGTGTAAAAGAAGGTTCAGACGACTATCGTTATTTCCCAGAGCCAGACTTAGTCGAACTGTATATTGACGATGAGTGGATGGAAAGAGTTCGTGCAGAAATCCCTGAGCTTCCAGATGCTCGTAAAAAACGATATATTGAAGAACTCGGTCTGCCTGAATATGATGCATCTGTTCTAACTGTAACGAAGGAAACATCTGATTTCTTTGCAGAAACAGTAGCAAATGGCGCGGATGCAAAACAAGCCTCAAACTGGATCATGGGTGAAGTCTCGGGGTACCTAAATGCCGAGCAGAAGGAATTACATGAAATTGCCTTAACTCCAGCAGGACTTGCAGGTATGATCAAGCTAATCGAAAACGGAACAATTTCTTCTAAAATTGCTAAAACCGTCTTTAAAGAGCTTATTGAAAAAGGTGGAGACGCGGAAACAATCGTGAAGGAAAAAGGGCTTGTTCAAATCTCTGATGAGGGTGCCCTAACAAAGATTATCGTTGAAGTTATCAGTAACAACCCTCAATCCGTGGAAGATTTTAAACGTGGAAAAGGGAAAGCAATTGGTTTCCTAGTTGGCCAAGTTATGAAGCAAACAAAAGGACAAGCCAACCCACAAATGGTAAACAAAATTCTTGCTGAAGAAATGAATAAATTATAAAAGACGAAGGCCTACTTTACGAATAAAAAGTAGGTCTTTTTTTCGTTAGCCAAGCAAGGGTGAGTTTTACGGTACACGCTGGATAGAAATAGTTCGAGGCATGTACCGCAAGAGGGCTTTACCGGTACACGCTTGGGAAAAATAGCGCGTAGCATGTACCGCAAGAGAGGTTTATCGGTACACGCTTTGGCAGAAATAGTGCGTGGCATGTACCGCGAGAAAGGTTTACTGATACACGCTCGGCAAAAATAACACTTAGCATGTACCGCAATCGGAGTTATTGATACACCATTGGCCGAACATAAAAAAATATATATTTTGCAATACAAATGAAACTTTCTTAAGGACTTAATCGTAAACTAAATATAAGCGTTTTCACTCAAGGGGGGTGCGAAGATG
This sequence comes from Ferdinandcohnia salidurans, assembly GCF_042680725.1. Lineage (NCBI taxonomy): Bacteria > Bacillati > Bacillota > Bacilli > Caryophanales > Bacillaceae > Ferdinandcohnia > Ferdinandcohnia salidurans. The sequence continues at coordinate 34,621 of NZ_JBHUEK010000001.1, forward strand.
GATGCAATATGGATGATACTTGGAGCGGTTGTAGTTCTCTATATTTTAATAATGATTCCGTTCCAATATCGAAATATAGCGGCAACGAAGGAAGAATTAAAGAAAACGAAAAAGACACATAATGAAACGTATGAAGACATGTCCTTCGAGGAGCAACAATTACAGTATAACCTCCAAGGGAATTTGTTAAATCTACCATCAACATTAATCGCAACATTAATCTATAAATTACGTCATCGAGATAAATAATTGTTTTTGAGACCTTCAAGTTTTGAAGGTCTTTTTTCATGATTAAAAATTTTTTATTATTTTTTTATAAAAACTGTAGGGTATAGTAGGGTTAAGTTCGTCTAATAGGGTAGAGAAGAGAGAAGGGGGGAGAGCACGATTCAGGATGAGATTCTAATTGAAAAGGCAAAAACGGGCGATGATCATGCCTTTCGGTTATTTATTGAGAAATATAAGAATCTAGTATTCAAGGCGATTTATTCAGTTTTGCGTCATGAAAAAGATGCCGAGGATGCGACGCAGGAAGTGTTTCTGAAAATCTATTATGCCCTCCCCAAATATAGTTCACAGGGTATTAAATCTTGGCTGACACGGATTGCCGTGAACCATGCAATAGATGTGAAGCGGAAGAAACAGCGGCAGCAAGAAATGATACTTGAGCCGGATGACCTCCCGACACTCTCTTCCCCAGAGGAAAATGTCGTATTGCCACTTTTGCAAAAAGAACAAAGAGAACTGGTCAAAAGTCGGTTACACGATATGCCTGCGAATTATCGTAAAGTGATTGAAGCTTATTACATAGCAGAAAAAAGCTATAAACAAATTGCAGAAGAACAGCAGGTTGAAGCAAAGACGGTTGAAACAAAGCTATACCGAGCCCGAAATTGGATGAAGAAACATTGGAAGGAGGATGATTTTAGGTGAGACATTACAGAGACGAAGAATGGTTCATGTACGTGAAGGGTGAATTGGCAGAATCAAGTCGGAAAGAACTCGAAGATCACCTGTATTCCTGTGACCAATGTTTAGAAATATATATGAATCTAGTAGAGGCCTACGCCGAGGAGCTCCCAGATATTGAAAATGAGCATTTTACTGACGAGGTAGTAATGAAGCTTCCGCTGAAAAAGGAAAAACAAAAGAAGTCCATTTTACAAAGCCCGATTTTCCATTATGGAGTTGCTGCGGTTGTGACATTAACACTAATGTCAACTGGCGTTTTCCAAAGTATGACGGGTATAGTGGGTACGGTGGAGGCATCTAGCTTTTCAAAGCAAAAACAATCTGTTTCAACTAGTTTGATGGAAAAAGCATTATCGGTTTTTGACTTAATCAATACAGATCAAGAGGAGGGAGAAAAATGAGTTATAATCCAGTGCTAGCATTTTTCCTATCATTTATTCCAGGTGTCGGCCATTTTTATGTAAATCGAAAGATAAGAGGGTTTATTTATGGAGTGGGTACAGTCGGCTCTATATTAATAGGAATCTTTGGGTGGATGATGACAGGTTTTGGAGATCCATTAGGAGTCGGCCTTATCATTGCATTTTTTGTAGAAGTTATTAATGTATTCGATATGATTATCTTTCTATTACGAAATAATAAGCACAATCAAAAGGAGCAGGTGATTCAAACGGGAGATGAGCAAGTAATTGTTACACGAACGGATGATTCAGAACGTTTCTATACGATTATTCTTTCGTTTATCCCGGGGTTAGGGCATTTTCAACTAGGCTTGTTAAACCGTGGATTGACCTTTCTAATCGGATTTTTCGGATTGGGAACCATGGTTGTGTTTATTTCCATTTTTACAGATCAAGGAGCATTCTTGGTGTTTTTAGGGATTCTACCGATTCTGTGGGTATATAACATGTTTGATGCGATTCAGTTGATAGGGAAAAAACATCGAGGAGAAGAGTTAGTTGATAAGACCATTATCGAGGACTTTGAGGAAACAAGACGTGAACAAGGGCGTAAAAGCAAAACGCTAGCAACCATTTTAGCGATTTTCCCAGGAGCGGGCCATTTGTATCTTGGCCTACAAAAACGCGGTATACAGCTGATGGCTGCCTTTTTATTCGCGATTTATATTTTAGACGTTCTCAGGTTGTCATTATTCCTGTTTTTAATCCCGATTATTTGGTTTTACAGCTTTTTTGATGCCCTACAAAAGGTGTCAAAGCATGGAGAAGAGGACCTTGAGGATGTTCCGGTCGTTTCCTATATTGTCAATCACCAAAAATGGGTCGGATTTGGACTAATTGCATTGGGGATTTACTATTTATTAGTAAATGTTGTCCTTCCTACGGTTGGTCCTATGATTATGAGAGTTTTTAATTTTGATCTTCAGTATTTTTACTACAATTACTTCCAAGGCACGATTATTTGTATCTTACTCATTGGCGGTGGCTTGAAGTTGATGGTAGGTAGTAAAAAACGAAAGGAGAATGCGTAATGCGAAAATGGCGGGTTGGTTCAGTTTCGATGGGATTGTCTTTAGTCTTGCTGGGTATTCTTCTTTTCCTATCACAGCTAAAAGGAATGCAAATGATGGAGCCACTGCTTGTGTGGTGGCCTATCATACTGATTGTGTTGGGAGTTGAAATTGTCGTCTATCTATTTATGTCAAAGCAGGAAAATCCAATTGTTAAATATGATTTCTTAAGTATTCTTTTTGTTGGGATTATCGGAACAATTGGAATCGGGTTTACCTTGTTATCATCTGTAGGGCTTGTTGATGAGGTTCAAGGCGTGATTGGGGCAGAGCATCGTACAATGGATTTGCCAGTAATTGAGGAAAAGTTGGCAAGCGACATCAAGCGTGTGGTCCTTGAAACGAACGGAGTAACAAGTAAAATCGAAGGATCAACTGCGAATGAACTTCATGTATTTGGCGTGTACCGTGCAACGGTTCACCCGAAGGCAGACCCAATCATTGCAAATGCCAAGGATTATATATTTACGAAGGTTGTCGGGGATACTATGTACGTGACATTAAAGGAACCTGCAGATCAAACGGGACCATTTTCTACATATGCAACAATTGAACCCACGATTATTGTGCCAAGTTCGATTAGCTTAGAGGTGCGAGGTGAGCATAATCATGTTTCACTTTATCCGGGCTCCCTTGAAAATAACTGGGTTGTAGATGGAGCGTCAAATGTATCGGTTCATGTGAATGATAAGAGTGATATTCTACTGTCAGCTGTTTCTAATAATGTGCTTGAGAATGGAAATATAATATGGGATAAAATCGATACAACCGAACGTGGTGGAATTGAAGAGGTTTACGAGGAAAGTACCATCGAAAAATTATACAAGGGCACAAAAAAGTTGGGTGAAGGAACCTATAAGTTATCAATTTTTAATAGTGATCTTGTAACAGTGAATCTAGTTGAAAAAATGTAAGGATGAGTTGTGCGCTTTGGCTTTAGCTAAGCGCATTTTTTGAGTAATAGGTGTAAGCTATGAGGGGCAACATAATAGTGTTTTTTGAATATAAATGATATAGTAAATAGGTGCGATAGAATTGGATTATTTTGCTAATAGTCCAAATTGATTAAATCGATTGGATAAGCTATGATGTAAATTGAATGATAAGATTATCTTTTTTAGGATGATGAAAAATGAAAAGAGCTCGTATTATATATAACCCAACTTCTGGTAGAGAGTTGTTTAAGAGACATCTGCCCGAGGTGTTAGAGAAGCTAGAAAAAGCAGGATATGAAACCTCATGTCATGCCACAACTGGCGCTGGCGATGCAACAAATGCAGCCCGAATTGCGGTCGAGAGAAAGTATGATCTTGTAGTAGCCGCAGGTGGCGATGGAACCATTAACGAGGTTGTAAATGGCATGGCTGAGCAGGAATATCGCCCAACACTTGGAATCATTCCTGTCGGAACAACGAATGACTTTGCACGCGCAATTGGAGTTCCTCGAAACATTGATGGTGCTTGTGACGTGATTGTAGAAGGAAACTCTGTTCCAATTGATATTGGCCGTATAAATGATAAATATTTTGTTAATATTGCAGGTGGAGGAAGGCTAACCGAGCTAACCTATGAGGTACCAAGCAAGCTGAAAACGATGCTTGGGCAGCTTGCCTATTATTTAAAAGGGATGGAGATGCTTCCGTCAATCCGTCCAACTGAAGTGAGTATTGAGTATGATGGGAAACTGTTTGAGGGCGAGATCATGTTATTCCTCGTTTCCTTAACAAACTCTGTCGGAGGCTTTGAAAAACTAGCACCAGACTCCTCAATGAATGATGGTTTGTTTGATTTGTTAATTTTAAAAAAGGCAAACCTTGCCGATTTTATTAAGGTCGCGACTTTGGCAATTCGTGGAGAGCATATTAATGATCCACATGTTCTTTACACCAAAGCAAATCGCGTAAAAGTAAATCCAACTGAAAAAATGCAAATCAATTTAGATGGAGAATACGGTGGTTTACTGCCAGGGGAATTTGTAAATCTGTACAAACATATAAATGTGCTAGTATCAAAAGAAAAAGCAGAAAAAATGGATTAAAATCTGGCGTGAGCCAGATTTTTTATTTTGGTTTCAAAACAAGCGATATTGGCATAACCTCCTCCCGATATGTTACAATCAGTTCAGCATTTTGAACGCAAAGGAAGAATACACAATGACAAAACTGAAACCGCCGGTTGAAAAAAATACATACTATGATGTCACATTTGAAGATCTTACCCATGATGGAGCGGGTGTGGCTAAAATTGAAGGCTTTCCGATCTTTGTTCCGAACGGTCTACCAGATGAGAAAGCAAAAATCAAAGTTACCAAAGTCAATAAGGGCTATGGCTTTGGCCGTCTGATAGAGCTTTACGAAAAAAGCCAATATCGCGTCGATGCTCCGTGTCCAATTTATAAAGAATGCGGAGGCTGTCAGCTTCAACATCTCAGCTATGAAGGACAGTTGGTAGCGAAACAAAAACAGGTGCAGGAAGTGTTGACACGCATTGGTAAACTACAAAATATGAAGGTTCATCCTGTTCTTGGAATGGAAAATCCATGGCGATATCGGAATAAGGCACAGGTTCCAGTAGCGGACCGTGAAGGCGGCCTAGTTGCAGGGTTTTACCAACAACGAAGTCATGAAATCATTGATATGGAAGCTTGTCTCATCCAGCAAGAGAAGAATGATTTGGTTGTGCAAACAGTGAAGACAATCTGTGAGAAATATGGAATACAGGCTTATGATGAGAAAAATAACAAAGGTACTCTTCGTCACATTATGGCACGTTATGGCTTGGTTTCTGGAGAAATTATGGTCGTACTTGTCACTAGAACGAGAGAGCTTCCACATAAGAATAAAATCATCTTAGAGATTACCGAAAACCTACCGGGTGTTAAGTCGATTGTACAAAACATTAACTCCAAACAGACAAATGTGATTTTTGGAAATGAAACAAATGTCCTTTGGGGGGAAGAATATATTTACGATAATATTGGTGATATCAAGTTTGCGATCTCAGCAAGGTCGTTTTATCAAGTTAATCCTGAACAAACAAAGGTACTGTATGATCAAGCGTTGGAGTATGCAGGGTTAACAGGGGAAGAGACAGTTATTGATGCCTATTGTGGAATTGGAACCATTTCGTTATTTTTAGCCCAGAAGGCAAAGAAAGTGTATGGAGTTGAAATTGTTCCTGAAGCGATTGAGGATGCGAAGCGAAATGCTGCCCTAAATTATATCGATAATGCAGAGTTTGCAGTTGGAGAGGCAGAGGTTGTCATCCCAAATTGGTATAAAGACGGAGTTAGAGCGGATGTCATAGTCGTTGACCCTCCTCGTAAGGGTTGTGATGAGGCGTTATTACACACCATTTTACAAATGAAACCGAAGAAAGTTGTTTATGTTTCATGTAATCCAGCAACTCTTGCAAGGGACCTTCGAATTTTAGAAGATGGTGGGTATGAAACAGCCGAGGTGCAACCTGTAGATATGTTTCCGCATACGGTACACTGTGAAGCAGTCGCAAAGTTAATTTTAAAATAAAAGCTTAGTAAATAAATATGGAAGTGGGAGGACAAGGCTGATGGTAAAAGAAAAATTAAAAGCTAAAATACTCGAAATAGTGGATAATCAGATTAACATCAATGACCCGAAGTGTACGAAAGAAACTTTGGAACGATTGGTCAACTCAGGTTTCTCAGAAATAGAGTCTAAAGAAATGATCGGCAGAGTGCTTATTGAAGAAATGTATGAACTTTTGAAAAACCAAGTTCCTTTTAATGAAAAGCGTTATGCAGAAAAATTAAGTATGCTTCAGTAGGGTTCTGTCCCTGATAAAATGAAAAAAATTTTCCGAAAGCCCCCATTAAACTATCTTGTTTATTGGGGGTTTTTTGATGCCAAGCTTCTTAGACGTCAAAAACAATCTGTACTAATCGACCATTTTCGTAAAAACCCATTTTTAATCAAACGTTTGATTAACGGATTACCTCAGTTGTATCAACGACTTACAATTTCAATTAAACGTTTGTTTGAAAGGAATTGATATTGTTAAGCAAGAGGAAATACAAACTGTACTAGTCGAAATTTGGTAACAAAGTTTGGATGATTCACAGCATGATGTGACCTGCGAAAGGGGATTCTAGTATTAAAAGGGGGTTAATCTATGGAATCAACGTATAAAGGTACAAACAAAATGATAATTGGAATTGTATTTGGTGTTATTACATTCTGGTTATTTGCGCAAGCAATGGTCAATATAGTCCCTGCCGTTCAAGAAGATTTAGGTATATCACTTGGAACGTTGAACATTGCGATAAGTTTAACGGCTTTATTCTCCGGATTATTTATCGTAGCTGCAGGTGGTCTAGCTGACAAAATAGGTCGAAAAAAAATTGCCTATTTTGGCTTTATTTTAAGTATTGTCGGCTCAATTTGTTTAGTAATAGCTCAAGGCGCTGTATTGCTAATTATTGGACGTATTATTCAAGGTGTTTCAGCAGCATGTATTATGCCATCAACAATTGCGTTAATGAAAGCTTATTTTGAGGGTGCAGAACGACAACGTGCACTCAGTTATTGGTCGATTGGTTCTTGGGGAGGGTCAGGAGTTGCTTCTTTTGCAGGTGGTACAATCGCAACTTCATTAGGCTGGAGATGGATTTTCGTATTTTCGATTATCTTTGCAATCGTTGGTATGTTTTTATTAAAGGATACACCAGAAAGTAAACAACCATCTTCTGGAGCTTTTAAATTCGATTACTCTGGCTTAGCCATTTTTATCGTAACGATGATTGCCCTAAATGTATTTATTACATATGGAGCTGATTTAGGATGGACAAGTCCAATTTCGCTGGGTCTTGCAGCAGTAACAATAATAGGTCTTCTCCTTTTCATTAAAGTAGAGAAGAGTAAAGAAATAGTTCTAATTGATTTTGCTGTATTTAAAAATGCGCCCTATACTGGTGCAACTGTATCCAACTTCTTACTGAATGCGATTGCTGGTACGTTAGTTGTAGCGAACACGTATGTACAAGTAGGTAGAGGTTTTAATTCATTTCAGTCAGGTATGTTGTCCCTAGGGTATTTAGTAGCAGTGTTGGCAATGATTCGCGTTGGGGAAAAAATCCTACAAAAAGTTGGGGCAAAAAAGCCAATGGTTTGGGGCGCAACAATCACAACGATTGGAGTGGGTGTCATGGGCTTAACATTCTTGCCTGATCTTGCTTATACAATTGTTGTATTTATTGGATTTGCATTATTTGGATTAGGACTTGGAATTTATGCCACCCCTTCAACAGATACTTCTGTATCAAATGCACCAGCTGAAAAGGTGGGAGAAGCAGCTGGTGTATATAAAATGGCAAGTTCACTTGGTAGTGCATTCGGTGTAGCAATTTCAGCTACAGCTTACGCGGCAATAGCAGCTAATGGGAACCTAGAATTTGCAGCTACGGTCGGTATCATTGTTAATGTCATCTTCGGAATATTATCGATACTATCGATTATCATGCTGGTACCAAAAGATGCTGGAAAAACAACAAGTGAAGTTAAACCAAATCATGCTTCTAAAAAAACAACAAATCAAGAACCTGTTTTAGAATAGTCGAAAAGGAGCACGATCCGATGAAAGATCAATTAATGGAAATGTTAGTATCGCGCAAGGATGAAATCATTGAAATTCGCAGACATTTACATGAAAATCCTGAGCTTTCCTTTAAAGAAGAAAAAACCGCTCAGTATATTCTAGAGTTTTATAAAGGAAAAGATGTAGAGGTTCAATCCAATGTTGGGAATGGTTATGGAATTGTTGTGACCATAAAAGGTGGTAAGTCTGGAAAAAACATTGGCCTGCGTGCAGACTTTGATGCACTTCCCATTGTTGAAGAAACAGATGTACCGTTTAAATCAAAGACTGAAGGTGTGATGCACGCGTGTGGTCATGATGGTCATACAGCATATTTGTTAGTACTAGCGGATTGTTTAATTCAATTAAAAAATGAAATACCCGGTACAATCAAAATTATCCACCAGCATGCCGAAGAGGTTCCGCCCGGTGGGGCCAAAAGTATTGTAGAGTCTGGTATTCTTGATGATTTAGATCATGTATTCGGTATCCACCTACTCCCACTAGGTCCGGCAGGGACAGTTGGGTATCATGCAGGATATTCATTCAACGGAAGAGCTTATATGAAATTAAAAGTTCAAGGTAGAGGTGGACATGGCTCATCCCCACATTTGGCAAATGATGCGATTGTGGCAGGGGCACATTTTGTAACAGCCGTTCAAACAATCATTAGTCGTCGATTAAGCCCGTTTGAAAATGGTGTTATTACGATAGGGTCATTTGATGGAAAAGGCACATTTAATGTTATCAAAGATAGCGTAGAGCTTGAAGGTGACATTCGTTATATGACGGATGAAACAAAGGAAAAAATTGAAAAAGAAGTGAAACGACTTACTAGTGGTCTTGAAGAAGAATTCGGAGTAACATGTGAGCTAACATACAAAACGGATTATCCGCCTCTATACAATGATCCTGAATTAACAGCAAAAGTTGCGGAGTATCTAAACAATGCAAATGACAAAGACATTAAAGAAGTAAAGGAATTCCCGGCAATGGCACCATCTGAAGATTTTGCTTATTATGCGGAAAAATTTCCTTCTTGTTTCTTCTATATTGCATGTACGCCAAAGGGGGAAAAGGATCCTTATTTCAATCATCATCCTAAATTTGATATTGATGAGGATGCTCTCCTTGTCGCTGCAAAAGCAGTCGGAACTGTCGTTTGTGGATTTTATGAATTAGATTAGGGTACTTATCCAAAACAAAGCCCATTCAACAAGTGGTATGTTGGATGGGCTTTAACCTTTTTACGATAAAGGCATTTCTCTCAGTTTTGTACGAACCTGTTTAACTGATTTTTTCTTTTGTGACATTCTTACATAGATATTATTAGATAAAAGTGAAACGATGATTAAGATCGTACCAAGAAGATCGAACATCGTTACCTGATTACCCTGAAAAATCGAAATTAAGAGCGTTGTAACGGGAACAAAGTTAATGAACAGTAACCCGTTTAACGGTGATAATATGCTCACACCAATATTCCAACCGAGTAATGCAATCACCCCAGGGAAAATGATCATAAATAATAAATGAGGGCTTACAGCCATCATACTTTCTACTGTTGGAACGGTTAGATTTCCGAACAATGTTGCACCAAATGTAATTACAATGGCGGTAATAGTTCCAAGTAAACAACTTAAAGTTGAATAACGTAAAGCAGACCAACCACTAAATTCACTACCACCCATTGTGTAAATGACCCATCCAATAACGGCGATAAAGATTAGTAATGAAGGTATAAAGTCATCAGTTGCTCCAAGAAAAGATTTAACATCACCTTTTGTAATCACCAACATTGCGCCAATGAATGACACGATTACACATCCTAATGTGAATAAATGCGGGCGTTTTCTAAAAATCATCCATACAATTACAACTGAAATCATCGGCATAAGTGATTCCATAATGGATGCGACCATTACACCGGAAGCCCCTAATAAGTCTTCACCCCAGAAGATAAAAAGGTTATAGACGGTGAAAGCCATCGTGCCGAAAAACCATAATTGAAGTCCTTTTCCTTCAAAGCGGAAGGCTTGCTTTCCTTCTTTCCATAATAAGATGGCCACTAAAATAATCGTTACAGCGCCATAACGAATAATTGTAAAATAAAAGGGATCAAGATGTTTAAATGCTGCATGAGCTACAGGAAACATTGCTCCCCATGATACTGCAGCAATAAAACACAAAATCGCTCCGAGTAGTACACTATTTTTCACTTTCCTCTACCTCTTTCAAAAAGTTACGATAATCATTATAATAAAACTGTTCGGGTATCCTGTAAAATGAATAAAAACAATGATTAATATCATTTTTATTGATATCATAGATATAGAGATAAATGTACGAACAGGAGGGGAAGCCGTGGAATTCAAAGACTTAGAGATTTTTCAAATGGTAGCAGAAAAAGGAACAATTACAGAAGTGGCAAAAGAGTTGAGCTACGTTCAATCCAATATTACGTCTCGTATCCAGAAGCTCGAGGCTGAGCTGAATACACCTTTGTTTAACCGACATCGTCGGGGGATGACATTGACACCTGAGGGGAAGAAGCTATTAACCTATAGTAAAAAAATATTATTGTTAACTGATGAAATGAAAAAAGCTGTTCAAAATAAAAATGAGCCATCGGGTAAATTAGAAATTGGAACAGTTGAAACTGTCATTCATTTACCAAAGATATTATCTACCTATACTAAAAAATATAAAAATGTGGATCTGTCATTATTTACAGGAGTCACTGAAGATTTAGAAGAACAAGTGTTAAATCATAAGCTGGATGGAGCATTCGTTTCAGAATCAGACTTTCATCCTGACCTTGTGTCGCATGACGTATTGCAAGAGGAGCTTGTGTTAATATCAGATATTCGTACAACCTCATTGGAAGAGTCGAAAGAGGAGACCATTCTTTGCTTTAGTGAAGGTTGCGGATACCGAGCGAGATTTAAAGCATGGTATAAAGACCAAAATCTCACACCGCGAAAAGTTATGGAATTTGGTACATTAGAAACGATTTTGCGTAGCGTAGTCGTTGGGCTTGGTGTGGCATTCGTCCCTAGGTCAGCAGTTACTCATTTGGAGCAAAGTGGACTGATCAGATGTTATACCCTTCCAGATCAATACAGTAAAATTAAAACCGTTTTTATAAGAAGAGCAGATGCGTACTTAACCTCAACGATGGAAAAGTTTATTGAAACCATCGAAACGAATAATCAAATAACAGTATAAAAAAACAGGGTTGATCCCATTAGTCAAGAAATGACTTAGGGGACAACCCTTTACTATCTTCTTTGCTTTATTCAGTTTTTACCCATACTTGCGACCATTTTTCAATTTCTCTTAAAATGGGTTCGATGCTATGTCCTCTTTCTGTTAGTGAATACTCAATAATAACAGGCGTTTCCGGTATAACCTCACGTTTAACCAATCCTTGGTGCTCCAGGTCCTTTAAACGATCTGATAATACCTTTCCACTTATACCAATTGAAGATTGTATCTCATTAAACCTTTGTGGCCCTACTAATAATTGATAGATAACCAAAGCTGTCCATCTTTGACTTAATAGAGACATTGCTTTTTCAAATTTCGGGCAGATTGTAGGTTGTTTCATTTTTAAAATGCACCTCTCTTAATCATCATTGTACTAAAACGAAAAATTAATTACAATTGGAAATTTAATTACTTGACAACAACTAATTATATAAATACACTTACTTACATAAAGTAACTTAATTTTAAAAATGAAATGTTATGTAAAAGGGAAAGTTATAAAAAAGATTATCGATTATCAAGGAGGATAATTATGGGGTATCACACAAAACCAACCACATTTGTGGGACATGTCAAAATAAAAGTTGAAAAGCTAGAACGTTCATTACAGTTCTATAAGGATATACTTGGTTTTGATATTTTGGAACGATCAGACTCATCAGCAAAACTAACAACTGATGGAATGACAAGTATACTATCACTAGAACAACCTGAAAATGTTGTACCAAAACAGGGAAGAACAACTGGACTCTATCATTTTGCTCTTCTTTTACCCACAAAAACTGATTTAGCTAATATCGTTGTTCATCTCGTTGAAAAAGGAGTACGCTTTGGCTCTTCTGACCATCTAGTTAGTGAAGCTTTATATCTTAATGATCCTGATGGCAACCAAATTGAAATCTATATAGACCGCGATCCCTCTGAATGGGATTGGAATGGTGAAGAAGTAGATATGGCTGTTGATCCGCTAGATTTTGAAAGATTATTAACAAATATTGTACCAGGTAAGACATGGAAAGGCATGCCTGAGGAGACGCTAATGGGACATATTCACTTACATGTAGCTGAGTTACAAAAGACCGAAGAGTTTTATGTGAAAGGACTTGGAATGGATGTTGTAAATCGTTATGGTACACAGGCATTATTCCTTTCGTCCGGAAAGTACCACCACCATATTGGGGTTAATACATGGAATGGAGTAGGGGCACCGAAGCCACCTAAAAATGGCGTTGGGCTTGAATCATATACTCTCATTTTGCCAACTGAAGAAGCCCGTGATGGAATCGTGGATAGCTTGAAGAAGATTGGTGCAGATGTGGTCAAAGAGAACAATACGGTTATCACGTTTGACCCTTCTGGAAATCAAATTGAGTTAGCTATCTAGTGAAGGGAGGATACCTTAATGACTCAAGACAAGAAAAGTGATTTTGAAATTGGCGTTTACACTCTTGCTGATATTGGGCCAGATCCCCTTACAGGAAAGACCATTACGGCTAAAGAAAGAGTGAAAGAAATTATTCAAGCTGCAAAACTTGCGGATGAGGCAGGACTCGATGTATTTGGGATAGGAGAACATCATCGTCTAGACTATGCTTCATCTTCTCCAGCGGTTATATTAGCAGCTATTGCACAAGGTACCAAACAAATTAGATTAACGAGTACAACGAGTGTATTAAGTACACTTGATCCAGTTCGTCTATTTGAGGATTTTTCCACATTGGATTTACTTTCAGATGGTCGTGCAGAAATACTGGCCGGAAGAGGAGCATTTATCGAATCATTTCCTCTTTTCGGTTATAGCACAAATGATTATGATGAATTGTTTGAAGAGCATATGGACTTATTAATAAAACTAACTCGGAGTGAGACTGTCACTTGGTCGGGGAAGTTTCGTTCTTCTCTAAGGAATGCTGAAATTGCCCCAAGACCAGTACAAGAAAATCTACCAGTTTGGATTGGAGTTGGAGGTACACCTGAAAGTGCCGTTCGTGCTGGAAAATTTGGGGTGGGGATGGCTTTAGCAATTTTAGGTGGTCATCCAAAACGATTTAAGCCACTTGTCGATCTTTATCGTCAAGCAGGAATAGAGGCTGGACATAACCCCCAAGACTTGAAGGTGGGTGTAACGGGCCATGCGTATCTAGCTGAAACAACTCAGCAAGCAAAGGATGAGTTTTACCCTTATTACTCCAATTACTGGGAATATGTTAACCGTCAGCGTGGAATGGGAACGAGGATGTCAAGGACTGACTTTGAACATATGGCTAGTCCAGACACAGCTTTGTTCGTGGGAAGTCCACAGCAAGTCGCTGAAAAAATCCTCACACAATACGAGCTTTTTGGGCACAAACGATTTCTTGCCCAGTTAGATATAGGTGGTCAACCTTTTAAAAATGTAGCAAAAGGTATTGAATTGTTAGCAACGAAGGTCGCTCCAATCGTTCGTAGAGAAACAAGTAAGTAATGGATACGAAACAATCTGTACTAATCGGCTATTTTCGAGAAAACCCATTTTCAAACAAGCGTTTGTTTAATGGGTTTTTCCTTTTGTATCAATAATTTGTGAATTCAATTAAACGTTTGTTTGAATGAATTTTGTATTGTTGAGCAGGTTAAAAGAAGTGCTGTACTAGTCCATTATTGTTATTAATGTGTCAATTCGAAGTCAACTCTTTCTCTTTCCTAATATCTTGTTCTATAATGGTGGTGGGGTGAAAGACATGGCGCGTGAACGTAAATTTACAACTGAGGAATTATATAGGGCAACTGAGGAATTGCTTCTAACACATCATTATGAAGGGTTCCAGTTTAGTTTGGTTGCGGATCATTTGCATGTTTCCCGAGGAGCCATCTATAAGTATTTTGAAAACAAGGAAGAATTGATTACGGAATATATGCTTTATAAAATGGAGCAATTTCTCCATGAGCTAAAGGAAATTAACTCAATTGAAGGCTTCCATGCACAATTTGATTTTCTTCTTAACCTCATGTTTAAGAATCCGGAGCTTTATCAACTTATAGAAATTGGGAAGCGTGTTCCGGTCCACATAAATGAAAAAGTGAAAGAAAATAAGGAAAAACTTGAAAGTTACCACATTGAGATGTACCGTTGTGTGCAGGGCTTAATTGAATCGGCTAAAAGAGAACAACAATTGAATCCAAATATCCCTGACCCTATCGTCTTAGGTTATATTTTTCAATCAGTCGCGATTCCGAATCATTTTGGCATTCCTCATGATAAGTGGGTTCAGTCGATTAAAGAAATGATTTGTCACGGAATCTTCAAAGACTTCTAATTGACACGGGTGTCACTTTAAAAGATAATTATCGTGACAACAGTGTCAATTTTTTTATGCAAAGTGACATGAGTGTTACTTTTGAAAGAAGAGGTGGGGTAAGTTTGAAAAACATGTTACAAGCCATTACAGATAAAGTCACCACAAAAAAAGGAATGTGGATTACATTAGCATCTTGGCTTATTATCACGATATTATTAGCTGTTTTTGCGCCGAACGCAAAGGATTATGAGGTCTCGAGGATTGACTCACTTCCTGATGATGCACAGTCGGTAATTGCCCAAAGTAAGGTGGATGAGTATTTCAAGGATAGTAATGGGACTCCAGCAATCTTGGTCTTTCAATCAAATGAAGAACAATTCTCATTTCAAGATCTTGTAGATGTATCTAGTCAAATTGAGAATGCTGAAATTCCTGGGGTAGAGCAAGTAGTTCCTTTATCAACCTTACCACCGCAGGCTGCTGCAGGATTCTTTTCAGAGGACCAATCAACTGCTATTCTTCCAATCATGTTTGATGCATCATTAGAAACAACGGAAATCCGCGATTCGAAGGATGAAATTTTAAAGGTGGTTGAAGAAAACTCGGATTTAACTTTGTATGTAACGGGTCCAGCGGGTATTGCAACAGATTCACTGGATTTATTTTCAAGGGCAGATCTAGTGTTAATTTTATCAACGGTAGGGTTAATCCTAATTTTATTAATTGTGATTTATCGTTCACCGTTGTTAGCTTTAATACCGTTATTAGCAGCTGTCTTTGTATATGAAGTGACTATGCAATCATTAGGCTTACTAGGGAAAGCTGGTTTACAATTAAGTAATCAGACAATCTCGATTATGTCGATTCTTTTATTTGCGGCTGTTATTGATTATTCGTTATTCGTATTCTCACGGTTTCGCGAGGAGCTTAAGAATTATGAAAATAAATATGATGCGATGAGATCTGCTATGAAAGAGGTAGGGATGCCTGTCTTTTTCTCAGGTGGGACTGTGTTAGCAGCGATGCTAGTGTTATTCTTCGCAGACCTTGGGGATTATCGTAATTTTGCACCAACATTCGGCACAACAATGGTGATCATCATGATCGCATCCGTTACACTCGTGCCAGCACTATTTACACTTTTCGGTAGAAAGTCATTCTGGCCAAAGGTACCAAAAGTAGGGGAAGCGAAAGTAAAAGACAACTCCATCTGGAGCAAAATCGGAAGAATGGTTGTTAAAAAACCAGGATTATATGTCGCAATTGTAGGGATTTTTCTTCTTATTTCTGCAGCCAATATGTTTAACTTAAATTACGAATTCGATACGATGAAGTCATTTCCAGAGGATATGCCATCACGACAAGGATATGAACTCATCGAGGAGAAATTTGCAAAAGGTGAGCTTGCACCATCCACAGTCTTGTTTGAGGGGAAAGAGGCAGTTACAAAGGAAGAGCAGGATGCACTACGCGATGAATTACTAGCTCAAGATCTTGTGAGCGAAGTTAGAATCAACGGAACTAC
This sequence comes from Ferdinandcohnia salidurans, assembly GCF_042680725.1. Taxonomy (NCBI): domain Bacteria; kingdom Bacillati; phylum Bacillota; class Bacilli; order Caryophanales; family Bacillaceae; genus Ferdinandcohnia; species Ferdinandcohnia salidurans. The sequence goes on from NZ_JBHUEK010000001.1 coordinate 50,807, forward strand.
TGAAGAAAATCGGGTTCTAAATTTCTCTTTAACGTTTGAAGAAGGACCATATGATATCAAAACAATTGACGCGATGGAGAAGATGATTTCAAACTCTGAAACAATTTTGACTGACGCAGATGTAGATGGAGAACTCTACTTTGCAGGTGAAACGGCAACTAAAGTGGATGATCGAGCAACAAATAATCGAGACGTTATTTTAATTGTCATACTTGAAACGATTTTAATTTTTGGTATGCTAATTGTCCTTACAAAATCATTTAAAATGCCGATTTATATGATGGGTACAATCTTAGTTTCATTTTTAGCAGCATTAGGATTAGGTATGTTTTTAACAAACTTATTCTTTGATATCGACACGATCGCGAATCGTGTTCCATTGTACGCATTTGTGTTCCTAGTTGCACTTGGAATCGATTATAATATTATGCTAATCTCAAGATTCCAGGAAGAAAGAATAAACCATTCAGTAAAAGAAGCCGTACAAATTGCTGTCGCAAAAACAGGCGGAGTCATCTCATCTGCTGGTGTCATCTTAGCCGCCACCTTTGCAGTCCTCATGACACAGCCGGTTCAATTATTATTTGTCTTCGGCTTTATTGTAGCGGTAGGAATCTTGTTAGACACATTCTTAATCCGCGGAGTATTGTTACCTGGGTTAATCGTACTCTTGGAGAAGGATAAGGCAGTTAGTAAAGAAAATTAGTGATAGAAAAGGGCCTGTATCGTTTTAGATACAGGCCTTTGTTATGAAGGGGAAATCGACTCACGGTCGTCAGAGTTATCCTCTTCATCAAGCTTATGAAGGGGAAATCGACTCGCTGTCGTTAGAGTTATCCTCTTCATCAAGCTTATGAAGGGGAAATCGACTCGCTGTCGTCCGAGTTTTCCTTTTCATCGAGCATATGAAGAGGAATTCTGCTCGATGTAGTGAGAGTTATCCTCTTCATCGGTCTTATGAAGGGGAAATCGACTCGCTGTCGTTAGGGTTATCCTCTTCATCGAGCATATGAAGGGGAATTCTTCTCACTGTCGTTAGAGTTATCCTCTTCATCACCAATTATGAAATCTAGTTAGTTCTGTCCCATCTTAAATTCTAGGAAAAGCTGGTTATAGATGGCGAGATTCTTTTTCCCAAGGTTTTCATAAACTTCAAGCTTTTCGGTTAGCTCCGGAGATGGATAGAAACGCTCATCTGAAACCATATCTTCAGGCATATATTGTAGTGCCTCTTTGTTTGGAGTGGAGTAGCTGACGTATTCTGTGTTTTGAGCAGCTACTTCCGCATCCAGCATAAAATTAATAAACTGATGTGCGCCATCAATATTTTTGGCTGTCTTCGGAATGACCATATTATCAAACCAGAGGTTAGAGCCTTCACTTGGCACCACATAGTTTAAATCCTCATTTTCCCACATAATATCGGCAGCATCACCAGACCAAACAATTCCAATTGCAGCCTCGCGATTTTGAATCAGCACTTTTCCCTCGTCACCAACTATGGCTTTTACATTAGGTGTAAGCTTCATCAGTTTTTCCTTTGCTTCGATTAAGTGGTCAAGATTGGTATCATTCAATGAATAACCAAGAGAGTTAAGTCCCATTCCAATGATTTCTCTAGCACCATCAACCAAGATAATTTCATTTTTTAGGGAAGGGTCCCAGAGATCGTTCCAGCTTGTAAATTCTTTTCCATCAAGCATGGTTGGGTTATAGACAATGCCAACTGTTCCCCAGAAATAGGGGACAGAGTATTGATTACCTGGATCAAAAGGAAGATCCATGAACCGTTCATCAATGTTTTTTAAATTTGATAGTTTAGAATGGTCAAGAGGGATGAGTAGGTCCTCTTGGCGCATTTTATCAATCATATATTCAGATGGAACTGCGATATCGTAGGTGGTTCCACCTTGTTCGATTTTTGTCATCATCGCTTCATTAGAGTCGAAGGTTTCATAAATAACTTTGATTCCAGTTTCTTCTTCAAAACGAACGATCAGTTCTTCGTCGATATAGTCGCCCCAGTTATAAACCGTTAAGGTGTTCCCACCAGCGAGACCCTGAGATGAATTTAAATGGTGGATAAGGTAGAGTAACCCACCTGATACAAGTGCAATTGCGATAAAGGCACGGATGAGTTTCGTCATTTTCGAACCCCCAATCCACGTGTGTTTCCTCGTTGTGCGATAAAGTAATACCCGACAACAAGCAGCATTGTAAAGATAAACAGAAGAGTTGACAATGCATTAATATTTAACGAGATTCCGCGTCGTGCAAGGGAATAGATTTCAACAGATAGCGTTGAGAACCCGTTTCCTGTTACGAAAAATGTAACAGCGAAATCATCGAAGGAATACGTAAGGGCCATGAAAAATCCAGCAAAGATTCCAGGTGTGATGTAAGGGATAATCACCTTTGTTAGAACCTGCCATTGGCTTGCTCCGAGATCTTTCGCTGCATCTATTAGAGAAGGACTCATCTCTTTTAGTTTTGGCAATACCATAAGTACAACGATTGGAATACTGAAGGCAATATGTGAAAGTAACACAGAATAAAAGCCTAATTTAATTCCAGCCATTGTTAATAAAATCAAAAAGGAAGCACCGATAATGACATCAGGACTTACAATCAAGACGTTATTTAATGATAGTAATGTATTTTGAGTTCGACTTTGTTTAATAGAATGGATCCAAATGGCTCCTAGCACACCAATAATGGTTGAAACAAGAGCTGAGAGCAAGGCAATCACAAATGTATTTAACACGATGATGAGAAGTCTAGTATCCCCGAATAGCTCCTTATACCAATCCAAGGTAAAACCCTCAAAATTGCTCATCGTGCCACCACTATTGAATGAGTAATACACGAGATAGAAAATCGGTGCATATAAAATGAAGAAAATAATAAATAGATACGCCTTAGAAGAAATAGCCAGTTTATCTCTCATTTTTAGCACCTCGTTTCTTGCGGTTTCCAGTTGCGACCATAATTAATACCATAAAAATAATCAGGAATACAGCTATTGTTGAACCCATGCCCCAATCCTGAGTGACAAGAAACTGCTGTTCAATAGCAGTACCGAGTGTAATCACTTTGTTTCCTGCAATTAGTCGTGTTAGCATGAATAATGATAGAGCAGGAATAAATACTACCTGACAGCCTGATTTTACCCCTTGAATCGTAAGCGGGAAAATCACACAACGAAACGTAGTCCATTTAGATGCCCCAAGGTCCCGAGAAGCATCTAGCAGACTAGGGTTCAATTCATTTAGTGAGTTGAAGATTGGTAAAATCATAAACGGAATAAAAATATAAACCGATACAAACACAAAGCTAAAATCCGTAAATAATAATTGTTTAGAGCCAATACCGAACACTTCAAGAATAGCGTTCGCTGTTCCATACGTTCCAAAAATCCCGATAAAAGCATAGGCTTTTAATAGTAGATTAATCCAAGACGGAGCAATGATTAATAATAACCAAAGATGTTTATGCTTGGTTCTTGTAATTAAATATGCTGTGGGATATGCAACCAACAGAGTTACAGCTGTAATTAAGAACGCATACCAAAAAGAACTTAGCGTCATTTTTAAGTAAACGGGTGTGAAAAATGTTTTATAGTTTACTAAAGATAAATTTCCCTCAATATCAAAAAAAGAATAATAGAGAACAAGTGTAACTGGAGCGATAACAAATATGAGAATCCATAAAGCATAAGGAATAAAAACAAGATTACGGGTTACCTTATTTTCCATGGCTTTCCCCGTCCACATATGCCTCTAAGCGACGATCATATTCTTCTTCTGTTTCACCAAGACGCATAACGTGGATTGCCTCTGGGTCAAAATAAAGTCCAATTTCTTCGCCGACATTCGCCTTCTTTGTTGAATGCACAAGCCACTCGTTTCCATCTTTGTCCAAACCGCAAATTTCATAGTGTACCCCTCTAAATAACTGGGAATCTACTACAACTTGTAGTTTTCCTTTTTCAACAGAAGTTATTTCTAAGTCTTCTGGACGGATGACAATTTCGACTAATTCATTGTCTGAAAAACCTTGGTCAACACAGTCAAAAGTCTTTCCGACGAATTCAACGAAAAAGTCTCGATGCATTTTACCTTTTACGATATTAGATTCACCGATAAAATCAGCAACAAAACGATTGATTGGCTCATCATATATATCAATAGGGGTGCCGCTTTGTTGAATTTTTCCTTCATTAAGTACAAATATCTCATCAGACATGGCTAGAGCTTCCTCTTGGTCGTGTGTAACGAAGATAAAAGTAATACCAAGACGCTTCTGAAGGTCACGAAGCTCGTATTGCATTTCGGTACGAAGCTTCAAATCAAGAGCGGATAAAGGCTCATCCAATAATATAATCTCAGGTTCATTAACAATTGCACGTGCAATCGCAACACGCTGTCTCTGACCACCAGACATTTCTTGAATTTCACGATTTTCATAGCCTGCAAGATTGACGAAGCTTAAAGCTTCTTTTACCTTTTTATCTATTTCAGATTGCTTCAATTTCTTTATACGTAACCCAAAAGCAATATTTTCAAATACATTAAGATGTGGAAATAGGGCGTAATCCTGAAACACTGTATTTACTTGACGTTTATTGGCAGGTGTCGTATTTACTTTTTTACCATTAAAATAAACCTCACCACTTGAGGGTTCAATAAATCCTGCGATCAACCGTAGTATCGTGGTTTTTCCACAACCAGAAGGACCGAGAAGGGTATAAAACTTTCCTCTTTCTATTTCAAAGCTAACATTGTCGAGAACAGCTGGATCATTGTCATACTGTTTTGTGACATTTTTAAATTGGATAATAGGTATACTGTTCATAGCAACCCCCTTCTTTCTATTAGTAAAGATAAGATTCTTAACGTAATCCGGCATAATTATACACGAATCGGCAAAAAATACAATAATAATTATAATTGTCAAGTTAGAATTGTATGGAAGACTATTTTCTTAGATGTATATAGGACATTCAGATTAGGAAAAATTTCACATTTTTTGTAAAAGATTATATCGATTTCATTGACCAAAGAGGAAAATAGAAATATAATTATAGTACAATTTAAAATACTCTTTCTTTAGCGAGTTAATTGAATAAAATAAGGGCAAATTCATTGAAAGATGAAGACGCAAAACTATAGGGGCTAAAGTCCAAGTGGACATGCCAGCCAGTTACCGAGTACAGCTCGTATCGAAAGAACGTAGATTAATCGGTATATGATTAGTCTTTTTTTTATACCAATTTATCAATATGTTACTACTATATTACTAGATTTTTGGAATTGGAACTGTTCAAACGACTTTTGGAACATCCTCTAAAAAAATTTGGAAGTGATTACATGGAGAAAACAATCCAGAATCTTAACGTATTAAAAAAACTAAGTGAACTAATTGAGAAGATTGGTTCTGAGAAGACTCTGATTTCTGACGAGGTTCGAACTTTTTTAAATCAAACATGTCAGGAAAAAGAAGAACAAGAGATTACCAGTACTCTTTTAACTCAACTTCAAGAAATAAACGAACAAATGGAAAACATGCATTGGATGAACAAGCATTACCGAATCCTACATGATTTTGCCCAAGTCTGCAGTAAAACATTAAATGAATCCGTCCTTCTCCAAAAGTCTTATGAGATGGTTTCACGTGTTATGCCAACAGATGCATTTTATATTGCATTGCATAATCCTGGTGACAAACATATTCATTTAGTCTTTATTATGGATAATGGCGAACCAGCTCCTCCAAGTATCGTTGACTTTGGCGAAAATTACACATCAAAGGTCATCAAAACAAGGGAAATCGTCCACCTCAAACATCAAAACCAGAACATAGAATATGATACGAAAATGGGTGAAGGGGACGCAGACACAAGCTCCTGTCTTTTCGTACCTGTTGTCATTGATGACCAGGTCAAAGGTGTCATCTCAACTCAGAGCTTTAAAGACTTTGCTTACCGGAAAGAGCATGAAGAACTTTTGCAAATGATCGGTGCGCAAGTGATCAACTCGATTGAAACAGCCCGATTATATGAAAAAATTTACACGATGTCTCGTACGGACGAATTAACAGGTTTAAAAAACCACCGTGCCTTCCATGAGGATTTGGCACAACTGATTAAAAATGAGAACGAAGAAATAACGGTTATGATGATTGATTCTGATGATTTAAAACAGGTCAATGACCGCTTTGGGCATGACGCTGGTGATTTATATTTACAGGTACTAGCAGATGGAATGAAAACGGTATGTAATGATAAGCTTGAGGGTTATCGTTATGCCGGAGATGAGTTCATGATTCTTATTAAAAATAGCAGCGACACATGTGTAAAGGAAATTTATGCGATTTTAAATGAGTATTACAATGAAAACCCAATCATCATCGAGAATGAAAAAATCATTGTTTCGATCAGTACGGGTGTCGGGATGTATCCACACCATGGAACGACCGTAGACTCTTTGAAAAAGGCAGCTGACCAAGCGCTATATGCTGCAAAAGAAAGTGGAAAAAGACGCATTGTAGTAGCGAAATAAAAAAAGCTCATCCAAATGGATGAGCTCAGACTGTAGACAAACTCGAAAAATTTCGAGTTTGCCTACAGTCTTTTTTAATTTACAATATTTATAGAGAAAATTAGGGGTGATGGGAACATGATGTCGAGAAATAATAACTTAGATAGGGAACAATTGGAAATGATTACACTAGATCAAATCGTACCGCAAGAACACCTTGTGAGAAAGCTTGAAGCAGCTATTGATTTCTCCTTCATATACCCATTGGTTGAAAACCTTTATTCAACTTTAGGCCGACCAAGTATCGATCCAGTTGTGCTGATTAAAATGACATTTATTCAGTATGTATTTGGCATACGTTCAATGAGGCAAACAATCAAGGAAATTGAAACGAATGTAGCTTACCGTTGGTTTTTGGGGTTTGGATTTCACACGAATGTTCCCCACTTTTCTACCTTCGGTAAAAATTATGAACGTCGTTTTAAGGATACAGATTTATTTGAACAGATCTTCTACCGTATTTTAAAA
>NZ_JBHUEK010000002.1:0-9635 GCF_042680725.1 Ferdinandcohnia salidurans
CCGCGGGCCCATCTATAAGTGATAGCTAAAAGCCATCTTTTAATACGAGACCATGTGGTCTCATATGTTATCCGGTATTAGCTCCGGTTTCCCGAAGTTATCCCAGTCTTATAGGCAGGTTGCCCACGTGTTACTCACCCGTCCGCCGCTAACTTTTGGGAGCAAGCTCCCAAAAGTTCGCTCGACTTGCATGTATTAGGCACGCCGCCAGCGTTCATCCTGAGCCAGGATCAAACTCTCCAATAAGAGTATTGATTGCTCAATAGTTTGTTACTTTAGAATTAAACGTTGACGCTTGTATTGTGTTCAGTTTTCAAAGAACTTTTGTTTCGCCTCTCAGAAGCGACTTTATTAATATAACATCCTCATAAAAATAAGTCAACATTATTTTTTATGTTTTTTTCTTATTTTAAGGTATTCCCTGTGAGGAATTTAAATATACACCCGATACAACTAAATGTCAACAAATTATATCAAAATAACTTTGCTGTTTTCTAACTATCTCACTATTTATGACCTGGCGCCTAAATTAAACAATAAAAAAACAAATGAGATCCCATTTGTTTTTTTATCCTACTATAAATAAATCTATGATCACGAGTGCCGCTAAGCCTGGGAGACCGAGTAGACCAGATACTGCAGAAGTCACTAGATTTATGGGTACATGTAGGTCAAATGATTGTCCAAATGCATTTAAGAAAAATAAAAACAATGCGCCGATTAAGATTTTGACAAATACTTGTCCCACTAGTCGAATTGGCCTAAGAGGTGCTCCTATCAAAAGAACAAGTACGATCAATCCTCCAAGTATAGCTATAACAAACTTTGGTTCCAATCAGACTTCACTCCTTCTCACAACTTGTACTACTATTCTATGTGAGTGAAGAGTTTTAAGAACCTCTTGTCCCATTTTATTTACTAAATCCGGTCCTAATAAAAAAATCCTATCAGAGAAAGTCTTACTTCCTTGATAGGATTTACTTTTATAGAAATATTTTTCGCCTTTTTGCTTCTCTTAGTAAAAAGAAGTATTTGGTTTCCGCAACCTTAAGTTCATTTAGAACATCATCAGAAGGTTCAACACTTTTTTCGATAAGGTTTTTCTGTCTCATCCATTCCTTCTTTGCTATTTCTAACTGACTAAAGAGCTCTTGGTTATATTCTTGTCGAAGCTTTCCCTTCTTTTTAAAAAGCATAAAAGACCTCCTATAGTTCCCGGCGACCTTCAAGTGCCTTTGATAGTGTTACTTCATCAGCATATTCTAAATCTCCACCAACTGGTAATCCATGTGCGATTCTTGTGATTTTAATACCTGTCGGTTTTAGCAAACGGGAAATATACATAGCTGTAGCTTCCCCTTCGATGTTCGGATTAGTCGCTAAAATAATTTCTTGTACCGTGTCATCCTGAAGTCTTTTCAGTAATTCAGGAATTTTAATATCTTCTGGACCAATACCATCCATTGGGGAGATTGCCCCATGTAAGACATGATAGAGACCGTTGTATTCTTTCATTTTTTCCATCGCGATTACATCTTTCGGATCCTGTAGGACACAGATTACGGTTTTGTCGCGACGTTCATCTTCACAAATGTAACAAGGGTCTCTATCTGTTATATGCCCGCAATTTGAACAATATGTGAGGTTCCGCTTTGCATTAACAAGTGCTTTTGCAAAATCAAGCACGACATCCTCTTTCATACTTAATACAAAAAAAGCCAGACGCACGGCCGTTTTTGGGCCGATACCTGGCAATTTCATAAAGCTATCTATTAGCTTAGATATTGGTTCAGGATAATGCATATCTATCTAAGTCCTTTCAACCCATTAGAATGGAAGGTTCATTCCTTTAGTAAATTGACCCATTGTTTCATTTGTTAGGTCTTCGATCTTCTTAAGGGCATCATTTGTTGCTGCTAAAACAAGGTCTTGTAGCATTTCAATATCATCTGGATCTACTACTTCTTGTTTAATGATAACGTCAATGATTTCTTTTTGGCCATTTGCCTTTACAGTGACCATACCACCACCAGCAGTACCTTCTACCACTTTATCAGCAAGTTCTTCCTGTGCCTTCGCCATATCCTTTTGCATTTTTTGCATTTGTTTCATCATCTTTTGCATATTACCCATTCCGCCGCCACGCATCATGTTAAATTCCTCCTTTATGTTTATTATTCCTTTATTTCAATGAGCTCTGCACCAACAATTTTCATCGCTTCTGCAATAAGAGGGTCTTCTGTTTGCTCAGGCCCTTGATCATCATCGGTTTTTTGCCCACGGATAAACTCTTCTCTAATTTTACCCCATTCATCATCAGGTACACCAATCATTTCAAACCTTTTTCCAGTTAATGTAGAAAGAATGTTTTCGAGGTTTTCTTTTACTTCTGCGTTTTCAGATGCCATTTTACAATGGATTTCATATTTAAACTTTAACACAAACGCATTTGAAGAAGCTGCAACTGGTTCACTTTCAATTAAAAGGGCTGCATGAGACACTTTGTTTTGATTACGAAGTTGATCGAGCATATCGCCCCATTTTCCTTTTAATAATTCGAGATTTTGTCTAGTTGCACTCTTTAAAACCTCATTTATTCTTCCCACTGGGGTTCTGTAACCATTTCTAGATGTTTTTTGTGGACGTTTTTCAGCAGGCTTTGCATCTTGTGGTTGGGCTGTTACACCTTTTTCCTTAATCGATGCAAGTTCAGATTCTAGCATATTTATTTTATTCATTAAGCCTTCAATCTGTGGCAATGATTCTAATGAATGTTGTTTATCCATTTGAGTAAGCTTTACAAGCGCTACCTCTAGAAAAATTCGTGGATGGTTTGTCCACTTCATCTCCTGCTGGGCTTGGTTTAAAATATCCATGGTTTCATAAATTTCATGATTCGGGATATTTTTTGCAAGGTCTGAAAAGTCTTCATCAACTAAGACCCGCTCCATCACTTCTTCTAATTGGGGGGCTGTTTGATATAAAAGCATGTCCCTATAATAGAAGATTAAATCTTCAATGAATCTCATTGGGTCTTTCCCGAGGTCCATCATTTCATCGAGCGTCTTTAAAGCTGTTCGGACATCGCGTTCGTGTGTCGCCTTAACCACATTCGTTAGCAACGATTGCGAAACAGCCCCGGTTATCGTGAGAACATCTTCAAGTTTTACCTCTTCGTCACTGAAGGAAATCGCTTGGTCCAATAAACTTAGCGCATCCCGCATCCCACCTTCAGCAGCTCTTGCGATAACGTAAAGTGCTTGATCGTCCACTGTCACGTTCTGTTCAGATATGATCGTTTTCATTCTCCCTACGATTGCTTGAGTTGTAATCCGACGAAAATCAAAACGTTGACATCTAGAAATGATCGTAAGTGGAATTTTATGTGGTTCGGTTGTTGCTAAAATGAAAATGACATGTCTTGGTGGTTCCTCCAATGTTTTTAGCAAGGCGTTAAACGCACCAATTGAAAGCATATGTACTTCATCAATGATATAAACCTTGTAGCGTACTGCACTTGGAGCATACTTCACTTTATCGCGAATATCTCTAATTTCATCGACACCATTGTTTGAGGCAGCATCAATTTCAATTACATCAGAAATCGAGCCGTCGGTAATTCCTCGACATGCGGCACACTCATTACATGGCTCAGCAACTGGAGAACGCTCACAGTTAACGGCTTTCGCAAAAATTTTCGCAGCACTCGTTTTTCCTGTTCCCCTTGGTCCTGAGAAAAGGTAAGCGTGAGAAAACTTTTCTTGAAGAAGGGCATTCTTTAATGTTTGGGTTATATGTTCTTGTCCAACCACATCATGAAAGGTTTGTGGTCGAAAGACACGGTATAATGCTTGATATGCCATTGATATTGCCCCTCCTTCTCTTCGTCCACTTCCTATTATACAGGAAGTGAATATTCTGTACAAAGTGATTATACCATTCACTTTAAAAATCTAGAAAAAGCAAGAAAAGTTCAAGGCGCCTGCCTATCGGCGACAAGCATAAGACGAGCGCTGACAGAAGGTGCCTTTTACCTTCCGAAGCGATTGACTTATGACCTCGAGCCGATGGTGCCTTAAACTAGACAATAAAAAAACCCACCCGAATGAGTGAGTTGTTTTATGTAGTATAACTGCCGTGCACCTTCCGTCGAATAGTTACCCCAGGCGTTACTCAAGCAGTTAGCTCGGTCTAGGCAACCCTACGGCACATGGGAGAGTCCGCTTACTGCTGCTTCCTTCCGGACCTGACAGGATTCACGGGTTCCCATTGCGTAGGACCCAGACGTCAACACCACTTACTTGAGGCAGACCCTACAATAACTACCCTCTATGAAGGGATTCGGCCTCGCTAGAGCGGATTGCGAGTACAGGGCACCGCTACCTCCCCGCTTAGCACGGCAAAATTGATACCAAATTGTTAGGTGTCTTTGTGACACATTCTTAGTATAAAGGCTCATTCAAAAAAAATCAACGTATTCCAACTGTAAGTTTTTTCAAGTAGAACCAGTTGTACGATTCTTTTCTTCTTTTTTTCTCTTTCGAAGCTGTCTAAAAAACGAACTTAGGAGTTCACTGCATTCTTCCTCACAAACACCTGGAACAACCTCGGCTTGATGATTAAATCGTTGATCCTGTAAAAGGTTCATTAAGGTTCCCGCGCATCCTCCCTTAGGATCACTCGCCCCGTAAACGACCCGTTTTACCCGCGATAGCACGATTGCCCCCGAGCACATTGCACAAGGCTCAAGAGTGACATACAAGGTTGAATCCTCTAATCTCCATGTATCTAAACGTTGGCAGGCTTCATCAAGTGCCAATAGTTCTGCATGGGCAATTGAACGTTGCTGTGTTTCACGGAGGTTATGAGCTTTTGTAATAACTTCATCATTTATTACAAGGACAGCCCCAATTGGCACTTCGTCAATATCTGCTGCCTTTTTTGCTTCTCCAATCGCCAATTTCATATAATATTCGTCTGATTTCATCAAAATAAATACTCCCTCACTAGGCAATTAAACAACTTATCCAAGCATCATCTTTCTTATTCTCTCATAGAGTAATAAAGGTGTGTTACCTAGATTGTAGAATGAGGAGGTCAAACATGCAAATTCATGTTGTAGAACAAGGTCAATCCTTATTTGGAATCGCTCGTGCTTACGGAACCACAGTGGATGAAATTGTTCGTGCAAACCAAATTCCAGACCCCGGTAATCTAGCGATCGGCCAGGCACTGGTTATTCCTATTGTTGGACAATTTTACTGGGTACAGCAAGGCGATAGCCTCTGGTCGATTGCAAATAAATTTGGAATCAATTATCAGCAATTAGCACAAATCAACCAAATTCCGCCGAATCGTCCACTAAATGTAGGTCTTAGAATCTATATTCCTGCACGCCCAAAACGAAATGCAGAAATCAATGCTTATTTAGAACCATCAGGAACTTCGGTAAGTCCCGCTCTCGAAAGAAGTGCACGACAAGCAGCTCCATACTTAACATACTTAGCCCCATTTAACTTTCAAATCCAACGAGATGGCACTCTAAAAGAACCACCATTGAACAATTTACCAAGCATCGCAAGTGCAAATAACGTAACCCTTATGATGGTTGTTGCGAATTTAGAAGAAGGACAATTTAGCAATGAACTAGGTCGAATTGTGCTTACCGATCAAAATGTCCAAAATAAGCTGTTAGATACAATAGTAGAAACAGCTAAAAAATACGGGTTCCGTGATATTCATTTTGATATGGAGTTTTTACGACCAGAAGACCGCGAAGCCTATAACAACTTTTTGCGTAAAGCAAAACAGCGTTTTAGCCAAGAAGGCTGGCTGCTATCCACTGCACTTGCTCCTAAAACAAGTGCAGAACAAAAGGGTGCTTGGTACGAAGCACACGATTACAAAGCACATGGTGAAATTGTGGACTTTGTTGTCATCATGACCTATGAATGGGGTTATAGTGGCGGCCCACCAATGGCAGTATCACCAATTGGTCCTGTTCGAGATGTTCTTGAATATGCCCTTACTGAAATGCCAGGGTCGAAAATTATGATGGGTCAAAATCTCTATGGCTATGATTGGACACTACCATTTGTGCAAGGTGGCGAATATGCAAAAGCGGTAAGCCCACAGCGAGCAATTGAACTCGCAAAGCAGTTTAATGTTCCAATCCAATACGATACGAAGGCACAAGCTCCACACTTTGATTATACGGACTCAGCTGGAAAGCAACATAAGGTTTGGTTTGAGGATGCTAGAAGCATTCAAGCAAAGTTTGATTTGATTAAAGAATTGAATCTACGAGGAATCAGCTATTGGAAACTAGGGCTACCGTTCCCACAAAATTGGCTGTTGATCACAGATAATTTCAATGTCGTCAAACGATGAAATCATTCAAAGGAACTCGATTTTTCGAGTTCCTTTTTCTATTTAGTGCACAATAAGAAAACTATAATATTTCCCAGTCTGTTTTTTCGACAATTAATAACAAACATCTATCTTCCTGTGATAAAATAATGCTTATCTGTCATTTGATTGATATAAAAAGGGGGACACGAGATGGGTAGTAGGATTCCCTTTATTACAGTAGAGGGTCCGATCGGAGTTGGGAAGACCTCTCTCGCTAAGGCTATTTCAGAGCAATTTGAATTTGCCTTATTGAAAGAGATAGTCGATGAAAATCCATTCTTGGGTAAATTTTATACGAATATTGATGAATGGAGTTTTCAAACAGAAATGTTTTTCCTCTGTAACCGATACAAACAACTTGAAGACATTAATGAAAATTACCTACAAAGAAATCAACCGGTTGTTGCGGATTATCATATATTTAAAAACCTAATCTTCGCTGAGCGGACTTTGAAAACTCAGCAATTTCAAAAATACCTACAGATTTATGAGATTCTAACAGCTGATATGCCTGTACCAAATGTCGTCATATATTTACACGCTAGCCTCGATACTTTATTAGAGCGGATTAAAATGCGTGGTCGAGACATCGAAAAAGGTATTGACCCCGCATATCTTAGTCAATTAAGCCTTGATTATGAGCAATCAATGGCAAAGTTTGAAAAGTCACATCCGAATATTCCTGTTATACGTTTTAACGGAGACAAACTAGACTTTGTCCAGAACAAACAGGATCTGGAACAAATCCTATCAAAAATAGAAGACACCATTCTTGAAAAAGGAGTAAGACAGAATGAATTTGCGTAATAAATATGATATCCCTAGTAATGCAGTGATCACCATTGCAGGTACAGTTGGTGTTGGAAAGTCTACGATGACAAATGCACTTGCAAATGCACTTGGATTTAGAACCTCCTTTGAAAAAGTAGATACGAATCCATATTTAGATCGATTTTATGCAGACTTTGAAAGATGGAGCTTCCACCTTCAAATCTATTTCCTTGCAGAACGTTTTAAAGAGCAAAAGAAAATCTTTGAATATGGCGGAGGATTTGTCCAAGATCGTTCTATTTATGAGGACACAGGCATATTTGCGAGAATGCATTATGAAAAAGGAACAATGGCACCTGTCGATTATGAGACTTATACTAACCTTTTTGATGCAATGGTAATGACACCATATTTCCCACATCCGAATTTATTAATTTATCTTGAAGGCAGCCTCGACGATATAATTAATCGAATCCAGGAACGCGGGAGACCGATGGAGCAACAAACTCCTATTTCATATTGGGAAGAAATGCACGGTCGCTATGAAAAATGGATCAATAATTTTACTGCTTGCCCAGTCCTTCGATTAAACATCAATGAATACGATATTTTACAAGATGAAGGTTCAGTTGAACCAATTATCGAGAAAATTTCAAAGTTTATCAGACAAACTGAGCTTTTAAAAAGCTAGAACGACAATTACCCCTTTTGAGATCATCACTCAAAAGGGGTTCTTTATTGATAAAATATATTTTAAAAAGCAAAAAACTCGTTACTGTAATAGTAACGAGTCCATCTCCAATACTTTATGCGCTAGTATTATTTAAAAATTATGGCGGAGGAAGAGGGATTCGAACCCCCGCGGGCTTTAACACCCCTGTCGGTTTTCAAGACCGATCCCTTCAGCCGGACTTGGGTATTCCTCCGTATCGACAAAAATTAATATACCATAGTTCTAATTTGTATGTCAACATTATTTATAAAAAAAATTATTGGCCAGGAAAATAATAAATCCTGGCCTTTATTTTTCAGATTACTTCGGACCAATTACTTCTTTATTTCTCATATAAGGACGTAATACTTCCGGTATGATAACTGTACCGTCTTCTTGTTGATAATTCTCTAGGATTGCTGCAACAGTTCGACCAATGGCAAGTCCAGAACCATTCAAAGTATGAACATGCTCAGGTTTTGAATCTCGATCACGACGGAAACGAATATTCGCTCGTCTTGCCTGAAATGCCTCAAAATTACTACAAGAAGAAATTTCACGGTAAGTTTCGTAGCTTGGAATCCATACTTCAATGTCATATTTCTTTGCTGCAGTAAATCCTAAATCTGCACTACACATGCTCAAGACACGATAAGGAAGACCTAATAACTGAAGTACCTTTTCAGCATTTGCTGTTAAGCTTTCCAATTCTTCATAAGAATCTTCTGGCTTTACAAACTTCACTAGTTCTACCTTATTAAACTGATGCTGGCGGATCAACCCTCTTGTATCTCTTCCCGCTGAACCAGCTTCAGAGCGGAAACAAGCACTAAATGCCGCGTACTTGATTGGCAACTCTTCTCCACCTATAATTTCATCACGGTGTAGGTTGGTAACTGGAACCTCAGCAGTCGGAATTAAGAAGTAGTCTTCATTTTCAATGAGGAATGCATCTTCTTCAAACTTTGGTAACTGTCCTGTACCTGTCATGCTTGCACGATTGACTAGATATGGAGGAATGACCTCTTCATATCCATGTTCCTCCACATGAAGGTCTAACATAAAGTTAAATAACGCTCTTTCAAGTGTTGCCCCAAGCCCCTTATAAAATACAAAGCGGCTACCAGTTACTTTTCCTGCACGTTCAAAATCTAAAATTTCAAGTTGATCAGCAATTTCCCAATGTGGCTTTGGTTCAAATCCAAACTCAGGAAGCTCACCCCATTTACGGATTTCAACGTTATCATCCTCAGATTCACCAATTGGCACACTTTCATGTGGTATATTCGGAATTGATAACATAAGATGCTCTAATTGTCCTTCTACATCTCTTAATTCCGTGTCTAATTCTTTGACTTTGTCCCCAACTTCACGCATCTCTAAGATGAGAGCATCTGCATCTTTTTTCTCTCGTTTTAAAATGGCGATTTGACCAGACACTTCATTTCTACGGCTTTTTAACTCCTCAGTCTTCAAAATAAGCTCGCGGCGCTTCGTATCTAATTCCTCAAAACGCCCAAGGTCAGTTAAATCCTCACCACGATACTTTAATCTCTCTTTCACTTCATCAAAATGGCTTCGTAAAAATTTAATATCTAACATCACTTAAACCTCCTAAAATCTATGTAGTTATAGTAACAATGTGTAACCAATCGTGTCTGTCGAGAAGCAAGTATTTCAAGGCGGCGCAGGTTTGAGGACCGGAGCGTAGCTAACCTACGTGAGGACCAGAGAACCAAGC
>NZ_JBHUEK010000003.1:0-729 GCF_042680725.1 Ferdinandcohnia salidurans
TATGTGTCCCCGTATAGCGTGGGGTGCTGCGGAATCGGTCGCGTTAAGTTTGGCGTGAATTGTGGTAGACGGCGACGGCTTCGAGCCAATTTTGGGCTGTCTCTGGCGCGACATTGCTGAAACTATTCGCAAACGATGATGTTCGTCGTTCTATTTCCCAAAAGACACGTTCGATGGCATTCCGATTTCCATGTTGAATGACCTGAAATCGATAGCCATCTTCAGCGAGGACTGAGCCGAGATAGTCTGCATCATCGACGAGAAATTCAACGCCGTCGAGCTGATAGCGCCGGTGCAGCTCGGTCAGGAACCATCGCGTCGTCTGTTTATTTGCGGTCGGATAGAGGCTCACGTGAAGGATCTCGTTTGTCTGTGGATCAACCGCGCCGTACAGCCAGAATTTCTGGCCGTGGAGGCGGATCATCTTCTCGTCAACCGCGAGTTGATCCTCCGAGACGGTCGAGATCGGCTGTAGATCGGCCTTATGAACCCAGTTGTGGATTGCGACATGACTTCGTTCGATCCCAAACCACTCAAGATGTTTACTTACCTCACGTAGTGACATGCCGGCCAAGTGACAGCGGATCCCTACTTCAATCGCCCATCGCGGAGTTCGATCTCGCTCCACAAACGACAAGTCGATCCACGTGATACGTTCGCTGAGGCGGTCGAATTTTGGCATAGACACTCAAAACTCGTCCGCCTCATTCACTAACTTAACGCGACCAA
>NZ_JBHUEK010000004.1:0-364826 GCF_042680725.1 Ferdinandcohnia salidurans
AGCGCCGATGGTAGTTGGGACTTTGTCCCTGTGAGAGTAGGACGTCGCTAGGCAAACGAAAGATCAACCGTTATGGTTGGTCTTTTTTGTTGCATTTGAAAAAATATTAAGTGCCTAAACAGTATATCATCATAACGAGAAACGATCAGTGCTATACCGCAAACGGTCTAAACGGTATATCATCATAACGAGAAACGATAAATGCTATACCGCAACCGGCCTAAACAGTATATTGCCATATTGAGAAACGATAAATGCTATACCGCAAACGGTCTAAACAGTATATTGCCATATTGAGGAACGATAAATGCTATACCGCAACCGGCCTAAACGATATAGCATCATATTGAGAAACGATAAGTGTTATATCGTAAACGGCCTAAACGGTATATCATCATAACGAGAAACGATAAATGCTATACCGCAAAGAGCCTAAACGGTATATCATCATAACGAGAAACGATAAGTGCTATACCGCAAACGGTCTAAACGGTATATCATCATAACGAGGAACGATAAATGCTATACTGCAAACGGCCTAAACGGTATATTGCCATATCGAGAAACAATAAATGCTATACCGCAAACAGTCTAAACGGAATAGCACCATATCGAAAAACGATAAATGGTATACCAAAAGTCCCTAATCGTAAAAACATTTCACCTTGAAACATGATCAATATGTAACAAACACTCTCTAGATAGGTTACCTCATTAATAATTCTTCCCAATGACTCATTTAACGCTTCTTTGTCTTAATTAGAGACCATCAAAGCCCCTAACAATGGTAAGAGTAGTGCCGCAATCCAGAGTGGCGGAAAAAACTTTCTCGATTTTTTAACTTTCTTAGAAGGCAGACTGAATTTATATATCCTTTTATATAAACAATTCATTACGGCAAATATCATAGTGGTGCCAATCATACTATATAGAAGTGAAACTATATAATATTCGACTATTAAATTTGCAAATGGAAGTCTTGTTAATAAAATTGTCAAGAACAGCGACACTACTCCAATCCATAACAAGGCACCAAAATTTTTTAGCAATAGCTTGGGTGATTTTACAATCGCATCCCTAACCGTTGTATCTTCTAATACAATTATGTATGGAGTTAATGAGAATAAAAGTACAACCAGAATAACTATTATTGCTAATGGCCAAAAAGTATGAGTTAGTAGAAAAATTATGCTACTAAATAGGTGCTCAATTATCGAAAATAGAATCATTCTTTTAAAATAATAGGGTGCAATTTTTAATATTGAATATGTATTATCAGGTCCCTCTAAAAAGCATTTCATGGATCCAAGATACATGCTGAGTGCGTAGCTTTTTATAAGTAGTATTACTAATGTGGCCATACTAGTTAGTAGCCAGTTATTTGTGTAGGGTCCATATATAGAAAGAATTTCATTATTTACTAGTGGGATCCCATATGGGAATTGGGTATCAAAATGATAAAAAGAAAAAGCAGTAAAACCAAAGTAGATGCCTAAGGCTCCAATGAATGTTTGAATCACGTTAACGATAAGAGGGATGATGACTAATCTTGGGTGGTAGATGGTGTGGTAAAGCCCTTTCGAAATGTTCAAAGTATCACCTCGAGTTATATCTTTCCATAGTTTATTATATACAAGACATGAAAAAACCTACTCCAAAATGGAATAGGTTATTTTTTCTTTATTTTACCTGACCACTTTTTAAAGCCACCTTGTAGTTGGTAAAGCTCTTTGTACCCTTTTCTACGAAGCAATTGGGCTGCACGACCACTACGAACCGTGTTTTGGCAGTACAAGTAGACTGGCTTATCAGGTCTAATTTCTGTTAAACGTTGTTTCATTTGGGATAATGGTATATTACGTGCGCCTAGAATATGACCCCCGTCAAATTCGTTTGGTTCACGTACATCGATTAGTTGTGCTTTACGATATCCTTCACGGAACTGTTCTTCAGTTAAAACAGTTACTATTTTACGCTGATAAAAGAATGTAAAAATACCGTATGCGATGATTGCACCTAAAACAATTAAAAGTATTTCCAAAATCAATCTACTCCTTTTTCTATCTCTCATTTTCTATTATATTCGTGTGACTTAAAAGAATCAAAGGAATTCTCTGGAGTATTTGATTTTGAATTTCAATTTTGTTCTGATAGACTAAGGGAGGTTCATAATTTTTGATTAAAGAGGGTTTAGTATGGGAAAAGAGGTATGGAGATTTATTGATTCAGGCAATTGTTCGCCTGAGTTTAATATGGCTTTAGATGAAGCATTGCTTGATTGGAACAGTGAGGGTAAAATTCCTCCAACCATTCGTTTTTATGGCTGGAATCCACCGACTCTTTCAATTGGTTACTTTCAAAAAGTAGAAAGAGAAATCGATTTAGAAGCCGTTAAAAAATATGGCTTAGGATTTGTTCGTCGACCGACTGGTGGTAGAGGGGTACTACATGATCAAGAGTTAACTTATAGTGTAATTGTATCGGAGGAGCATCCTGAAATGCCTCACACGGTAACGGAAGCTTATCGTGTCATTTCAGAAGGAATTTTACAGGGGTTTCGAAAGTTGGGTCTTGATGCTTATTTTGCAGTTCCAAAAACGGCCGAAGAACGAGAAGGCTTAAAAAATCCACGTTCTGCAGTTTGTTTCGATGCACCTTCTTGGTACGAGCTTGTTGTTGAAGGAAGAAAAGTAGCTGGGAGTGCTCAAACGAGACAGAAGGGCGTAATACTTCAGCACGGATCAATCCTACTAGATATAGATGAGGATAAATTATTTGACCTATTTAAATATCCGAGTGAGCGTGTAAAGGAAAGAATGCAGCGGAATTTTAAAAATAAAGCAGTGGCTATCAATGCATTAAGGGAGAAACCAGTTACGATTGATGAAGCAAAACTGGCATTTAAAGAAGGATTTGAGGAAGGACTAAATATAGTACTTGAACCTTATCAATTGACGGATGAAGAATTGGATTATGTTCATGAAATTGCAGAAAAACGCTATAAATCAGATGATTGGAATTTCAAACGATAACGACTTTTTTTAGTCGTTTTTTACTTGGCTAAAAGACCTATCCTTGGTATTATTAGGTTTGTTCTTTTAAGGGAAAAATCAACCGACAAAATTCCTCAAAAAAGATGAAAAAATTTAGTTTACCTAGTTTTTCCTCTGTTTTACTTTATATCTTATACTATTTTCAGTTTGACAAAAAAGATTTTATTCATCTAAAAATCAATATGTAGTGGTGTCGAAAATTATTTTGATACTATATATTGATTTTTATATTGTCTTTCAAATCGATATATGGTACTTTAATTTTATCATATAAAAAATAAACATTATGTAGATTAATAGATTTAAAAGGGAGATGTGGGAATGACTGTTGTGCTAGAAAAAATGAATATGAATGTTGAAAGGCTGAACCAGGATATACGCCTTTTTCCTCAAGTCCATCCAATTACGGAGGATATGAAGATTACCCACAAGGGCGTATCAAGGCTCGTAATGCTTGACCGGTATACGTTTAAGGATACCGAGAAGATTACTCTTGCAGAAGGTGACTTTGTTGTTCTAACGATCAAGGAGGATCCAAAGTTTCCAGCTCGTGGTCTAGGTTTCATCATTGACATTGATTGGGAACAGAAGACAGCACAGGTGCTTGTAGACGAAGAGTATCGGGGTGTATTGGACAAGCCTGAAGAAATGGAGACAGGTATTGTCAATCGTTCACTTGATGTTATTGAAAAACCGCTCGAAATTTTCTATGAGCAAATTGCAAAAAGAAATGCCACTGGTTTGGCAGCGGTAGAGAAAACGGAGGAGAAGCGCAAGGAATGGTTTGAAAAGTTCTATCAAGAGCTTGTAAATCTAAACTTCATTCCAGCTGGACGTGTTCTTTACGGAGCAGGTGCGGATACTGATGTTACGTACTTTAACTGTTACGTAATGCCGTATGTACAGGATTCTCGTGAAGGTATCTCTGAGCACCGTAAACAGGTTATGGAAATCATGAGTCGTGGTGGCGGTGTTGGAACAAACGGAACTACACTACGCCCACGAAACACACTAGCACGCGGTGTAAACGGCAAGTCATCTGGTTCTGTTTCATGGCTTGATGACATTGCGAAATTAACACATCTTGTTGAGCAAGGGGGTTCGCGCAGGGGAGCTCAGATGATCATGCTTGCCGATTTTCATCCCGACATTATTGAATTCATCATTTCGAAGATGCAAAACCCTAGAATACTTCGATATCTAATCGAAAATACAAAAGATGAAACCATAAAAAAATATGCTCAAGAAAAGCTAAAATTCACTCCATTTACGGAACAGGAAATCCAAATGTATCAAGGAATTGTAAATTATAAGCAAATTCCTGGTTATGGTGGTTTTAGTGAAAAAATCATTAAAGATGCGGAGCAAAAAATAGTTACTGGTGGAACTTACAGTGTTCATAATCCAGAGTTCTTAACTGGTGCGAACATCTCAGTTTGTATTACTAAGGATTTCATGCAAGCTGTTGAAGAAGACGGGTTATATGAACTTAAATTCCCAGATGTTGAAAGCTACAACGAAGAAGAAATGAAAATTTATAATGAAGAATGGCACAAGGTTGGGGACGTACGTGAGTGGGAGAAATTAGGACATAAAGTACGTGTATACCGTAAGATCAATGCAAGAGATCTTTGGAACCTAATCAACATCTGCGCAACGTATGCTGCAGAACCAGGAATTTTCTTCATCGATAATGCAAACGACATGACAAATGCACAAAGCTATGGCCAAAAAGTTGTTGCAACAAATCCGTGTGGTAAAAGAGTAGTGGCTTAGTTTGCCTCACGTAAAAAACTGCGGAATAAAGCGGGAAGGCTGAGAGGCTAATCCGAACCGAAGGCTAATTTAAAAAGTTAGTCAGGGGCAACGCATAGAAGGTGAAACTGCTAAGCAGAATATAATCCTTCCACGAGGCCGCAGCACCGAGTTGGTGAAAAGGTATGCTGACCTTACAGGAAATCAACTGTAAGAAGTAGAGGATAAAAAACCTTTACGATAACATAATTGGAACAGCCACTAGCACCATATTCAGTATGTAACCTTGCAGCAGTTAACTTAGCTGAAATGGTTGATAAAGACACAAAAACAGTTAACTTTGAGAAACTAAAGCAAACTGTAGAAGTCGGAGTAAGAATGCAAGATAACGTAATCGATGCAACTCCATACTTCTTAGAAGCTAATAAAAAGCAAGCACTAGGTGAGCGCCGTGTTGGTCTTGGGGTTATGGGATTACACGATTTACTTATCTATTGTGAAACTGAATATGGTTCAGAAGAAGGAAATAAGTTAGTTGACGAAGTGTTCGAAACAATTGCAACAACGGCTTATCGTGCATCAATTGAACTTGCAAAAGAAAAAGGCAGCTTCCCATTCTTAGAAGGCAATACACCAGAGGATGGCAATCGTATCAGAGAAGCTTTAATTAATACTGGATACATGCAAAAGATGCCTGAAGATATTAAAGCAGGAATCAAACAAAACGGAATTCGTAACTCACACTTACTAACCGTTGCTCCTACGGGTAAACAACTTGCCCCCTATATTCGCAAGAATGTAGCGTAAACTTGGCTGTATGCGGGAAACTCCGAGTATCCTTTTGTACTCGTGTGCCAACACATAAAGAGTAAAAAGCAAAAGGTGCGGACAATCCGCAGGGAAGGCGTGGCTGCCCCCTCAACGACTACATGCCGAGCAACCAGTGTCTATTACATCTTTAGAAATATTAAATTTTTAAGAAGGTGTAATAGGTGATTAAAAAATGTCTTAATTGCAAAAAGGATATAAATGTTAAACCAAGTCAATTTGAAAGAAAAAAGTATTGTTCTAGAAAATGCAAAGCTGAATTTCAATCTAAAAACCCTAAAGCATTTGCCCATTTAAGTAAAAAGCTATTAATACACTGTGATAATTGTGGCAATCAATTGCATAGAAAACCATCTATCATTTTTGCTAAAAACTTTTGTAATAGAGAGTGTAAACATGAGCATCAAAGAAAGATGGGGCATAAAATTAATCAGCATCTTATTAATAAAGTAGAAAAAACTTGTAAGGGATGTGGCAAAACTTATAGTGTTATTAAATCACGAGAAAACACTTCAAAGTTTTGTTCGAAAAATTGCTTAGGTAAAGCAAATGGGGAAAGAGGCAAAGTTCAGTACAGAAAAAGGATTATCGTTTACTGTACGAATTGTGGGAATAGGATTGAGAAAAAACCTTCAGTTATAAAGAAATGGAATTTTTGTAACGAAAGTTGTATGGCAAAGTATTACGAAAAATCCAAAGCATTTTCTGGTTCTAATAGTGCCACTTGGCAGGGTGGCGAAATCGATTATTACGGTCCAAACTGGAGATCACAACGTAGAAAGGCTAGAAAAAGAGACAATTACACTTGTCAGGATTGTGGTAAAACAGAGGAACAAGTTGGACACGAACTTTCGATTCATCATATAATTCCGTTTCGTGAATTTAATGGAGATTGGAAATCTGCTAACATGCTTTCAAATTTGGTTAGTTTATGTGAATATCCTTGTCATCGAAAAAGACATAGTAAAAAGAATTAACTGGTTGATGATATAGTCTGACCCATATGGCGACATATGGAGTGGGTACTGATAGCCCCACCCTCTATTGAACATAGAGAGTAACAAACGTGAGCACAGGGACAATGGTTGGCGTTTCAACAGGTTTAGAACCATACTTCTCATTCTCTTATTTTAGAAGTGGACGTTTAGGTAAATTTATTGAAGTTAAAGCGGATATCGTTCAAGAATATTTAGATAAACACCCAGAAGCAGATCCTAATAATCTGCCTAACTGGTTCGTTTCTGCAATGGAACTTTCACCAGAAGCACATGCAGATGTACAATGTGTCATCCAACGTTGGATTGACAGCTCAATCAGTAAAACTGTTAACGCACCAAAAGGCTACACTGTTTCTCAAGTAGAAGGAGTATATGAGCGCCTCTACAAAGGTGGAGCAAAAGGTGGTACAGTATACGTGGATGGAAGCCGTGATGCTCAAGTTCTTACGCTTAAGGCGGAAGAAAACACATTTGAAGAAGATGAAGTTACAACTGAAGAAGAAAAGCCAAAAAATCGTGTAGTCCTAATGGACACTGTCATTGATTTACGTCAAACTGACGTTACAATCGGTTCTGAAGTAGGCGACACTTGTCCAGTTTGCCGTCAAGGTACTGTAGAAGACCTTGGTGGATGTAACACATGTACAAACTGTAATGCACAACTTAAATGCGGATTGTAATCAAACGCTAAAGAGGGAATCCTGTATGGATTCCCTCTTTTTTAAGATTCAAAAAAACACGCGTACTAAATCCCAAGCTATCCGATTAAAAATGTATAAAGGGATTGATTGGGAGGGGTACGATGTTTATTGATGGTGTTTTTTCAGGTGGGGGCATTAAAGGCTTTGCGCTAATAGGGGCTTATCAAGCAATTGAGGCAAAAGGGTTTAGATTTAAAAGATTGGCAGGAACCAGTGCAGGATCCTTAATTGCTGCTCTAATAGCTGCTGGCTACACAAGTGATGAAATTATCAATCTCATGGAAGAGTTAGACCTCAGCGATTTTTTAGATGAACGCAAGACCCCTTTGAACACAGCTTTAACAAAGTGGCTACTCCTCTATTGGCGCCTCGGTTTATACAAAGGCGATATGTTGGAAAAATGGATATATCAAAAGCTTCGTGCAAAGGGTGTAGTTACCTTTCAAAACCTCCCTCCCGGATCATTAAGAATTATTGCGTCAGACTTAACAAATGGAAGAATCATGGTATTACCCGACGATTTAGAGCGCTATGGCATTCACCCCCATACTTTTCCGGTGGCAAAAGCAGTTCGGATGAGTTGTAGTCTTCCATACTTCTTTGAGCCCGTCCGATTAAAAGATTATAAAGGAAACACTATCGTTGTCGATGGAGGAGTCCTCTCTAATTTTCCAATATGGCTTTTTGATGAGGAAATGAAGCTGAAAAAACGCCCAGTCATTGGAATTAGGCTTAGTGGGAATAATCAGCAGCAAAAGCAAAATAAAATTCATAATGCAATTGATATGTTTGGAGCTCTCTTTGAGACAATGAAGAATGCGCATGATGCCCGTTATATCTCGCGTAGACACGAAAAAAATATTATTTTTATCCCAGTTGAAAGTGGATTAACAACTGAATTTGGAGTAACAGGTGAAAAAAAGCAAGAGCTGATTCAACTAGGGAAACAACGAACAGAAGCCTTTTTACGAACTTGGGGTTATTAAATATAACAAGAGAAGAATCCAACAATATAAAAAAACTTTATCCAGCTTTTGTGCTGAATAAAGTTTAGAATAATGCTCGATTCTTCTTTTTGCCCTTTTTACCTTCAATAACAGTTAGGTGTGTCGTATTCGTTTTTCGCTTTTTATGAATAGACGCTACATTCGATCGTTTTGCCGCGGTGGTCGTAGGTTTTTTATTCCCCATTCCCATAGTCCGAGACTTCCTCTGACTTCCTGTTTTAAAACGTTTCCTAGATTGTTTTGCTGCACGTAAATAAGCGGAATTTTCTTTTCCTCCCATTCGTCGACTAATCACAAATTTATATAGTAGATAGATTATACCTACGAAAAGGAAAATCATGCCTGCTTGCACGAGTAATGAACCTGGACGAGTGAAAAGGGTGTAGACAAATCCAAGTGCTCCTAATCCTAGTAAAATCATGACGACTATATTTGATTTACGACGATTCATGAGATACACCTCCTGAAAGCTATACTTATATTGTATTATGAAACCATGTCATTGTTGCCCGTATATTTCAGTAAATTGATCGATACATGTTAAGTACTTCTTCTTATATATATTCTACAAGATAAGCTAATAAACCTCTATGTTAAAAGCATCAATTATTTGAATTTTATTTTTTATTCAATCTAACATTTACTATTCTACCCAGTAATTACCACTGATACACATTTTTCCGCGAATCTTTTCCAAATATATTAACTTTTTTCAGCACAAGTACTTATTTCTAAACTTACTGAAGGATGTAAAAGAAGTTTACGCTTTCGACAAAGTCAAACGCTAGCTGAATAAAGTTAATGCCTCCGGTGGATGTCACAGATTTTTTAAAGGAAGTTTTTCGATCAAGCTCGAAAAAAATCTGGACGCAAATACGCAGGGCGTATTTGATTAAAGTTCTGGACATACTACCGAATGGAGGTGTTGACCTATGGTAGATGCTGAAAAAAAGAATCCAGAACTTGAACAAAACAAAAAAGACGGAGACATGTCTTTAATGGCTAAAGTTGTAGTAATTGGTTTGTTTGGGGGGATATTTTGGAGTCTATTGTCGTATTTAACGTATATTTTTAATTTTACAGAACTTAGCCCAAATCTTATCCTCAAGCCGTGGATCCTTGGGGATTGGAAAAACCGTGTGTTAGGTCAGTTTATTGGGATTTTAATGATTGGTATTATATCAATCGGTGTAGCACTTTTATATTATGCATTATTAAAAAAGTTTCAGTCCATTTGGGTTGGTGCTGCATTTGGCATTGCCTTATGGCTTATTGTGTTTTACGTATTTAATCCGATCTTTCCTGATATTAAAACCGTTGGGGAATTAGAACGTAATACAGTTATTACTACAATATGCTTTTATATCCTATATGGTGTCTTTATTGGTTACTCGATTTCATTTGAAGAAAATGAAATGAGGGCTGAAAGGCGTGTCGTCGCTACAAATGAGTAGGTAAATTAGGGTAAGATATGGTAGAATGTTCTTGTTCGAACATTCTATTTTTTAAAGGGAGATTTATATATGAAGAAAATACTCCTTATTAATGGACCTAATTTAAATCGACTTGGAAAAAGGGAGCCGCATATTTATGGGAGTCTCACGCTAGCCGATGTAGAGAAAGACCTAACTGAGTTTGCACAAAACAAGAATGTGGAGCTGGATTGCTTCCAATCGAATTACGAGGGTGCGATTATTGATGCTATCCATAATGCCGAAGGAGAATACGATGGAATCGTAATGAATCCAGCGGCTTTTACGCATTATAGCTATGCGATTCGCGATGCAATTGCTGGCGTTACTGTACCTGTGGTGGAGATACATATTTCGAATATTCATACTCGCGAGGAATTTCGACACACATCAGTCATCGCTCCTGTTACAATTGGGCAAATTGTCGGAGTAGGTGTATACGGCTACAAACTTGCGTTATTAGCAATGATAGACCATTTAGGGGGAAAGCTAGATGAGTAAATTAGAAAAGCTACGTGAAAGTTTTTCAGGTTTTGGAATTGATGGCTTATTAGTTACGAATAGTTATAACAGACGTTACATAACTAATTTTACAGGTACCGCAGGAGTTGCCCTTATTTCAGAAAAGAAGGCAGTTTTTATTACAGACTTTCGTTATGTTGAGCAGGCCAGTGAACAGGTGAAGGAATTTGAAATTGTTCAACATTCAGGACCTATCATCGAAGAGGTTGCTAAACAGGCTGAAAAAATGGGAATTAAAAAGCTTGGGTTTGAACAAGATGATCTTTCTTATGCAACTTTTACTGCCTACGATAAAGGTGTTCAAGCAGAACTTATTCCTGTTTCAGGAGTGATTGAAAAGTTACGCTTGATTAAGACGGATTCAGAGATTAAGATATTAAAGGAAGCTGCGGAGATAGCTGACGCCGCCTTTACTTATATTTTAGATGTGATTCGTCCTGGTATTACTGAAATTGAAGTTTCTACTGAGTTAGAATTTTTTATGAGAAAACAAGGAGCGACTTCATCTTCATTTGACACAATCGTTGCATCAGGTTATCGCTCAGCATTACCGCATGGGGTAGCGAGTGATAAAGTGATTGAAAAAGGTGATTTTGTAACCCTTGATTTTGGTGCATATTATAAAGGATATTGCTCAGATATCACACGTACCGTCGCTGTAGGGAATCCTAGCGACGAACTGAAAAACATTTATGATGTTGTTTTAGAAGCTCAGCTTCGTGGTATGGCCGGCATTAAGGCCGGCATCACAGGAATAGAAGCCGATGCCTTAACTCGTGATTATATTACGGAAAAGGGCTATGGTGAATATTTTGGTCATTCAACTGGACATGGTCTTGGTATGGAGGTTCATGAACAGCCATCATTATCATTCCGATCTGACAATGTGTTAGAACCAGGAATGATTGTAACCTGTGAACCAGGTATTTACATAGCAGGTCTAGGTGGCGTGAGAATTGAGGACGATGTAGTTGTCAAAAAAGACGGCAATGAATCACTAACATTCTCTAAGAAAGAGTTAATTATTTTATAGACAAAGGTTTGTCGCAATTGAATTAGGAGGAAATAGTATATGATTTCAGTTAACGATTTTCGTACAGGTTTGACAATTGAAGTGGACGGTGGAATTTGGAGAGTAATGGATTTCCAACACGTTAAACCAGGAAAAGGAGCTGCATTTGTACGCTCTAAGTTACGTAACCTTCGTACAGGTGCCGTTCAAGAGAAAACATTCCGTGCAGGCGAAAAAGTAGCAAAAGCACAAATCGAAAACCGCAGAATGCAATATCTGTATGCTAACGGTGATTCACATGTATTCATGGACAATGAGTCTTACGAGCAAATTGAGCTACCAGCATCTGCAATCGAGTATGAATTAAAATATTTAAAAGAAAACATGGAAGTACACATCATGATGTTCCAAAGCGAAACATTAGGTGTTGAGCTGCCAAACACAGTTGAGCTTAAGGTTACTGAAACAGAACCTGGCATCAAAGGGGATACAGCTTCTGGTGGTACAAAGCCAGCAACTCTTGAAACAGGTTTAATCGTTCAAGTTCCTTTCTTCATTAATGAAGGCGATGTGTTAATCATTAACACTACTGAAGGATCATACGTATCACGTGCATAATCAATATTGAGATTGATTGGGGACCCATCTTTTTAGATGGGTTCTTTTTTTTATGTTCGGGGGCTGCAGTAGATAAACCACAATAACACCACCACCAATCCTACCCATAAAAATTTCTCTTCTGAAAATGATTGAACAAGCATAGGTTGTACAAAAGAAATTTTATTGGGTGGGGACAACGATGAAACGAATATTTTCGATGTTTGATTCAAGTGTTTTAACGATGGCAGGCCTGCGAATTTTATCCGGTTGCTTAGAAATAACGGCGGCGATATTAATGCTGGTTTTTAATGATGTGAAAAAAGCGTTAGCGGTTAATGCATCACTAGCTGTTGTGGGGCCGCTAATTCTTATTGCGACTATGTCAATTGGACTGATTGGTTTGGCTGATCAGTTATCGTATTCGAAGCTGCTTTTTATAGGAATTGGGGTTGCCTTTATTTTGTATGGAATCTTCAAATAGAAATCGATTGAGTAGTAGGCATAATGTGTCCAAGCCTGCATACATTGAATTATGAGAGATTATGTGAGGAGTTTACTAGATGAAAGAAATAATTGACGTGCTACCAAAATCAATTGCAAGCCTTATAAACAAGTATCCTCCAGAACGCATAGAAAAAATGGAAGAAATCCGAATAAGAGTGGCTCGACCTCTTGAAATCATTGAAAATGGAATCCCTATTTTTCATAATTATTCCGTTACAGGTGAAGATGCCGTTCAGCTCCTGAACAAACTTGGTCAATATTCGATTTATACACTTGAAGAAGAGCTAAAGCGGGGCTATGTCACCATCCAAGGTGGACATCGAGTGGGACTAGCTGGAAAAGTGATCACGGAGAATGGAAATGTCAAAGCGATTCGAGATGTGACTTCCTTTAACATTCGAATTGCAAAGCAAAAAATTGGAGTTGCAGCTCCACTTGCACCTTATCTCTATGATTCTTATTGGAAAAATACCATCATCATTGGTCCACCACAAACTGGCAAAACCACTTTACTGAGGGATCTTGCAAGGATGATTAGTACAGGAATCGAAACTAGACTCATTCCAGCGTTAAAGGTCGGAATCGTTGATGAGCGTTCCGAGATCGCGGGCTGTGTTAAAGGAGTTCCTCAAGCTTCATTTGGGCCTAGAGTCGATGTCCTAGATGCTTGTCCAAAGGCTGAGGGGATGATGATGATGATCAGGTCAATGAGTCCTGACGTATTAATTGTTGATGAAATTGGTAGGGAGGAAGACAGTCAAGCGATTATGGAAGCAGTTAATGCTGGGGTAAGTTTGATTGTGACTGCACATGGACATCAAATTTCGGACCTCACGAAGCGACCATCATTACAGAAGATTATTGAAGCAGGAGTAATAGAGAGATTTGTAGAGTTATCACGCACAAAGGGGCCAGGAACCATAAAATCCATCTTAGGTCCTACTGGAAAGCATCTTTTACCAAAAGTGAGCGTGACGTAGATGATAAAAATTTTAGGAGCCATATTCATTCTTCTTGCAACCACTTGGGCAGGATTTGAAGCAGCACGACGTTTAAGTGAACGACCTCGTCAGTTAAGGATGTTAAAAACAGCCTTACAATCACTGGAAGCAGAAATTATGTATGGACATGTACCCTTAATTGATGTTGCTACCCATCTCTCGCGGCAAATTCCGAAGCCTGTATCTTACTTTTTTGAAGGCTTTGCTAAACGACTTCAAACAGGAGAGGTAAGTGTCAAGATAGCTTGGGATGAAAGTCTAAAAGAGGTTTCCAAATTGACTGCCTTTCATCAAGGAGAAATTGAGATTCTTCAACAGTTTGGAGAAACGCTTGGACAGCATGATCGAACCTCACAACAGAAGCACATTAAACTTGCTATAACCCATCTTGAACGTGAAGAAAGTGATGCGAAAGATAGACAAATGCGTTACGAAAAAATGGTGAAAAGCCTGGGCTTTTTGTCTGGTTTATTAGTAGTCATTTTATTGATTTAGGGGGAGAAGAAGCGAATGGGAGTGGATGTAAATATTATATTTCAAATAGCCGGTGTAGGAATTGTGGTTGCCTTTCTCCATACAATCCTAGATCAGATGGGTAAAAAGGAATATGCCCAGTGGGTTACATTGTTGGGCTTCATATATATCCTGTTTATGGTTGCAACAATCGTTGAGGATCTATTTAAAAAGATAAAAGCCGTATTCCTCTTTCAGGGGTAAGGAGGGGATGAGCGATTGAGATTATACAAATCGTTGGATTAGGTTTAATTGGAACCTTTCTGGCACTCATTGTAAAAGAACAAAAACCTACCTTTGCCTTTTTGCTTGTCGTATTTATCGGCTGTGTAATTTTTCTATTTTTAGTAGGGGAAATTGCAGATATCATTCGCATGCTTGAGAAAGTTGCGATTAACGCAAATGTGAACACCGTATATGTGGAAACCATTCTCAAAATCATTGGAATAGCCTACATCGCTGAATTTGGCGCACAGATTACAAAAGATGCAGGCCAAGGGTCACTAGCCTCAAAGATTGAACTCGGAGGGAAAATTCTAATTTTAGCACTAGCTATACCAATTTTAACAGTATTAATAGAAACAATCATTGGACTTATTCCTAGTTAAACGATTGAAATTGAAACCAAGGTTTTCAGGGGGGTGGTTGGCATTGACCGGTAGTAAAACCTTATCTATTCTAGCTCTATTTCTTTTCTTTTTTTCTTTACCACATATTGTACAAGCCTCACCCTCGCAGCAAGACATCATCGAAAACCAAATTCATGAACAGGTTGAGGAACAACTAGAAACCCTTGGCATCGACGAAATAAAACAATTTTGGGATGAAATTGTTACGGATTATGGAGGTTATTTACCTGAAAGTCAAAAGGGTAGTTTACTAGAATTCATTCAGGGCGAGAAGGAGCTTTCATTGAAGGAATGGATGCTTGGACTCGTCAAGTTCGTGTTCCATGAATTGATAGCAAATGGAAAACTTCTTAGCACACTAATCATGCTTACGATCTTTAGTATGTTTTTACAAACATTGCAAAATTCATTTGAGAAGAGTGCCGTTAGTAAAGTGGCTTATGCAATTGTTTACATGGTGTTAATCATCATTGCACTAAATAGCTTCAGGGTTGCCATCATGTACACAGAGGAAGCCATCGAGACGATGATCAATTTTATACTAGCACTTGTTCCATTATTGCTTGCGTTAGTGGCATCATCAGGTGGAATTGCATCAGCAGCATTTTTCCACCCACTGATCTTATTTTTAATGAATACCAGCGGGCTTTTGATTCA
Organism: Ferdinandcohnia salidurans; assembly: GCF_042680725.1. Lineage (NCBI taxonomy): Bacteria > Bacillati > Bacillota > Bacilli > Caryophanales > Bacillaceae > Ferdinandcohnia > Ferdinandcohnia salidurans. Next base: position 15,253 of record NZ_JBHUEK010000004.1, read on the forward strand.
ATATATCGTTTTACCTTTGTTGTTTATGTCAGCCTTACTAAGCATTGTAAGTACGTTAAGTGAACATTACAAGGTAACGCAGCTTGCACAGTTACTACGAAATGTGAGTATTGGCATCATCGGGGTTTTCCTGACAATTTTCTTAGGTGTTATCTCAGTGCAGGGAACGACAACGGCGGTTGCAGACGGAATAACAATTCGGACGGCAAAATTTATTACCGGAAATTTTATTCCGGTCATTGGCCGGATGTTTACGGATGCCACTGATACTGTGATTAGTGCTTCGGTCATTCTGAAAAACACAGTTGGTATTTTTGGGGTCGTTATTCTCCTGCTAATTGCAGCATTCCCTGCGATTAAGGTGCTGTCCTTAGCCATTATTTATAAGCTTGCAGCTGCACTTCTGCAGCCACTTGGCGGGGGACCGGTCATTGCTTGTTTAGATATCATTAGTAAAAGTGTCGTTTATATCTTTGCAGCATTAGCGATCGTGTCACTTATGTTTTTCCTAAGTATCACGGTTATTATTGCAGCTGGAAACCTGACATTGATGGTTAGATAAAAAGGCGCAAGGTGCCCGATTATCGGCGACAAGCATAAGACGAGGGCTGACAGAAGGTGTATTTTACCTTCCGAAGCAATTGGCTTATGACCTCGAGACGATGGCGCCTGGAGCTAGACAAAAGGCCAAGGAGGTGAGGACACTGAGTTTTATTGCCGAATGGATTACGAATATTATTTTATTCATTTTACTCGCGACAATTGTGGACATGCTTCTGCCGGGTTCAAGTATGCAAAAATACGTAAAAATGGTAACAGGGCTTTTGTTAATCCTAATTATCTTAACTCCTCTGTTCTCACTTTTTAAATCTGATTTGGACCAGGCCTTGTTAAATATGAATTTAAAACCAGTTCAAAGTGAAAAAAATCTAGAAAATTTAATAGATTTGAAGAAAAAAGAAATACAAGCCTCACAACGTGCATATATTTTAGAAACAATGGCTGTCCAATTGGAATCTGAAGTGGAAGAGGAGTTGGTGCAAAACGAATATGATTTAACTGTTCAAAAAGTAAATGTATCCCTTTCAAGTGCAGCAGACAGTAAAGAGATTGTTACTTTGGATGAAATGTTGGATGACATTCAGTCAATTGAGGTGGTGCTATCAAATGAGACAGCCGAACCTGATGATGTAGCAGTAGTAAAAGCAGTTGAGATTGATACCTCCAAACAGAATGAGCCAGTGTATAAAAAAGTAGATCAAAACAATGTTAAAGCAATCACAAAAACATTAGCTTCCAGATGGGAAATTGACTCCGAAAAAATTGTAGTCACTGTGGAAGGGGGGAAAGAGTCGTAGATGGATAAGGACAAAGGAATCTTGAACAAAATCAAAGGAATGTTCTCCGGGTCCAAGGATGATCCACCAGATAAAAAGGGAAACAAGAAAAACCAATATTTCTTACTTTTATTAGCAGTTGGGATAGCCTTTATGTTAATTAGTAATCTATTTTCAGATGACAAACCAACATCTTCTTCTGTTTTACCAGCTACTTCTTCAGAAGTAAGTGCAAAGGATGAGCCAACATTTGGAGGACAGAAAGATGAACTAACAACAGCAATTGCAAAATATGAAGATCGTTATGAAAACGAGCTCAAAGAAGCACTTGAAGCAATTGCTGGAGTAGAGGATGTCATTGTCTCAGTAAGTGTAGATGCTACTGAATCAAAAATACTTGAAAAAAACACCGTTACCCAAAGTCAAATCACAAATGAGGAAGATAGGGACGGTGGAAAAAGACAAGTTGAGGATATTACAAAAGATGAACAAGTTGTCATCATCCGCAGCGGGGATTCTGAAACACCAATCGTCTTGAAGATTGAAAAGCCTGAAATACGAAGTGTTTTAATCGTTGCTAAAGGTGTTGAGAATGCAAAAATAAAACAAATGGTAGTAGAGGCTGTGACAAAAGGTTTTGATGTACCAAATCATAAGGTAGCAGTTGTACCAAGGAAAACGAAGGGGGATTCATAAAATGTTATTGAAAAAACAAACTGTATGGTTATTAACAATGTTAAGTCTAGTAGTAGTGTTATCAGTCTATTATATTACGACTCCTGAAAACAATCCTAACGATGTTGCGATGGAGCAGGATGAACAGAAGGATAATGAAAAAGAAAATGAAAATGTGGAAACATCTACTGAAAATAAAGACGGTGCAAGTGTAACTGTCGAGGAAGATGAAGATGGTAATGTGATTTCTTCTGTTTCTAGTGATGATATGTTTGCTGCATTACGCTTAGAAATTGATGAGCACCGCAGTAAAATAAGAAGTAATTTAGAAGCTCAAGCGGCTTCAACAGAACTAACAGCAGATCAAAAGCTTAAAGCATACGATGAGTTAAAGAAGCTAGAAGATATTGAATCAAAAGAAAAGATTATCGAGATGCTTATCAAAGGAAATAACTACGAGGATGCTTTAGTTCGCGTAGAAGGTGACAAGATTAAGATTACAGTTAAATCTAAGGAAAGCTCAAAGCAACAAGCTAATGAGATTCTACGACTTGTTCGCAGCGAGTTAGGCGAACTCCAAAATGTTGCAGTAGAGTTTGAATTAACTGGTGAAAAAGAAAAATAAAAGGTAAAAGAAAGTACGGCTAAAATGCTGTACTTTCTTTTCTTTTTGGTAAAATAGATGAGAAGATGGGAAATCAATAAAAACGTTTTCGTGAAAAAATCTCCGCAATATATTGAAAAGAGGGTTTTAAGTATCGTATCATGTTAGTATGTGGTACTAATACTAGCAATAAAATGTTGACACCAATTTATAGTTTTATATTTCGATTTAATCACAAGGAGTGTAATGGATGTTTAAAATTCAAGAATTACGTGAACTTATTAAGTTAGTTGATCATTCAAATATTGACGAGTTTACTTTTGAGAGTGAAGGCTCAAAAATTAAAATGAAGAAAAGTAAAGAAACAACTGTACAAACCATTGTAGAAAGCAAGGTGCAAGCACAGCCGGTTGCTCCGGTTGTTAGTGAAGTAGCTCAGCCTGCAGCACAAGCACAACCTGTACAACCGCAGGCACAGCCGGCTGAACCTGTTACAGCAGCACCTGCAGTTGATGAAAACCTACATAAAATTGTTTCACCGATGGTTGGTACTTTCTATGCATCTCCATCTCCAGATGCAGGTGCATATGTACAAAAAGGTGATAAAGTTAAAGAAGATTCAGTCGTTTGTATCGTCGAAGCGATGAAGTTATTTAACGAAATCGAAGCAGAAGTAAATGGAGAAATCGTTGAAATATTGGTTGAGAATGGTCAGCTTGTGGAGTATGGTCAACCATTATTCCTAGTAAAAGCATAGTATGATTGTTCAAATAAGTAAGGAGCGACCCTCATGTTAAAAAAAATACTAATAGCAAACCGTGGTGAAATTGCGGTTCGTATAATTCGTGCCTGTAAAGAGCTCGGAATTGAAACGGTAGCTGTTTTCTCTGAGGCGGACCGGGAATCTCTTCACGTTCAACTGGCAGATGAGGCCTATTGTATTGGTCCGAAATCTTCAAAGGATAGCTATTTAAACTTTACAAATATTATTAGCGTTGCAAAGCTTACTGAAAGTGAAGGGATTCACCCAGGTTATGGGTTCTTAGCTGAGAATGCAGACTTTGCGGAGCTTTGTCGCGAAGTAAATCTAACTTTCATTGGTCCAAGCCCTGAAGCCATTAATAAAATGGGTACAAAGGATGTTGCCCGTGAAACGATGAGAGAAGCAGGTGTACCGATTGTGCCTGGTTCCCAAGGAATCATTAAAGATTCAGGTGAAGCAATCGCGCTGGCAAATGATATGGGTTACCCAGTCATTATTAAAGCGACTGCTGGTGGAGGCGGAAAAGGAATCCGTGTTGCGAAGGATGAAGAGGAACTTATTAAGGGAATCAACATCACTCAACAGGAAGCTGCTACTGCTTTTGGAAATCCTGGTGTCTATATTGAAAAATATATTCAAGATTTCCGCCACGTTGAGATTCAAGTAATGGCCGACAACCACGGAAATGTGATACATTTAGGAGAGAGAGATTGCTCCATTCAACGACGTTTACAAAAGCTAGTTGAGGAAACTCCATCTCCTGCTCTAAGTGAGGCTACAAGACAAAAAATGGGTGATGCTGCCGTTAAAGCAGCAAAAGCTGTTGACTACTCAGGTGCTGGTACAATTGAATTTATTTATGACCATGTCAATGATCAATTCTATTTCATGGAAATGAATACAAGAATTCAAGTTGAGCATCCCGTTACTGAAATGGTGACAGGTGTAGACTTAATTAAAGAACAAATTCGTGTTGCATCAGGAAAAGAGCTTTCACTCACTCAAAGTGATGTAACATTTAATGGTTGGGCCATTGAATGCCGAATCAATGCAGAGAACCCAGAGAAGAATTTCATGCCTTCGCCAGGCAAAATTGAAATGTATTTGCCACCTGGTGGTCTAGGAGTAAGGGTAGACTCTGCTGCATATCCTGGTTATTCAATACCTCCATATTATGATTCGATGATTGCGAAGCTCATTACATATGGGGCAACTCGGGAAGAAGCAGTCGCAAGAATGAAGCGTGCTCTAAGTGAATTTGTAATTGAGGGTGTACACACTACAATTCCTTTCCACCTTAAGCTTATGAATCATGAAAAATTTGTAGGTGGAGACTTCAACACAAAATTTCTTGAATTATATGAGGTTATGAAGTAGTACGATCAAATACGCCTTGGCGGCGTATTTGCGCCCGATTTTTTTCGAGTTTGCTCGAAAAATTACCTTTGAAAAATCGTGGCATCCGCCGGAGGCTTAACTTTATTCAGATGGGATTTGAACCTCCATCTGAATTGATTACTAATGCAGTATTGAACCACCACATATAGAAGTGATGGGCTGAATAAAGTTAAATAGGAGGTGCTTGCTGATGGCAGCGGAAACGAATATTTTAGAAATGGATCAAGGCAGTAACGGTCTGGGTAAGGTTGAAATTGCACCAGAAGTAATTGAAGTTATTGCAGGTATTGCTTCTTCAGAAGTTGAAGGAGTCGCACAAATGAGAGGGAACTTTGCTTCTGGAGTGGTTGAGAAACTTGGAAAGAAGAACCACGGAAAAGGTGTTAAAGTTGAGCTAACAGAAACCGGAATTATTGTGGATGTGTACTGTGTAATGAACTTTGGCGTTTCTATTCCGAATGTTGCTCGTCAAATTCAAGACAATGTACGCCAGGCTTTATTGAATATGACAGCTTTAGATGCGAATGAGGTAAACATCCATGTTGTTGGTGTATTATTTGAAACGCAAAAACCTGAAGCCGAAGTAGAAGAAGAGATGTAAGCAATAGTTAGTCTGATGGCAAACGCTATCAGACTTTTTTATTTTTACCTCACAATAAAGAGTTGGTTTTTATTTTAAAATTATTTTATGATATTATCATGTTATTAGTATGCAACTGATAGTGGGACAAAAGTTTTACTATATATAAAGGAGAAATAAATCGTATGAAAAGACGTACAGCACGACAAAAGGCTATGCAATCGTTATTCCAAGTTGATGTAAGCCAGAGTGACCCAAATGAAGCGATTGAAAGTGTACTTGAAGATGAGACTTCAGATCCTTTCTTAGAACAGATTGTACATGGAGTTATCAAGCATAAAGAAGAAATTGATTCTTTATTGCGAGAGCATCTAGAAAAATGGAATCTTGAAAGACTTGCAAATGTAGACCGTTCGATTTTACGCATCGCTGTCTATGAAATGAAATTTATAGAGGAGATTCCTGTTAAGGTAAGTATTGACGAGGCAATTGAACTTGCTAAAGAATTTGGTGATGATAGCTCGAGTCGTTTTATTAATGCTATTCTATCGAAAATAAAAGATACATTAGTAAAGTAGAATATCGCTGTAGTCCATAAAAGAATTCAATGTGTACATAAGGGAGAGTTGGAAAAATGTCGGCAGAGATTATTAGTGGGAAAGAATTAGCACAAACAAAGCGTAATGAAATTGCAGAAGAGGTAAAGAATTTATCACAAGACGGTATTGTTCCTGGATTAGCTGTATTATTAGTTGGTAATGACCCAGCTTCAAGATCCTATGTAAAAGGAAAGGATAAAGCATGTAAGGAAACTGGCATTTACTCCTTGATGCTAGAATATCCAGATACCATTACGGAAGAATTTTTACTTAGTGAAATTGACCGCTTAAACCAGGATCCTTCTATCCATGGTATTCTTGTTCAGTTACCATTACCAAATACGATTAATGAAACGGCAGTTATCGAAAGAATTTCACCCGAAAAAGATGTGGACGGTTTTCATCCGATTAACATTGGTCGCATGATGACTGGACAAGATGCTTTCTTACCATGTACACCTTTTGGAATTGTTGAAATGGTTAAATCTAAACAAATATCAATCGAAGGTAAGCATGTTGTGGTTGTTGGCAGAAGTAATATTGTCGGAAAACCAGTTGGACAACTCTTCCTTAAAGAGAATGCTACAGTAACGTATTGTCATTCAAGGACTAAAAATTTGAAAGAAATGACCCTTCAGGCGGATATTTTAGTTGCTGCTGTCGGAAAGGCTAACTTTATTCCTGGAGATTATATTAAAGAAGGTGCAGTTGTGATTGATGTTGGTGTAAACCGTCTTGAATCAACTGGTAAGCTTGTAGGGGACGTTGTTTTTGACGAAGCAAAAGAGAAAGCAAGCTATCTTACACCGGTACCAGGTGGAGTAGGTCCTATGACCATTACAATGCTTCTTCATAATACGGTTCAGTCTGCAAAAAATTTCGCCCTTCTTTCTAGGAAGTAGGGATTGGTAGGAATGGAACAGAATCGATATCTAACCGTAACAGCTTTAACAAAATATATTAAACGTAAATTTGATGCGGACCCTCATCTTCAGGATATTTGGGTGAAGGGAGAAATCTCGAATTTTAAGGCACATAGTCGCGGACATATGTATTTTACAATAAAAGATCAATCAGCACGAATTCAAGCTGTGATGTTTGCTGGCTACAACCGAGATTTAAAATTTACTCCTGAAAATGGGATGAAAGTTTTGCTTCGCGGCGAGGTTACAGTATTTGAATCAAATGGAAACTATCAGATCTATGTAAAAGAAATGCAGCCAGACGGGATAGGAAATTTATACTTAGCCTACGAGGAAATGAAAAAACGACTTGAAGCAGAAGGACTTTTCTCGCAAAACTTTAAAAAGCCAATACCTAAGATACCACATTATATTGGGATTGTTACATCACCAACAGGAGCTGCGATTCGCGATATAATTACAACGATTAGACGTAGATATCCAATCGCAAAAATTATTGTCTTTCCTGCGCTTGTCCAAGGGGTGAATGCGGGGCCATCAGTCGTTAAAGCCATCGAAAAAGCGAATGAATTTGGAAAAATTGATGTGTTAATTGTTGGCCGTGGTGGTGGCTCAATTGAAGAACTTTGGGCATTTAATGAAGAAATCGTGGCAAGAGCGATTTTTCAGTCGAAGGTGCCCATTATTTCTGCAGTGGGACATGAGACAGATATTACGATCGCTGATTTTGTGGCAGATCTACGTGCACCTACACCAACAGGAGCTGCTGAATTAGCTGTGCCACATATGGCCGAGCTGTCAGAACGCTTACTTGTTAGACATACACGTCTACTGCGTGCTATGAAAGAAAAACTCGTACGTGATTCAAAACGCTTAGATACATTGAAAAAATCCTATGCTTTTCGATTTCCGAAAAATCTTTATGATCAAAAGCAACAACAACTAGACCGTTTGGTAGACCGTTTAGAAAGAGAAGGGGCTATGGTAATATCTCGTAAGCAAGAAGCATTTCAAAAGCTTAGCTTACGATTGCAGCATAACCATCCAAGTGAAAAGCTAATTCGTGCCAAACAAAAGCAGGAACTTAATACAAAGATGCTTTTAAAAGAATTTACACAAATTTTGAAACGAAAGCAATTTGCTTTTTCGTCCCAAGTATCGAAGCTAGAGGCACTTAGTCCGTTAAAAATCATGGATCGTGGGTATAGCCTTGTATATGATCAGGAAGAACAATTAGTCAAAAGTGTACAGCAAGTTGAACAGGGGAATAAAATCAAGGTTAAGCTGTCGGATGGTCATCTTGACTGTGAAGTAATTGAAATAGAGGAGAGACAATAGATGAGTGAAGAAAAGGTATTATCCTTTGAGGAAGCAATGGAGAAACTCGAGCAAATTGTCGGGCATCTTGAAGAAGGAGATGTCCCTTTAGAAAAAGCAATCACTTATTTCCAAGAAGGCATGAAGCTTTCAAAGCTTTGTCATGACAAGCTCCAACATGTTGAAAAGCAAATGGAGCAAATCTTACGTGAAGACGGTGAACTTGAACCGTTTTCGATTCAGGAGGAAGAATGAACATGAATCCAACTGAGATAACACAATTTTTAGGTGTACAAAAAAATAATATTGAAGAACAGCTTCCAAAGTATATTTCTAGCCTATCAGCCCCAAAAATAATAAAGGAAGCGATGCACTACTCTCTTGAAGCGGGTGGGAAACGGATCCGCCCTTTATTACTCCTTGGTACACTTCGTTCTTTTGGAAAAGATGAAGCAATCGGATTACCGACTGCGTGTGCTATTGAAATGATTCACACGTATTCCCTTATTCATGATGACTTACCAAGTATGGATGATGATGATCTTCGTAGGGGAAAACCTACCAATCATAAGGTGTTTGGAGAGGCAGTAGCAATCTTAGCGGGTGATGCACTATTGACATATAGCTTTCAGGTAATTACTGAATTCATTAGTGCTGAATTATCCCCTGAAAAAAAGCTGTTGCTTGTTACTGAATTAGCAAAGGCCTCTGGTCCGGAAGGTATGGTTGGAGGACAGGTGGCGGATATGGAAGGAGAAGGTAAAGTCTTGAACCTGGATGAATTAGAATACATTCACCGCCATAAAACAGGAAAATTATTAGCATATAGTGTGATTGCAGGCGCGATTCTTGCAGATGCTACTAGTGAACAGCTTGATAAGCTTACGCAATTTGCGCATCATTTAGGTTTAGCCTTTCAAATTCGAGATGATATTTTAGATATTGAAGGTACAGAAGTTAAACTAGGGAAACCGGTCGGCAGTGATACTGGTAATCATAAGAATACGTATCCTGCATTATTAACTCTTGAGGGTGCAAAGGAGAAATTAACCTTTCATGTAGATGAAGCAAGGCGGTTTTTATATAGTGTTGATATGAAACATGATATACTAGACTATATGTGTAATCTAATCGCATCCAGAGATCATTAAAATACATTCTTGAAAATGTATTACATAGTAAATGAAAGTGAGTGAATCCTTTGGATCTTCTAAGTATTAAAGACCCTAAGTTCCTAAAAAATATGTCTATAGATGAATTAAATAATCTTAGTCAGGATATCCGTCAATTTTTAATCGAAAAGCTTTCCAAGACAGGTGGACATATTGGACCTAATCTTGGGGTTGTTGAATTAACAATCGCTTTACATAAGGAATTTGATAGCCCAAAGGATAAATTCATTTGGGACGTTGGGCATCAGTCCTATGTACATAAAATTTTGACAGGTCGGGCTTGTGAATTTGATACATTGCGACAATATAAAGGGCTATGTGGGTTTCCGAAACGGATTGAAAGTGAACACGACGTTTGGGAAACTGGACATAGCTCAACCAGTCTTTCCGCAGCTATGGGAATGGCTGCTGCACGAGATATTAAAGGAACTAAGGAATTTGTCGTTCCGATCATTGGTGATGGTGCCTTAACAGGTGGAATGGCATTAGAAGCATTAAATCATATCGGCCATGAAAAGAAAGATATGATTGTCATATTAAACGATAATGAGATGTCGATTGCACCAAATGTTGGTGCACTTCATAATGTTCTCGCAAGGCTACGTACAGCGGGTAAATACAACTGGGTAAAAGATGAGCTTGAGTATTTACTCAAAAAGATTCCAGCTGTAGGTGGCAAGCTTGCTTCAACTGCTGAGCGTATCAAGGACAGCCTTAAATATTTACTTGTGTCTGGAGTTTTCTTTGAGGAACTAGGATTCACCTACCTAGGGCCAATTGATGGACATAATTATGAGGATTTATTTGAGACACTTGAATATGCAAAGAAAACAAAAGGGCCAGTGTTGGTTCATGTGATTACCAAAAAAGGGAAGGGTTACACCCCTGCGGAAACAGATAAGATTGGTACATGGCATGGAACAGGTCCTTATAAAATCGAGACAGGGGATTTCGTTAAGCCTGTAAATCCACCTCCAGCATGGAGTGCTGTTATTAGTGAAACGGTCCGAAAGCTAGCAAAAAATGATAATCGAATTGTTGCAATAACACCTGCAATGCCAGTAGGTTCAAAACTTGAAAAGTTTGCAAAAGAATTCCCTGACAGAATGTTCGACGTGGGAATTGCAGAACAGCATGCAACTACGATGGCTGCTGGCCTGGCCACGCAAAATATGAAACCTTTCTTAGCTATTTATTCGACATTCTTGCAAAGAGCTTATGATCAGGTTGTGCATGACATATGTCGCCAAAATTTAAATGTGTTCATTGGAATTGACCGCTCAGGTTTAGTAGGGGCAGATGGAGAAACACATCAAGGTGTGTTCGATATTCCTTTCTTAAGACATATTCCAAATATGGTCCTAATGATGCCGAAGGATGAAAATGAAGGTCAGCACATGGTGAATACGGCGATTCAATATGATGATGGTCCGATCGCTTTAAGGTATGCAAGAGGAAATGGACTTGGAGTCGAAATGGATGAAGAGCTTAAGGTTATTCCAATCGGTACATGGGAAATTATAAAAACTGGTACAGATGCTGTCATTCTAACCTTTGGTACTACGATTTCAATGGCCTTAGAAGCAGCAGAGCGACTTGAAAAAGAAGATATATCTGTAAGAGTGGTCAATGCCCGTTTTATCAAACCACTCGATAATGATATGATGCACCAAATCTTAGGGTCAAGCCTCCCGGTGTTAACTATTGAGGAGTCAGTAGTAATGGGTGGATTTGGAAGTGCTGTTCTCGAATTTGCACAAGAACATGGATATCAACATGCATCAATCGACCGAATGGGCATTCCAGACCAATTTATTGAGCATGGAAATGTAAATGACCTGTTGCATGAAATTGGCATGACAACTGAGAATGTGGTTGAGCGCATACACAATCTCGTACCTAAGAAACAGAAAAGAGTGTAGATATGGGTACAAAAAAAGAAAGACTCGATGTTTTGTTAGTTGAACGCGGTCTAATCGAAACACGAGAAAAAGCAAAACGATCCATTATGGCTGGTCTTGTTTATTCAAATGAAGAACGACTTGATAAGCCGGGAGAAAAAGTAGAAATTGATATACCACTTGTTGTGAAGGGGAATGTCATTCCTTATGTCAGTAGAGGTGGTTTAAAGCTTGAAAAAGCCATTAAAGATTTTGATTTAAACATCAAGGATAAAATTATGATTGATGTAGGCTCCTCAACCGGTGGTTTTACGGATTGTGCACTCCAAAATGGAGTCAAAAAATCATATGCCCTTGATGTTGGCTATAATCAGCTTGCGTGGAAACTCAGACAGGATGAACGTGTTGTCGTTATGGAACGAACTAATTTTCGTTATGTAACGCCAGCAGACCTACAAAGCGGGCTACCAGAGTTCGCGACAATCGATGTTTCGTTTATCTCTTTGCGTTTAATTCTGCCTGTTTTAAAAACGCTTCTTGTGCCGAACAGTGACGTTGTGGCGCTTGTAAAACCGCAATTTGAGGCAGGTAAAGAGCAGGTTGGTAAAAAAGGGATCGTACGTGAGCCGAAAACCCATGAGGCGGTCCTTACGCATATCATTGAGTTTTCCTTAAAGGAAGGGTATGACTGCATTAATTTGTCCTATTCGCCAATCACAGGTGGAGAAGGAAATATCGAATTTTTACTCCATTTGCGCTGGAATGGTCCTGCCGAAAAAGGTGAAAACAAATTGCCTGTATCTGAGCAGGAGATCGTACAAAGTGCACATGCAAATTTAAAGAATGATAAATAATAGAGGGGATGGCCGTAGTGCTGTCCTCTTTCTTCGTGAAGAATGGATATTACCCTAGACATATTGAAAACCCGATAAATCATTAAAAAAAATGTACAATTCTGTCAGAATCGGCTAACATAGGAGGTAATAAAACAAAGTTTTGAGAGAGAGGATGTCACGATGAATAAGGGGCAAAGGCATATAAAAATTCGTGAAATCATCACGAGCAACGATATAGAAACACAAGATGAAATTGTCGATATTCTAAAAAGTGAGGGATATAACATCACACAAGCGACCGTATCCCGCGATATTAAAGAACTTCATTTGGTAAAGGTACCAATGATTGATGGTCGTTATAAATATAGTCTACCTGCTGATCAACGTTTTAATCCACTTCAAAAATTAAAACGTTCGTTAATGGATGCTTTTGTGAAAATCGATTCAGCGGGGCATATGCTTGTGATGAAAACTCTTCCAGGGAATGCAAATGCGATCGGTGCGTTAATCGACCATTTAGATTGGGAAGAAATTTTAGGTACAATTTGTGGCGATGACACCATCTTAATTATCTGTAAAACACCAGAACAAACAGAAACAGTTTCAAATCGATTCCTAGACATGCTCTAAGGGAGAGAGTGGAATTAGGAGGTGTAGAAATTGTTAGCAGAATTATCAATAAAGAACTTTGCTATTATCGAGTCCCTTTCGGTTTCATTAGAAAAAGGATTGACAGTTCTAACGGGTGAAACAGGAGCGGGTAAGTCCATCATTATTGATGCTGTCCATTTATTGGTAGGAGGAAGAGGCTCTGTAGAATTTGTACGATATGGCGAAGACCGAGCAGAAATAGAGGGGCTATTTTTGATCGATAATAACAATCATCCTTGTTATGCGAAAGCTGAAGAGTTTGGAATTGAAATAAGCGAGGGAATGATTGTTTTACGAAGAGATATATCTAAATCGGGGAAAAGTGTCTGTAGAATAAACGGAAAACTCGTCACCATTTCGATTCTTCGTGAATTTGGAAGAACATTAATCGACATCCATGGTCAGCATGAACACCAAGATTTAATGAATCAGGAACAACATATTCATATGCTTGATCAATACGGTGGAAAATTGCTTGAACAAGCCTTAAAGGCCTATCAAGAGGTGTATAAGAGCTATTTACAGGTAAAACAACGGTTAAAAAGCTTTAATGAAAATGAACAAGAAATGGCCCATCGACTTGATTTAATTCAATTTCAATTAAATGAAATCGGCAATGCAAATTTGCAGCCGAATGAAGATGTGGAACTAACCGAGGAAAGAAGAAAGATTTCAAATTACGAAAAAATCTTCAAAGCCTTACAAAATAGTTATAATGCTCTTCATGGTGACCAAAAAGGCCTTGACTGGGTTGGCTTAGCCATGAATCATGCAGAAGATATTATGGATATTGATAAAGAATTAAAAAATATCCATGAGACCATCTCCAATAGCTTCTATTTATTAGAGGAAATCTCCTATAAAATCAGAACTCAATTAGACGAATTAGAATATGATCCTGCAAGACTTGACTTTATTGAAGGTCGTTTAAATGAAATTGCTCAATTAAAGCGAAAATATGGACAAACTGTTGAGGAAATCCTCGAATATGCAGCAAAAATAGAGGATGAAGTCGACACGATTCAAAATCGTGAGCAACATATCGGTAAGATTAAGGAAGAGCTCGAGTCAGTACTAGAGGATGTGAAGCTTGAAGCCGATAATATCTCAAACCTTCGAAAAAAATTGGCAAAAGAACTAATTCATAAAATTACACAGGAATTAAAAGAGCTATATATGGAAAAAGCAAAATTTGATATCAACTTTTTTGAGAATTCGACTATTAAATTCACTCCAAATGGGAAAGATGATATTGAATTTTATATTTCGACAAATCCAGGTGAACCACTTAAACCTTTAACGAAGATTGCCTCAGGTGGAGAGTTATCAAGAATTATGCTTGCCATTAAAGGAATCTTTTCGAAGCATCAAGGTGTTACATCCATTATTTTTGATGAGGTTGATACGGGAGTTAGTGGTCGTGTTGCACAAGCTATCGCTGAAAAAATCCATGGTATCTCAATAGGCTCCCAAGTCCTTTGTATATCCCATCTCCCTCAGGTTGCGGCCATGGCAGATACTCATTTGTTTATTTCCAAGGAGACCGTACAAGGTAGAACTATCACATCCGTAACATCATTGGATGAGGATGCTAAAGTTAAAGAAATAAGCCGAATGATCTCCGGGGTCGAAATAACGGATTTAACAAAGGAACATGCACAGGAATTATTGAATCTTGCGAAGGAAAGCAAACATGCAAGACAGATGGTAAAACACTAATGTCTTTATGATATACAAAATGAGAAGCAATTTTTATTTGTAATGCTATCCAAATTGGGTAGCTTTTTTAATCTCATAGTGGTTATAAATGTGGCCTTGAAAGGCCAAATTATAGAATGTAGCCATAAAAACTTTTTAGTAAGTAAGTCACCACTTCTAGTAGTGGTTTGATTTATGGCGTGGGATAGGAGCGAGGAGAGTGAAAAATAAATGAAAATAGATAAAATTAGATATATAATCGGTACATTTCTCCTTGTTTCAATAATGGCTTTAGGGTTTTACAAGCCGGTAAAAGAATATTTAGAAATTCCATTACAACTTACTCTGTTTGAAGGCCAAGATTTTACAGTCCAATCGTCACTACCAGTCACAACAACTACTCATGATGCCAATTTTGCCTTTTCATCAGCGGTGGAGAACAAACAAATCTCAGTTGCTGCAAATGAAAGCGGTGAAGGTGAGATGATGGTTGAATTAGCTGGTATTCCAGTAAAAAAGGTTAATGTAAATGTTTTATCTGATTTTAAGGTTATTCCTGGAGGACAGTCAATTGGTGTGAAGCTAAATACACTAGGTGTTTTGGTTGTGGGACATCACCAAATCGAAACAGAAGATGGGAAAAAGTCCCCAGGCGAGATCGCTGGAGTAGAGGTTGGCGACATTATTAAAGAAATTAACGGTAAGAAAATCGAAAAAATGAGTGATGTTGGACCATTTGTTCAAGAATCGGGTAAGACAGGAGAACCGTTAAACCTGGTAATTGTTCGCGACAATGAAGATATAAAGGCAAAGCTCATGCCACTTAAGGATAAGAACGATCAAGCTTATCGAATCGGTCTTTATATACGGGATTCTGCTGCGGGTATAGGGACTATGACCTTCTACCATCCGGAGACGAAGAAGTACGGGGCATTAGGACATGTTATCTCAGATATGGATACTAAAGAGCCGATTGTCGTATCGGATGGCCAAATTGTTAGATCTACTGTTACCTCAATTGAAAAAGGAAGTAATGGTGATCCAGGTGAAAAGCTTGCACGTTTTTCAGCAGATAAAGAAATTATAGGGAACATTAAACGTAACAGTCCATTTGGCATTTTTGGTGAGTTAAATAAACAAGTGAATAACGGCATTATGGATAAGCCGTTGCCAATCGCACTTTCACACCAAGTAAAACCAGGACCTGCGAAAATTTTAACAGTTGTTGAAGATGATAAAGTTGAGGAATTTGATATTGAAATTGTGAGTGCAGTTCCTCAAAAAATTCCTGCAACAAAAGGAATGGTTGTTAAAATAACGGATAAACGCCTTTTAGAAAAAACAGGTGGTATCGTTCAAGGTATGAGCGGTAGTCCAATTATTCAAGACGGTAAACTAATAGGAGCCGTTACACATGTATTTGTAAATGACCCAACAAGCGGATATGGTGTCCATATCGAGTGGATGCTAAGTGAGGCGGGAATTGATATTTATAAAAAAGAACAAAAAAAGGCGAGCTAATGCTTGCCTTTTTTTGTTCAATTCTATAAAAGATATCGCCAAATTTTAATTGAGCTTATATAATAAAAGGGTCTAAAGATTTTTCGACAAAACCCAAATTTCATCAATAAATATTGGCGTTTTTAGTCGAATACTTCAGTATAATGGAGAATAATTTATTTTTCAATAAAGTTTTCCTATTTTTTTAAAAAATTAAAGGAATTCTTATTGCATTGTCGAATTCTTTCTTTAGAATAAGAATATATACAAATTTTCTGGATTTAAGCTTGAGGAGGAAATAGAGTGAAAAAAATTAAAGTTTGTGTGGTTGATGATAATAGAGAACTGGTTAATTTACTTGATGAATATTTATCGAGCCAAGACGATATCGAAGTATTAGGTGTTGCGTATAACGGTCAAGATTGCCTAAACATGCTTCAGGATAAACAACCAGACGTTCTCGTTTTAGATATTATTATGCCTCATCTAGATGGCTTAGCAGTATTAGAGAGACTTCGTGAATTAAATCTTGAAAAACAGCCATATGTCATCATGTTAACTGCATTTGGTCAAGAGGATGTGACGAAAAAAGCTGTCGATTTAGGTGCTGCGTATTTTATTCTCAAGCCATTCGATATGGAAAACCTTGCAAGTCGAATTCGTCAAGTAAGCGGAAAGACTGCACCGATTATTAAACGAAATTCGGGAAATAATGTTGTTCGTACAGAAAATGGTCCGAAAAATTTAGATGCGAGCATTACAAGTATTATTCACGAAATTGGGGTCCCTGCGCATATTAAAGGATATCTTTACCTAAGAGAAGCAATCTCAATGGTATACAATGATATTGAATTATTAGGATCAATTACAAAGGTACTTTATCCTGATATTGCAAAGAAATTCAATACAACTGCAAGCCGTGTTGAGCGGGCAATTCGTCATGCAATTGAAGTTGCATGGAGTCGAGGCAATATCGATTCTATCTCTAATCTTTTTGGTTATACAGTAAGTATGTCAAAAGCAAAGCCTACAAACTCAGAATTTATCGCAATGGTGGCAGATAAGCTCCGTCTTGAGCACAAAGCGTCTTGAGAGGGTAAGGAGTAACTACAATTGAACTTATTATTTGTTATATGATAGAAAAACACCGTTTCCAAGTGGGAACGGTGTTTTTCTTATTTTTCTTCTTTTTCGGCTTTCTCCAGCTCTATCATCTTTTGTACAAGAATATGTTGAGGCATATGCATGATTTGCTCAATCGGGACATTTAGGGCTTTTGATAGGCGGATTGCTGTTTCAGCAGAAATTTGCAATGGTCTCATATTTGGTTCTCCCTTTACTAAAATTACTCTATAATGGAAGTATACCAAAAAAAGGAGAATATCAATGATGAAAACGAAAATTTTTGGTCATAGAGGTTCTGCCGGAACACACCCGGAAAATACAATGATTTCTTTTAAAGAAGCGGCCAGGGTTGGCGCAGATGGAATTGAGTTAGATATTCAAATGACAAAGGATGGAGTCATTGTGGTTATCCATGATGAAACCGTTAAACGTACTACGAATGGAAAAAATAAGGGCTGGGTTAAAGATTATACATTAAAACAAATCAAAAAAATGGATGTGAGCTACAAGTTTAAAGATAAGTATGGTTTTTGTGAAATTCCGACATTAGAAGAGGTATTTGATTGGGCAAAATCAAACCAGCTGCTAATAAATGTCGAATTTAAGACAGGGTTAGTGTCGTATAAGGACATAGAAGAGAAGACCTTGAAGATGATTAGTGACTATGGTCTGGAAAATCGGATTGTTATATCAAGTTTTAATCATTATAGCTTAGTTAAGTGCAGACGCATTTCAAGTACCATTGATCTCGCTATTTTGTATATGGAAGGTCTTTATGAGCCGTGGGATTATGCAAAGCGTCTTAAGACGAACGGAATTCATCCATATCACCAGACGATAAGTAAGGAAATAGTTGAAGAATCAAAGCTGAATGGGATTGCTGTACGTCCTTTTACAATAAATGATGAGAAAAAGATGAAACAATTTATTGAATTTGGTTGCTCTGCAATCATCACAGATTATCCGAAGAAAGCATTAGCTTTAACAGTATAAACGTAAAAAAATCCTGCTTATATTAGCAGGATTATTTATTTTGCTCGCCAGCAGGTGAGCTTTCGTTTTGAAATTTTTCCTGAACTTTATTTCTTTTCCGGTCACGGTGTAAAATGAATCCGCCTATAAAAGAGAGACCTGCTAAAAAGAAAATAAAGCCAATAATAAATTGTAGCATTAAGGATGGAATAGGGCTGTGCAAAACGCCAAAAAACATATCCCTCATAAATTTAATTCCAACCCCTGCAATAACTCCTGGTATTAGTAGCACAATTAGAGCCAGTATACGCTGCATATCAAAAATCCTTTCAATAAAAACGACCTATATATTAAATGTAAGTCATTAATAAAATTTGTCAAGATGGAGAATTCAGGTTATTATATAAGTGTGCACTTTCTTGCAAAAAGAAATAATGAAAGTGTGTAAATTATTGCACGGTTTAAATCTTTGTTAGGAGGTGGCTGTGGTTATGCAGAAAGTTATGGTCGATTTGATCTTAGATTCAACCCATGATGGAATGATTGTCATTAATATTGATAGCCAAGTCATCTTACTAAACAACAGTGCATCAAGGATGATTGGTGTCACGAAGGAAGAAGCAATTGGAAAACATATATATGAGTGTATTCCTGATAGCCGATTACCCGACATTCTTACGACAAGAGCCATTGAGGTCAACCAGGAATTCGTTTTGAAAAATGGCCGTAAAATCATTACAACCCGAATTCCGATGGTCAATGAATCGGGGATGTTATTAGGGGCATTTGCTGTTTTTAAAGATATTACTGAAGTTGTAAATCTTGCTGAAGAAATTACAAATTTAAAAGAAATACAAACTTTGCTAGAAGCAATTATTCAATCCTCTGAAGAAGCCATTTCGGTTGTTGATGAGGATGGGCGAGGCATATTAATTAATCGCGCGTACACTCGGATCACTGGACTTGAAAAAGAACAAGTCATTGGAAAACCTGCAAATGCAGATATATCTGAAGGTGAAAGTATGCACATGCAAGTTTTGAAAACAAGAAGAGCTGTAAGAGGTGCCCGCATGAAGGTAGGACCTCACGAAAAAGATGTAATTGTTAACGTTGCACCGATCATTGTGGATGGAAAGCTAAAGGGTAGTGTTGGTGTCATTCATGATGTATCTGAAATAAGTCAATTAACATCTGAATTAAATCGAGCTAGACATATCATTCGGTCACTTGAAGCAAAATATACGTTTGACGATATCATCGGTTCATCAGAAGAAATGGAATTTGCTATAGAACAAGCAAAACTAGGTGCGAAAACTCCTGCTACGGTCTTACTTAGAGGTGAATCTGGAACAGGTAAGGAATTATTTGCACATGCGATACATAACGAAAGTAAACGAAAATTTAATAAGTTTGTCCGTGTGAATTGTGCTGCGATTTCAGAATCGCTGTTAGAAAGTGAGCTTTTTGGATATGAAGAAGGAGCGTTTTCAGGAGCAAAACGAGGTGGCAAACGAGGTATTTTTGAAGAAGCGAATAATGGCAGTATTTTCTTAGATGAAATTGGAGAAATGTCATTAAATACCCAGGCTAAATTACTACGGGTATTGCAGGAACGAGAGATCGTTCGAGTTGGTGGAACGAAACCAATTCCAATTGACGTAAGAATCATTGCAGCTACGAATGTTAATTTGGAAAAAGGGATTGGCAACGGAACATTCAGAGAAGATCTCTACTATCGTTTAAATAAAATTCCGATATATATCCCTTCATTGCGAATGCGAAAACAAGATATTAAACCACTAGCAGAACATTTGCTGCATAAAATAAATCAGGATTATGGTCGGACAGTGGAAGGGCTAACTGAGGGCGCGATCAATTATTTGTATGAATATGACTGGCCAGGGAATGTTAGGGAGCTAGAGAATGTCCTAGGCAGGGCCGTAATCTTTATGAACTATCAGGAAAGACTAATTGATATAAAACATGTACAACCATTACACAGTTTGAGTGAGAAAGCCCCTGCTAAACAATTGTTAGCTGAGACTGAAATTAAGGATGTTCCATTAACGGAATTAGTAGAAAAGTACGAAGCAGAAGTAATTGCTGAAGTATTAAGGCTAAATGGTGGAAATAAAACAGCAGCTGCTAAATCATTAGGGATATCCCTAAGAAGTCTGTATTATAAGTTGGAAAAATATAATCTTGCAAATTAAAGCACGCAATAATTTGCAAAGTATGCAGGAATTTGCACAAAAAATTCAGAGAAAGTTAACAATATAAAGCGCTTACAAAAATATATGTTGGCACGATAATTGCATAATAAAAAGGTGTAACAAGGGGAATTTCGATTGAAAAGAAGGTAACGTCTAAATGAAACTTAGTGATCTTATCAGTATTGCAGCCGAACAATCACAAGTGACCGTTGCAGTTGCAGCTGCCGAGGATGAAGAAGTACTTGAAGCTGTAGTAGAAGCCGTAAAAAACAAGCTTTCCCGTTTTTTGTTGTTTGGTAATCAAGAAAAAATTGAACAAATCCTTTCTGTAAAAGGGGGATATGAAGCAGGATCAGAGGTGCTTGTTGTAGTAAATGTCTCATCAAAAGAAGAGGCGGCAGTTGCTGCGGTTAGAGCGGTTCATTCAGGTGAAGCAGATGTGCTAATGAAAGGTAATATTCCAACCTCGACTATTCTTAAGGAAGTTTTGAATAAAGAATATGGACTGCGGTCAGGAAATATCCTATCACACGTTGCTGTATTTGAAGTGCCAGATTACGACCGCCTTATCATCATTACGGATGCGGCGATGAATATATCTCCGGAACTTCAGGAAAAGATACAGATTTTAACTAATGCCGTAAAAGTGGCAAATTCAATCGGTATCTCAGTACCAAAAGTTGCACCTATTGCTGCTGTTGAAGTGGTTAATCCTTCGATGCAGTCAACATTAGATGCAGCCGTTTTAACCCAAATGAATCATCGCGGACAAATTCCTAATTGTATTGTCGATGGTCCGTTAGCGCTCGATAACGCCATCTCAATTTCAGCAGCAGTGCATAAAGGAATCGCGAGTGAAGTGGCTGGACAGGCTGATATTTTGCTAGTTCCAACGATAGAAGTTGGGAATGCATTATATAAATCATTAGTCTATTTTGCGAAAGCAGAAGTTGGGGCTGTTATTGCGGGTGCTCGTGCACCAATTGTCTTAACTTCTAGAGCTGATTCTGCAAAAAGTAAATTATATTCATTGGCATTGGCGGTTTGCTCTGCCAGCAAGTAATCAACTTTTAGTCAATCTTGGGAGGAACATACAAATGGAAATCTTTTCTTACATGGAAAAATATGATTATGAGCAATTAGTATTTTGTCAGGACAAACAATCTGGACTAAAGGCAATTATCGCTATTCACGATACAACGTTGGGGCCAGCGCTTGGTGGTACTCGTATGTGGACATATGCTTCCGAGGAAGATGCAATTGAGGATGCGCTCAGATTAGCGAAGGGTATGACATATAAAAATGCCGCTGCTGGATTAAATTTAGGTGGAGGTAAAACAGTTATAATTGGTGACCCACGCAAGGATAAAAATGAAGAATTGTTCCGTGCATTTGGACGCTACATCCAAGGGTTAAATGGCCGATATATTACTGCTGAAGATGTTGGTACTACAGTTGCAGATATGGATCTTATTCATGAAGAAACAGATTTTGTAACAGGTATCTCACCAGCGTTTGGATCATCAGGAAACCCATCTCCGGTAACCGCATTTGGTGTATACCGCGGCATGAAGGCAGCTGCAAAAGAAGCATTTGGTTCGGATTCACTTGAAGGAAAGATAATAGCGGTTCAAGGTGTAGGAAATGTGGCGTACACACTTTGTAAATACCTTCATGAAGAAGGGGCAAATTTAATCGTAACAGATATTAATAAAGAAGCAGTTGATCGTGCCGTAAGAGATTTTGGTGCCAAAGCAGTGGACCCTAACGACATTTATGGGGTGGATTGCGATATTTATGCACCTTGTGCACTCGGCGCTACAGTAAATGATGATACAATTCCACAATTAAAAGCAAAGGTTATTGCTGGGTCTGCAAATAATCAGTTAAAAGAACCTCGTCATGGTGACACGATTCATGAATTAGGAATCGTTTACGCTCCAGACTATGTTATTAATGCTGGTGGAGTCATCAATGTTGCAGATGAATTATATGGTTACAACCAAGACCGTGCTCTTAAAAAGGTTGAATCCATTTATGACACAATTTCTAAGGTAATTGAAATCGCTAAAAGAGACGGTATTCCAACCTACCAAGCGGCAGATCGATTGGCAGAGGAACGTATCGAAAGAATGAGAAACTCTAGAAGCCAGTTTTTACAAAATGGGCACCACATTTTAAGTCGCAGAAAGTAAAGGCTTGTAGTGGGGGAAGGCTTAAGCAAAGCTTTTCCTCCTTTTTACCTTCATAAGTTGCAAACATGAATGCAAAACAAACGGAGCATAGCTTTAAGCAGATGGAGGTTTCAATATTGCAGGACAAAGAATATCGAATTCTCGTTATCAATCCAGGGTCAACATCAACGAAAATTGGTGTATATGATAATGAACTTTCGGTTTTTGAGAAAACGATTAGACATGATGTGTCAGAATTAGACGCATATGAAAATATCATTGATCAATATGAATTTCGAAAAACAACGATTCTCGAAACGTTAGTTAATGAGGGCATAAATATTTCAAAATTAAATGCCGTCTGTGGAAGAGGTGGGTTGTTAAAACCCATTCAAGGTGGGACTTACAAGGTTAATGATGAGATGCTTCATGATTTGCGTATTGGTTACGCGGGTCAGCATGCCTCAAACCTCGGGGGGATATTAGCATATGAAATTGCATCTGGCTTAAACATTCCTCCCTATATTGTCGATCCAGTCGTCGTTGATGAGCTTGAGCCAATTGCTAGAATATCGGGCTTTGATTTGATTGAGAGAAGAAGTATTTTTCATGCTTTAAATCAAAAGGCAGTTGCACGAAGAATTGCGAAGGATCTTGGAAAAAAATATGAGGATTTAAATTTAATTGTCACCCATATGGGCGGTGGGATTACAGTCGGAGTCCATAAACAAGGGAAAGTTGTGGACGTTAATAATGGGTTGCATGGTGATGGACCATTTAGCCCAGAACGTGCAGGGACAGTTCCTGCGGGGGATTTAATCGACCTCTGTTTTTCTGGTCAATATTTTCGAGAAGAAATCATGAAAAAGCTTGTAGGTCATGGTGGATTGGTAGGATATCTCGGTACAAATAATGCAATCGAAGTCGAAAAAATGATTAGACATGGGGATGAAAAGGCGAAATTAGTTTACCAGGCAATGTCCTACCAAATCTCCAAAGAAATAGGAGCAGCAAGTGCAGCCTTGTCTGGACGTGTTGATGCCATTATTTTAACCGGTGGATTAGCTTATGGAAACGAGTTTATATCCGAAATTTCTAACCGTGTGAATTGGATTGCAGATGTTATCGTCCAGCCAGGAGAAAATGAACTAAGGGCACTGGCGGAGGGAGCATTACGTGTACTGCAAGGGGAAGAGAAGGAAAAAGAATATCCAGGGAAACCACTTCAAACCCCGGTCTTAAAATAAGTGGAGCAAGTAGGTGAATTATTATGTCAAAAGAATATGATTTAGTGATTTTAGGAGGCGGGACTGGTGGCTATGTAGCTGCCATACGTGCCTCACAACTGGGACTGAAAGTGGCAGTAGTAGAAAAAGGGAAGCTTGGAGGAACCTGTTTACATGCAGGATGTATCCCAAGTAAAGCTCTACTTAGAAGTGCTGAAGTGTATGCGACTACGAAAAGAAGTGAAGAATTTGGTGTTATCACAAAAGATGTTTCACTTGATTTTTCAAAGGTACAGGAACGAAAAAATAAAATTACTGAGCAGCTATATAAAGGTGTTCAACATTTAATGAAACAAGGGAAGATTGATGTCGTTGATGGGTTTGGTCGCATCTTAGGCCCTTCTATATTTTCACCAATGCCTGGAACAATTTCAGTTGAAATGAATAATGGCGAAGAAAATGAAATGTTGATTCCTAAAAATGTGATTATTGCAACAGGGTCTAGACCACGTTCTTTACCTGGACTTGAAATTGATGGGGAATACGTTTTAACTTCGGATGAAGCTCTTCAAATGGAGAGTCTGCCAAAATCAATAGTTATTGTTGGCGGAGGTGTAATAGGGATTGAATGGGCGTCGATGCTGCACGATTTCGGTGTTGAAGTAACAGTCCTTGAGTATGCGAATCGAATTCTTCCAACCGAGGATCATGAAGTTTCAAAGGAAATGCAGCGTTTGCTTAAGAAAAAAGGCGTAAAAATTGTTACAGGTGCAAAAGTATTACCAGAGACCCTTGAAAAAGGAAAAGGAATTACAATTCAAGCTGAGCAAAAAGGGGAAATAAAATCATTTTCAGCAGAAAAGGTTCTTGTATCTGTCGGTCGACAAGCAAATGTAGAAAATATTGGCCTAGAAAATACGGAGATTGTTGTAGAAAAAGGGTATATCAAAACGAATGAATTTTTCCAAACGAAAGAGTCTCATATTTACGCAATTGGAGACGTAATTGGAGGCCTTCAACTTGCACATGTTGCATCCCATGAGGGAATAGTGGCGGTTGAGCATATTGCTGGTGAGAATCCGATGCCAATTGATTATTCACTCGTATCTAAATGTGTATACAGTAATCCAGAAGTAGCGAGTGTTGGTTTCACAGAAGAGGAAGCGAAAGATAAAGGCTACACAGTGAAAGTAGGGAAGTTTTCATTCAGAGCAATTGGGAAAGCCCTTGTTTTTGGTGAATCTGATGGATTTGTAAAACTTGTTGTTGATGAAGCTACAAACGATTTACTAGGTGTTCATATGATCGGGCCACATGTAACGGATATGATTTCAGAGGCTGGATTGGCAAGAGTCCTAGACGCAACTCCATGGGAGGTTGCACACACAATACACCCTCATCCAACCTTGTCTGAAGCGATTGGGGAAGCTGCTTTAGCTGTTGATGGTAAAGCCATACACGCATAATTTGGTTCGGTTTTTAATATTTTTTAATTAGCGGGCTTGTCCAACCTGCGCAAATTATGATTTTTTAAGGAGGTCTTTTCATGTCCGAAAATCGTCATCAAGCATTGGGGTTAAGTGATGATACAGTTCTTGAAATGTATGAAACAATGCTTTTAGCTAGAAAAATAGATGAGAGAATGTGGTTATTAAACCGTGCAGGTAAAATTCCATTTGTTATTTCCTGTCAAGGTCAAGAAGCAGCACAAGTAGGTGCGGCATTTGCCCTAGAACGCGAAAAAGATTATGTATTGCCATATTACCGGGATATGGGAGTGGTTCTT
This sequence comes from Ferdinandcohnia salidurans, assembly GCF_042680725.1. Taxonomy (NCBI): domain Bacteria; kingdom Bacillati; phylum Bacillota; class Bacilli; order Caryophanales; family Bacillaceae; genus Ferdinandcohnia; species Ferdinandcohnia salidurans. The sequence goes on from NZ_JBHUEK010000004.1 coordinate 40,703, forward strand.
ACATTTGGAATGACTGCTAAGGAATTGATGTTGTCTGCATTTGCAAAGGCTGAAGACCCAAATTCAGGTGGACGTCAAATGCCTGGTCATTTTGGTCAAAAGAAAAACCGTATTGTAACGGGTTCGTCTCCAGTTACTACACAGGTTCCTCATGCAGTTGGTGTAGCCTTAGGGGGAAGGATGGAAGGAAAAGATTTAGTTACTTTTGTTACATTTGGTGAAGGTTCATCTAACCAAGGCGACTTTCATGAAGGTGCGAATTTCGCAGCCGTCCATAAACTACCCGTTATCTTCATGTGTGAAAATAATAAATACGCCATTTCTGTTCCGTATGAAAAGCAGGTAGCCTGTGAAAAGATTTCCGATCGTGCCATTGGATATGGAATGCCTGGTGTAACTGTTGATGGAAATGATCCTCTTGAAGTATATAAAGCAGTGAAAGAAGCAGCAGACAGAGGCCGTCAAGGGGAGGGACCAACTTTAGTTGAGACAATCTCGTATCGTCTGACTGCACACTCATCTGATGATGATGATCGTGCATATCGTGAGCAGGAAGAAGTGGCAGAAGCAAAGAAAAATGATCCAATCCTCTCTTTTGCAGCTTATTTAAAGGAAGTAGGAGTACTAGATAAGGCAAAAGAACAGGAAATCATAGACCGAATTGCGAAGCTTGTTAACGAAGCAACAGACTATGCAGAAAATGCTCCATACGCGGAGCCAGAGCATGCTCTAAAATATGTTTACGCTGAACAGTAAGGGGGAAAAAGAATGGCTGTAATTTCATATATTGATGCCGTGACAATGGCAATTCGTGAAGAAATGGAACGAGATCCTAAAGTTTTTATATTGGGAGAGGATGTAGGAAAAAAAGGTGGAGTGTTTAAGGCGACAAATGGACTATATGAAAAATTTGGGGAGCAACGTGTAATTGACACCCCTTTAGCTGAGTCAGCCATTGCAGGTGTTGGGATTGGTGCAGCTATGTATGGAATGAGACCTATTGCTGAAATGCAATTTGCAGATTTTATAATGCCTGCAGTCAATCAAATTATTTCTGAAGCCGCTAAAATACGTTACCGTTCGAACAATGATTGGAGTTGTCCAATTACCATTCGTGCTCCATATGGTGGCGGAGTCCATGGTGCCCTTTATCACTCACAATCAGTTGAAGCGGTTTTTGCAAACCAACCGGGCTTGAAAATTGTGATGCCATCTACCCCTTATGATGTAAAAGGCTTATTAAAGGCTGCTATTCGTGATGAAGACCCAGTCTTATTCTTTGAGCATAAACGTGCTTATCGCTTAATTAAAGGCGAGGTACCAGATGATGACTATGTATTGCCAATTGGTAAGGCAGATGTGAAGCGTGAGGGTGACGATATAACGGTAATTACGTATGGATTGTGTGTGCATTTTGCTTTGCAGGCTGCAGAGCGTCTTGCAAAGGATGGAATTCAAGCTCATATTCTTGATTTACGTACCGTATATCCGCTTGATAAAGAAGCGATTATTGAAGCAGCTTCAAAGACGGGCAAAGTCTTATTGTTAACAGAAGACAATAAAGAAGGAAGTATTATAAGTGAAGTTTCCGCAATCATTGCTGAGAATTGTTTATTTGATTTAGACGCACCAATTAAGCGACTTGCCGGTCCAGAAGTACCTGCTATGCCATACGCACCAACTATGGAAAAATACTTCATGGTGAACCCAGACAAAGTCGAAAAAGCAATGAGAGAGCTTGCTGAATACTAATTTTATTTACGCAGAAATCTTATTCTGCTTTAAATGAGGAGGTTTCATGATTGGCGACTGAAAAAATAACAATGCCCCAACTCGGTGAGAGTGTTACAGAGGGCACCATTAGTAAATGGCTTGTCGCAGTTGGAGATACAGTAAACAAATATGATCCATTAGCTGAGGTAATGACAGATAAAGTGAATGCAGAGGTACCTTCCTCGTTTTCAGGAACGATAAAAGAGCTTATTGCAGAAGAAGGAGAAACTTTAGCAGTAGGTGAAGTAATCTGTGTGATTGAAACGGCAGGAAGTGAAACTGATCAGAAGTCAACCTCAAGCACTGATAAAGAGGTCACTTCTGAAAAAGCTACAAATGTAGTGGCAGAGCAAAGTGATACTTCTCAAAAATTACGCTATTCACCTGCTGTTCTAAAGCTTTCACAGGAACATAATATCGATTTAACTCAGGTAAAAGGAACTGGAGCAAGCGGTAGAATAACACGTAAGGATCTCCAAAAGTTGATTGAGTCTGGTCAGATACCTACAGCTGGTCAGCAATTAGAAACAGTAGAGTCTAAACCTGCTAGCCAACCTGTTGCTAGTCCACAAACTAGTAGGCCTGCGTCACCATCTAACATACCGGTTGCCGTTGGTGATGTTGAAATACCAGTAACAGGGGTACGTAAAGCGATTGCGGCAAATATGCTACGTAGTAAGCATGAAGCTCCACATGCTTGGACCATGATTGAAGTGGATGCTACCAATATGGTGGCATACAGAAATTCTATTAAAAATGATTTTAAACAAAAAGAAGGGTTTAACCTTACATTCTTTGCGTTTTTCGTAAAAGCTGTCGCTCAAGCGCTCAAGGAATTCCCACAAATAAATTCAATGTGGGCAGGAGATAAAATTATTCAGAAAAAGGATATTAATATTTCAATTGCGGTTGCCACAGAAGATGCTCTATTTGTTCCAGTTATTAAGAATGCGGACGAAAAATCAATTAAAGGGATTGCAAGGGAAATCACTGAGCTTGCAACAAAGGTTCGAGCTGGTAAGCTTTCTGCTGACGATATGCAGGGCGGTACCTTCACAGTGAATAATACAGGTTCATTTGGTTCAATCCAGTCAATGGGGATTATCAATTATCCACAAGCAGCCATTTTGCAGGTTGAATCAATCGTACAACGACCAGTAATCATTAATGGAATGATTGCCGTTCGGGATATGGTGAATCTCTGTATGTCTCTTGACCATCGTGTGTTAGACGGACTTATTGCAGGACGATTCTTAGCACGAGTTAAGGAAATCATTGAAACTACTACGAAAGAAAATACATCTATTTACTAAAGACATTGCCTGGGCAGTGTCTTTTTACTTTTATCTATTCATTGCGACATCCCATTTTATATACTAAAATTATAGTTGAAAACGATTACGAAGGTAGGGGGAATCCTTGTGACGAATAAATCGAAAAAATACCAAGATATTACCTTCCCATCCATAGATTATGAGACATGGAAACAGGAAGCAGAGAAATCATTAAAAGGAAAGCCTCTTGAAAAATTACATAAAAAAACATATGAAAAAATCACACTAAAACCAATTTATACAAAGGAAGACGTTGAGCATATACCGTTTCTAAAAGATATGCCTGGAGAGGGCTCAAAAGTGCGTGGTTCAATACCTACTGGATACGTGAACAACCCATGGCATGTGAGTCAGGAAATAGACATACAAACGCCTATAGAATTCAACAATGCGTTAAAGGATGCACTTCAAAATGGGCAAACGATGATCCATTTTACATTGCAAACGGAAAATAACCCGAAAGAGGGACTGGCCTTACATAACGAAAACGATATTCAAAAAGCCTTTGATGGAATCTCATTGTCAAATACACCAGTCTTAATTGATGCACAAATTGATTTATTACCTTTTTTATCACTTATTGAATCTTATGCAAAAGAAGATTCTCTCAAAGGAACGATCGGGATGGACCCACTCGCGATACTAGCCATAAATGGACAGCTACCTTCAAAACTTGAAGTTGCCTATGAACAATTATCAGAGTCTATAAAATGGGCCACAGAGAAAAAAACCAATTTAAGAACGATACTTGTCAAAGGGTCACCTTATCATAATGGCGGAGCAAATGCGGTACAAGAACTTGCTTATACAATCGGCACTGGGATTGAATATATATGCGAATTACTAGATAGAAAGCATTCAATTGATGAAATAGCACAACGTATGACGTTTACTTTTTCAATTGGTTCAAATGTATTTATGGAAATTGCGAAAATAAGAGCTGCAAGGATGATTTGGTCGACAGTTATTGAAGCGTACGGAGGAAATGAAGATTCCTCAGTAATGCATATCCATGCAAGAACCTCAGCATTTACAAAAACAATTCACGACCCATATGTGAATATGCTACGTTCTACTACCGAAGCTTTTTCTGCAATTGTTGGTGGAATCGATAGCCTACACGTTTCTTCATTTGATGAACCAATCAAGAGTTCGGACTCTTTTTCGAGAAGAATTGCAAGAAACACACAAGCGATTCTTCACGAGGAATCCTTTTTAAATAGGGTGATTGACCCTGCAGGCGGCTCTTGGTATGTCGAAGCATTAACAAACGAACTGGCAGAGAGCGCATGGGGCCTATTAAATGAAATTGAGTCTCAGGGTGGAATGCTTGAAGCTTTAAAATCTGGAAGTGTTCAGGAAAGTATTTCAACTGTTCTATCGGAAAGACAAAAAAATGTGAACCTTCGAAGAGATAGAATTGTTGGCACGAATATGTACGCTAATATTCAAGAAACATCGATTGGTCAAATAGAGCAAAAAGACAAAAAGCAAAGCTCAGAGTCTTCCTTTTTAATCAATCCAATTCCATCAGTAAGAATTTCAGAAAGCTTTGAACTATTGAGAAAAGCTTCAGAGGATTATCTACGGGCTACTGGTGAACGTCCTAAAGTTGGATTAGTAAATTTAGGTCCGATTCCCGAACATAAGCCAAGAGCTGACTTCATTACTGGCTTTTTTGAAGCAGGAGGTTTCCAAGTCATTAAAAATGATGGGTATCTGGAAGTTGAAGACGCTATTGCAGGTGCAAAGGCTATGAATCTTACAACTTTTGTATTCTGTGGGAAGGACGAATCATACAAAGCAATGGCTATGAGAATATGTGGTGAACTCAAGGAATTTAACCAAGACTTGCGTTTCTTTATAGCAGGAAAACCGGAAGACGAGACACAATTTCTAAATGCGGGAATCAGTGATTTTATCCACATTGGTACAAATTGTTTTGCGTTTTTACATCAATTACAACAAGAGATGGGGGTGAAGTAACATGGCTAAAAGACTTGATCTTTCCAAAATAAAGTTAAAGAAGTCGGATATACCATCAACTCCTGAACAATGGACTGAAAAAGTAGAAAAAGAAATCAAGCAATCTATTGAGGATTTACTATTTGAGACAAACGAACAAATTGCAGTAAAACCTTTATACACAGAAAAAGATTTGGATGGGCTAACTCATCTTGATTATATGCCTGGTGTTCCTCCATTCTTACGTGGGCCATATCCAACGATGTACGTCAATCGCCCATGGACGGTTCGTCAGTATGCTGGATTTTCCACAGCAGAGGAAAGTAATGCTTTTTACCGCCGAAATCTTGCAATGGGGCAAAAAGGCCTTTCTGTTGCATTTGACTTAGCTACTCATCGTGGTTATGATTCAGACCACCCTCGTGTTGTTGGTGATGTTGGTAAAGCTGGAGTGGCGATTGACTCGATTCTTGATATGAAAACATTATTTGATGGAATCCCACTCGATCAAATGAGTGTTTCGATGACGATGAATGGTGCCGTCCTTCCAATCATGGCTTTCTATATCGTGACAGCAGAGGAGCAGGGGGTTCCTCCTGAAAAATTATCGGGAACGATTCAGAATGATATATTAAAAGAATATATGGTTCGAAACACGTATATTTACCCACCAGAAACTTCGATGAGAATTATTTCTGATATTTTTGAGTACACGTCTAACAAGATGCCGAAGTTCAATAGCATTAGTATTTCTGGATATCATATGCAAGAAGCAGGTGCACCAGCAGACCTTGAGTTAGCATATACCCTTGCAGATGGGTTGGAATATGTACGAACAGGAATTAAAAAGGGGATAGACATTGATTCCTTTGCACCTCGCTTATCTTTTTTCTGGGCAATCGGCATGAATTATTTTATGGAGGTAGCAAAGATGAGAGCGGCTCGACTCATTTGGGCGCAAATGATGAAGGCCTTCAATCCGAAAAATCCAAAATCCCTTGCTTTAAGAACACATTCACAAACTTCAGGATGGAGCTTAACCGAACAAGACCCTTACAATAATGTCACAAGAACATGTATTGAAGCATTGGCTGCCGTCTCTGGTCATACCCAATCCCTGCATACAAACGCACTGGATGAGGCGATCGCACTACCAACTGATTTTTCTGCCCGTATCGCTCGAAACACTCAATTATATTTACAAGATGAAACGGGGATTTGTAATGTAATTGATCCGTGGGGTGGCTCCTATTATGTAGAATCCTTAACCAAGGAGCTTATGGACAGAGCGTGGAAGCATATTGAGGAGATTGAAGAGCTTGGTGGAATGACCAAAGCGATTGAAACAGGTCTACCGAAAATGAGAATTGAGGAGGCGTCCGCTAGACGCCAGGCAAGAATTGATTCGGGCAAAGAGACCATTATTGGTGTGAATAAATATCGATTACAAAAAGAGGATCCCATTGATATTTTAGATATTGATAATACGGCAGTTCGCTTGAAACAAATTGAGAGACTAAATGATTTAAAAGCTTCTCGTGATGACAAAAAAGTCGATGAGGCATTAGCTGCTATTACAAACGCAGTTGCAACAGGAGAAGGAAATTTGTTGGAGTTAGCGGTGAATGCGGCTAGAGTTCGTGCGACTTTAGGAGAAATTTCAAATGCAGTTGAAAAAGCATCGCAAAGACATAAAGCCGTTATTCGTTCAATTAGTGGAATCTATAGCTCTGAATATTCAAATGAGGAAGAAATTATGAACGTTAAGAATATGACGGATGAGTTTTTGGAGAATGAGGGAAGACGTCCGAGAATCCTGATTGCAAAAATGGGTCAGGATGGACATGACCGGGGAGCAAAGGTAATTGCAACTGCCTTCGCGGACCTTGGCTTTGATGTGGATATCGGCCCGTTATTCCAGACACCTGCAGAAACAGCCCTGCAAGCAGTGGAGAATGATGTACATGTAATTGGAATGAGCTCTCTTGCTGCGGGCCACAAAACATTACTACCACAGCTTATAGAAGAGCTTAGAAAACTAGGACGAGAGGATATTATTGTGATTGTGGGCGGTGTCATCCCTGCACAGGATTATGAGTACTTGAAAGAACAAGGGGCTGCTGCCATTTTTGGACCTGGTACAGTTATACCGGTCGCTGCCCAAACAGTCATCGAGGAAATTTATCGTCGTTTAGGGTATGAGGAAGAGAGCAATGAATGACAAGAAAAATCGTCCGGATTGGGTGCCAGATAACGCCTCTGATGGTTTCACAACCGAAATCGTGAAGGGAAAAGAACAAAGTAGCCCTTCTGAAAGACGTAAATTTGTGAAAAAGAAAGAGCGTTCAATAGAAGAGTTTGTGCAAGGAATTCGAAACGGTGATCGCGCCATTCTTGCACAAGCGATTACACTTGTTGAAAGTAATGCAAAACGTCATCAAGACCAGGCTCAGGATGTTATTAATGAAATTCTACCCCATACAGGTAACTCCGTCAGGATTGGTATAACAGGAGTACCTGGAGCAGGGAAAAGTACATTCATTGAAAGCTTCGGTTCGTATTTATGTGAGCAGGGGCATCGTGTAGCTGTTTTAGCTGTTGACCCAAGTAGCAGTATTACAGGTGGAAGTATTCTTGGGGATAAGACACGAATGGAGACACTTGCCCGAAATAAGAATGCCTTTATTCGACCATCATCTTCAGGCGGGACCCTTGGTGGGGTTAATCGAAAAACAAGAGAAACGATTTTACTTTGCGAAGCAGCGGGTTTTGATGTGATTTTAGTAGAGACAATTGGTGTAGGTCAAAGTGAAGTTGTGGTAAGAAGCATGGTCGATTTTTTCCTTCTTCTCGTTTTGACAGGTGCAGGAGATGAATTGCAAGGTATGAAAAAAGGGGTCATGGAGCTAGCTGATGCATTATTGATAAATAAAGCGGATGGAGACAATAGACAGAAGGCAAAGGTAGCACGCGGAGAATACAATCGGATTCTCCACTATCTTCAGCCAAGCACCAAGGGCTGGGCATCAAAGGCGTATACAGCTTCAGCACTTTATCATGAAGGTATGGAAGAAATGTGGAAAATTATCCAACGGTTTGTTGAGACAACGAAAGAATCCGGTGTTTTTACAGAACGGAGGAACTCACAAACGAAGCATTGGATAAATGCAATGATAAAAGATTATCTTGAAACAAGCTTCTTTAATCATCCGTCAATTAAAACACAACTTCCCATATTAGAAAATAAGGTTGTCCAGGGGGACTTAAATGTAACCTCGGCTGTGAAAGAATTAATTCAGCTATATGAAGCATAAAAAAAGAAGGAGAGCAAAATATTGCTTTCCTTCCATCTAGGGAGTTTAGGGGTATGATCTAGATGTATTTATAGAATACCCGAATAATGTAATTTTAAACATTCTTTTGGTAATTAAATCAAAGCATTATCGTTTGTAAAAACATGTTGTAAATTGATATTATTAAAGAGGCAAAATAATTATCTAAGTGGAGGAGTGTTATAAATGGAAATAGATTTCAATCTGTTTATGAATGATATAGTAACAACAGCTCGTAAAGAAATTGCGGAAGCTGGATACCAAGAGTTAAAAACACCTGAAGAGGTTGAGGAAGCACTTGGCAAAAAAGGTACAACATTAGTAATGGTTAACTCAGTTTGTGGTTGTGCAGGTGGAATTGCAAGACCAGCGGCAGCACATTCAATCCATTATGATAAGCGACCAGATCAATTAGTGACCGTGTTTGCTGGTCAAGATAAAGCTGCAACTGAAAAAGCGAGATCCTATTTTGAAGGTTATCCGCCATCATCACCATCATTTGCATTATTAAAAGATGGTAAGGTTGTAAGAATGATTGAGCGTCACGAAATTGAAGGACATGAACCAATGGATGTAATTAATAAATTACAGGATTCCTTTGAGGAATATTGTGAAGAAGTATAAGAAGCCTTAGAGGCTTCTTTTTTTTGAGATAAATAATAAAAATATGCATAATATAGTTGATTCTTTATCGCTTTTCTACTTTAATTGTTTATATTAGTAAAGTGATTAGTGTGAATTATTCGAACGATTTTGCACTGCAATTTATCCCCTAAAGACCATTGTATACGGAATAATAACACGTTCGAAGCAAATAATAGAATTATTAATCAATTATTATTTTTAAAAAACATATTGTATATTTATGCAGATGTGTTAAAATACATTTTATCGAATAATTATAAGTAATGACATAGGGGGAAATCATAATGAAAAAGTTTTTACTAGTAACATTGTTTACTATTTTATCAATTGCATTTTTAGCAGCATGTGGGACAAGCGATGACAATGCAACAGGATCTGAAGAAGGAACGGAAGAAAAAAAGGTATTAACAATGGGAACGTCAGCAGATTTCCCGCCATTTGAAACAATTGATGCAGCATCAGGAGAATATGTTGGGTTTGATATTGATTTAGCAAATGCAATTGCGGATAAACTAGGTTATGAGCTTAAAATTGAAAATATGGATTTTGGTGGACTAATAAGTGCATTACAATCAGAACGTCTTGATTTTATCATTTCAGGTATGTCAGCAACGGAAGAACGTAAGAAAAGCGTTGATTTTTCAATGGAATACCATAAATCAGGTGAAATGTTTGTAACATTAAAGGATTCTGGAATCAAAACATTAGAAGACTTAGAAGGAAAAACAGTCGGAGTTCAATTAGGTTCTATTCAAGAAGAAGGCGCTAAAAAAATTAAAGAAGAGACATTAAAAAGTCTTGAAATCTCAGCATTAAATAAAGCGCCAGAACTAATTCAAGAGTTAAAAGCAGGAAGAATTGATGCAGTATATTTAGATAAAACTGTTGCAGTTGGATTTATTGAAGAACTAGACCTAGCTGGATTCGATGATCCAACAGAGGCTTCACCAGGTATGGCGATTGCTTTTGCAAAAGGTGATGAACTAGTAGATGAATTTAATAAAGTGTTAGAAGAAATGAAAGAGAACGGCGAATTAGAGAAATTACAGAAACAATGGATGGAAGAATAGGTCAAAATTTTTGGTAGAAATGAGGTGTAAGGCATGGGTTTGGATATTGACTTCTCCGGAATCCTGCCTTCAATTCCGTTTATACTAGAAGGAATCGGTATTACGGTTTCCTTTGCACTAGTATCGGCAATTTTAGGTTTAATTCTCGGGACAATTTTAGCGGTTTTTAAAATAAGCAAAGTTTCATTTTTAAAGTGGTTTGCGGATATTTACACTTCTATTTTTAGAGGTACACCACTTATCCTTCAATTGGTTCTAATCTATTTTGCAGTTCCACAGCTTTTTCAATATGATATTGATAAATTTGTAGCAGGAGTTTTGGCGTTCGGACTAAATTCAGGTGCATATATTTCTGAAATCATTAGAGCAGGTATTCAGGCAGTTGATAAAGGCCAACAAGAAGCGGCAGAAGCGCTTGGGATTTCATACCGACCAATGATGTTAGATATTATCCTACCTCAAGCAGTCAAAAATATTTTACCAGCACTCTTAAATGAATTTATTACCTTAACGAAGGAATCTGCGATTGTAAGTACAATTGGATTATTGGATATTATGAGACGAGCTCAAGTTGTCGGAGCAAACACATTCCGCTATTTTGAACCATTATTAATTGCTGGTCTAGTATATTGGATTATCGTTACAATCCTCACATTCCTAGGCGGAAGACTTGAGAGGAGGTTGCGTCGTAGTGAGTAATGATCATATTAAAGTAGAAGGTCTTCATAAATCTTTTGGCAAGTTAAACGTGTTAAAAGGGATTACGACCACCTTTAAACAAGGAGAGGTGGTAGCGATTATTGGTCCTTCTGGATCTGGAAAATCCACATTTCTTAGATGTTTAAATTTACTTGAAAAACCGACACAGGGACAGATTTGGGTTGGTCAAGATGAGATCACAAATGCTAAGACGAATATTACAAAGGTTCGTGAGCATATCGGAATGGTGTTCCAGCATTTTCACCTGTTTCCACATAAGACAGTCCTTCAAAATCTCACGTATGCACCTATGAAGGTAAGAGGGCTTTCCAAGCATGATGCGGAAAGTAAGGCTTTGGAATTGTTAAACCAGGTTGGCTTATCAGAAAAGGCCAATGAATATCCAAATCGCCTTTCTGGTGGTCAAAAACAAAGGGTAGCAATCGCAAGAGCTTTAGCGATGGAACCTGAAATTATGTTATTCGACGAACCAACTTCAGCACTTGATCCTGAGATGGTAAAAGAGGTTCTTAATGTTATGAAAGGATTGGCTCATACAGGGATGACAATGTTAATTGTAACCCACGAAATGGGCTTTGCTCGCGAAGTAGCAGATAAGGTACTCTTTATGGATGATGGAGTCATCGTTGAAGAAACAACTCCAAATGAGTTTTTCACAAATCCAAATAGCAAACGTGCGCAGGACTTCTTAGAAAAGGTTCTATAAAAAGAATGATCAACGTGATCATTCTTTTTTTCGTTCATTAAGTATAGTAAGATTAGTAAATATGTTTTGTTTTTCCTATATATAACAATATAATAAATTTATTATGGATTTTTAGGAGCCGATTTATGTTTAAAATAGGTTATCGAACGTTAAAAACAGCTATAGGTACAACGATATCTATATCCATCGCAAAACTAATAGGATTAGATAGTTTTGCATCTGCTGGAATTCTAACGATTTTATGTATTAAAGTAACAAGAAAAAAATCGCTGGAAAGTTCATGGGAGCGATTTGTTGCGTGTGTAGTTGGGATCATATTTTCGTTTGTATTCTTCGAGGGTATTGGCTATCATCCATTAACAATTGGGTTATTACTGCTATTTTTTATCCCTACAGTAGTTATTCTAAAAGCTAAAGATGGAATCGTAACAAGTACCGTTATTATTTTACATATATTTTCAGCGGGTAATGTAACCTTAAATTTAATTGTTAATGAACTAGGGTTAATTATCATTGGTATTGGTGTTGCGCTACTTGTAAATCTATATATGCCAAGTGTTGACAAACAACTTAAGGCATACCAACAAGAAATTGAAACCCTATTTGGAAATATATTAAACGAAATGGTCCATTATCTTCGGACGGGCGATAGTATTTGGGATGGTCGCGAGATAACAGCTATTGAGGAATTATTAAAAAAAGCGAAAAGCATTGCCTATAGAGATGTTGAAAATAACTTAATGAGGGATGGAAATTTATATTATACGTATTTTGAAATGCGAGAAAGGCAGTTCGAGATTCTGCAAAGAATGTTACCTACTATTACTTCAATGACCCAGTCAGTGGAACAGGGGAAAATGGTTGCCGATTTTATTATGGAGGTGAGCCAGTCCATTCATCCTGGAAATACGGCTATTGTATTTTTGAAGAAACTAGAATCTATGCGTAAAGAGTTTAGAGAAATGCCACTGCCAGTAACTCGAGAGGAGTTTGAAACAAGAGCTGCACTCTTTCAATTTATAAAAGAAATGGAAGAGTATTTAATTATAAAAAGACTATTCAAGGGGTTGCCAGCCTAATAGTATAATGTTTAGAGGAGACCAAAATGGTCACCTCTAACGTTGTTAAAAAAACTGCATCATTTAAAATGTTTGAATTAAAACCACATACCTACGCCTGCTAAGAGGGTAGTAATTAGCATTACTCCAATCATTAAATATACAACAATCTTTTGAGTTTTACGGGACATGTCACTTACTCCCTTCTGCTTACATACTTATTTATTACTATTTTACCTTGAAAAACCAACTTGGACAACCATTATGTATTATTCATTATAACTGAAAATACACAAATTATTATGAGTTCATGCTACAATATAGTTATTATATGAAACGCTTACAATTATTGAGCGAGCGCTCGCTTGAGGAGTGAAAACATGATAAAAAAAATAGACCATATTGGAATTGCAGTCTCATCGATTGAAAATTCCCTCCCATTTTACACAAATATTCTTAATCTCCAATTAGAAGGCATTGAAGAAGTAGAATCAGAGAATGTAAAAGTTGCTTTCATTAAGATAGGGGAATCAAAGCTAGAACTATTGGAGCCTCTTTCACCAGAAAGTCCAATTGCTAAATTTATAGAAAAACGTGGCGAAGGAATTCATCACATTGCCATAGGCGTCTCATCGATTGAAGCTCGTATAAAAGATATGAAGGAAAATGGTATCCGAATGCTTGCAGATGAGCCCAAGCTTGGTGCAGGCGGTGCAAAAATTGCATTTATGCATCCGAAATCAACAGGGAGTGTCCTATATGAGCTTTGTGAGAAACCTAGCAAGGGGGAAATGAACAAATGATAGATATTTATGAAAAAATTAATGAACTTTATGATCGCCGTCGTGAAGTTGAATTAGGTGGCGGAGATGAAAAAATAGATAAACAACATGAAAAAGGAAAATTAACTGCACGAGAACGAATTGACTTATTACTTGATAAAGGCACTTTTGTAGAGTTAAATCCTTTTATTGAACACCGCAGCATAGACTTTGGCTTAGTTGATAAAAAAGGACCTGGTGATGGAGTTGTAACAGGCTACGGTAAAATCAATGGCAGACCGGTCTATTTATTTTCACAGGATTTCACGGTGTTTGGTGGAGCACTCGGAGAAATGCATGCGAAGAAAATCGCGAATGTGATGGATCTAGCTGCAAAGAATGGGGCACCTTTCATTGGCCTAAATGATTCGGGTGGCGCAAGAATCCAGGAGGGAGTCGTTTCTCTTGATGGATATGGTCACATTTTTTATAGGAATGCAATCTACTCTGGAGTTATCCCTCAAATTTCGGTGATTATGGGTCCATGTGCTGGTGGTGCTGTGTATTCTCCTGCGATTACTGATTTTGTATTCATGGTTGAAAAGACGTCTCAAATGTTTATTACAGGGCCGAAAGTTATTGAAACCGTAACGGGTGAGAAAATTAGCTCAGAGGATTTAGGTGGAGCAAACGTACATAATTCAATAAGCGGGAACGCACATTTTTCAGGAGAAACTGAAGAAGAGGTGCTGCAGCAGGTAAGAGCTTTAGTAAGCTATCTTCCCCAAAATAATGAAGAAAAGGCCCCGATTCTGCCAGTAGAGGAAAATGATGATTACCGACCTGACTTAACAGAAATCATTCCATTCGATGCAGTCAGACCCTATGATGTTCGAAAAGTTATCAACCAAGTAGTCGATGCTGATACATTCATGGAGGTTCATAAAGATTTTGCGAAGAATATTGTTGTCGGGTTTGCTAGAGTAAAAGGAGAGGTTGTTGGGTTAGTTTGTAACCAACCAAAATACATGGCAGGTGGACTTGATATTGATTCATCTGATAAAGCCTCACGATTCATTCGTTTTTGTGATTCCTTTAATATCCCACTTATTACATTTGAGGATGTGACAGGGTTCTTCCCAGGGGTAAAACAAGAACATGGAGGAATTATCCGCCACGGAGCAAAGATTCTATATGCGTACTCAGAAGCAACGGTACCTAAGTTAACTGTCATTCTTAGAAAGGCATATGGAGGGGCCTATGTCGCACTAAACAGTAAATCAATTGGTGCTGATTTAGTTTTTGCATGGCCTAATGCTGAAATTGCAGTAATGGGTCCACAGGGGGCAGCTAATATTATTTTTGCACGTGAAATCAACGAAAGTGATAATCCTGAACAGACACGTGCGCAAAAGATCGAAGAGTATCGTGAAAAATTTGCCAATCCATATGTAGCAGCAAGCCAAGGAATGGTTGACGATGTCATCGATCCTCGAGAAACAAGAATTAAAATCATCCAAGCTTTAGAAATGCTACGAAACAAAAAAGAAACACGCCCTAATAAGAAGCATGGGAACATTCCGTTATAATTCAACAATTTGATTTTTGATGATAATATGATAGGCTAAAAACATTAACCTATTCATCTTGGAGGTACATAGTATGATTAATCAGGACAGACTTGTTAATGAGTTTTTAGAGCTCGTACAAGTAGACTCAGAAACAAAATACGAAACAGAAATTGCAAAGGTTCTAAAAGAAAAATTTACTGCATTAGGTGTACACGTTGTAGAGGATGACACCACTAGTCAAACAGGACATGGGGCAGGGAATTTAATATGTACTCTTGAAGCCACCAAAAGTGATGTAGATCCGATTTACTTTACTTCTCATATGGATACAGTTGTCCCTGGTAAGGGCATTAAACCTTCAATCAAGGGTGGTTATATTGTCTCAGACGGAACTACGATTTTAGGCGCAGATGATAAAGCGGGTCTTGCTGCTATGTTTGAAGCAATCCGTGTTTTGAAGGAAAATCAAATCCCACACGGTACAATTGAATTTATTATTACTGTAGGCGAAGAATCTGGTCTTGTCGGTGCTAAAGCATTAGATCGCTCGATGATTACAGCCAAATATGGATATGCACTCGATAGTGACGGAAAAGTTGGAGATATTGTTGTTGCTGCACCTACACAAGCTAAGGTAAGAGCAACAATCATCGGAAAAACAGCTCATGCAGGTGTCGCACCTGAAAAAGGTGTTTCAGCAATTACGATGGCAGCAAAAGCCATTGCAAAAATGCCACTAGGACGTATTGATGAAGAAACAACTGCTAATATTGGGCGTTTTGAAGGGGGCACACAAACAAATATTGTTTGTGACCATGTTGAAATTTTAGCTGAGGCACGTTCTTTAGTGACAGAAAAGATGGAAGCTCAAGTTCAGAAAATGAAAGCAGCTTTTGAATCTGTTGCAGCAGAGATGGGTGGTAGAGCTGAGGTTGAAATTACGGTCATGTATCCTGGATTCAAGTTTGCAGATGGCGACCATGTTGTTGAGGTTGCAAAACGAGCTGTTGCGAAAATTGGTCGCCAAAGTGCGCTCCAAAAAAGCGGTGGGGGCAGTGATGCCAACGTCATCGCAGGACATGGCATTCCTACTGTTAATCTTGCTGTAGGATATGAAGACATTCACACAACAAATGAAAAAATGCCAGTAGAAGAACTAGTCAAAACCGCTGAACTTATCGTTGCGATTGTTGAAGAAGTTGCAAAATAGAGTATTAAAAAAGTGGAATTCTCTCTTGGTTGAGGGAGTTTCACTTTTTTTATTTCCTTTCATAAATACGTAAAGTATGATAGATATAAACATAGATTGTTGTTACTAGACCTGAGGTGAATGATAGATGGAAGATCAAAAAGTCGTTGTATTTTCATCAGGGAATGAGGAATTTGGCATTCCTGTTTTAAAAGTTATTTCGATAGAAAGAGCCCAAAAGTTAAACGCTATTGTGCAAATGCCAACATTTTTGCTAGGTATGTTAACGATTCGTGATCAACTCATTCCGATTGTTGATGCGGGAATTATTTTATTTAATAAACCAACAACTCATACAGATAAAACGAAGATTATCGTTATTCAAACCGATTCATTATCAGTGGGACTGCTTGTCGATGATGCGATAGAAATAATGGATATCCCTCAAACTCAATTGAAACAATTGAGTTTAACCTACCAGCTTTCCCCGTACATAACAGGAGTTGCGACCCTTGAGAATCGATTAATTACTTTACTCAATGTGGATAAACTGTTTGATAGTCTTGAAGGATTTGATAAGATTGAGGATCACATTCAAAGTCACCAATAGAATAGGTGGCTTTTTCTATGATAAACTATATTTATGGATTATTAGTAGGAAGTGCAAATCATGAAAGAAATGTATCCGAAAAATGGGAAGGTTATTTTACATGTGGACATGAATAGCTTCTACGCATCAGTCGAGGTTGCCTATGATCCTTCTTTACAGGGTAAGCCTTTAGCGATTGCAGGGAATGTCGAAGAGCGTAAAGGCATCATTGTCACCTGTAGCTATGAGGCTCGGGCCTTTGGAGTGAAAACAACGATGCCGTTATGGGAGGCAAAACGAAAATGCCCAAACCTTATCGTTCGTAAACCAAACTTTGAACGCTACCGTAGGGCTTCATTGGCCATGTTTGATATCCTTCGCACATACACGGATTTAGTTGAACCAGTTTCAATTGACGAAGGCTATATGGATATTACGGGCTGTTATGAAAAGGGGTCCCCGATTGAAATTGCGACTTCCATTCAAGAAACCTTACAGAAAACGCTTCTACTTCCTTGTAGCATTGGAATTGCACCAAATAAATTTCTAGCAAAAATGGCATCCGATATGAAAAAACCATTAGGAATCACTGTATTGCGGAAGCGGGATGTTCCGATCATTCTCTGGCCCATGCCAGTTGGAGAAATGCATGGAGTAGGTTCGAAAACGGCTGAAAAATTGGCTACAATCAGTATTCATACAATTGGAGACCTTGCTAAGGGAAACGATATTCAACTAAAGCAATTATTAGGAATTAATGGTGAGCGGATTAAGCAAAGAGCAAATGGAATTGACAACCGACTTGTTGACCCTGAAGCCATATCCGAATTCAAAAGCATTGGTAATTCGACAACATTACCAAATGATTCAACAGATGAGGAAGAGCTTCTCGGTGTTATCAAAAGATTATCGAATTCTGTTGGCGCACGTATAAGAAGGAAGGATATGTTATCCAATAATGTCCAGCTGATGATTCGATATGCTGATCGAAAAACGGTAACAAGAAGTCGAAAACTTGATAACCCGATTAATCAGGATGAAGAGATTTATAAAGCGGCCAAGCGCTTATGGACAAAACATTGGAACGGGGAACCAATTCGATTATTAGGTGTCACAGCTCAGGAACTTGTGGAGAAACAAGAGGCATATAAACAACTTGATCTTTTTTCTTATGAGAAGGAAGCGAAAAAAGAACCCTTACTTAAAGTGATTGATGAATTAAAAGGGAAGTATGGGGATGAGATTGTATCAAAAGGGGTTAAAATACCTAAAGATAAAAAACCCCGAGATAATGAACATGGAACAAGTTTTGAGAAAGACTTCTTAAGCGACTAAATACAAAAAGACCCCAACTCATATAGAGTCGGGGTCTCTTTTCATTTTAGTCTTCAACTGGCCACCAGTGGAACCCGTTTTCTGCTAATAATTCATCCGACGCCTTAGGTCCATTAGAACCAGATGGATAATTTGGGAATTCAGTTGCAATTTGGTTTTCCCAAACCTTTGAAATCGAGTCGACGTAGCGCCATGAAAGGGCCACTTCATCCCAGTGTGCAAAGTTTGTTGTATCACCCATCATACAGTCATAAATAAGCTTTTCATAAGCTTCTGGTGTGTTTATACCATCAATACAGTTATTACAATAATCAAGTTTAACAGGTAATGTCATGGTATTTTGACCCGGTCGTTTCGCATTTAAATAAAGTGTAATACCTTCATCGGGTTGGATATTAATGACAAGCAGGTTAGGATTTTGTTGTTCATTTTCCTCTTTATAATATAAATCCATCGGAATGTCTTTGAATTGAACCACAATTTTTGTTGATTTTTCCTTCATTCTCTTACCAGTACGGATATAGAAAGGAACGCCTGCCCATCTGAAATTGTCGATTAGAAGCTTACCTGCAACAAATGTAGCAGTATTTGATGCCGGGTCTACTTTCTCCTCTTCTCGGTAACCAGGAACCTGTTTACCATTTAACGTACCAGCATCATATTGCCCTCTAACGAAGTATTTTTTTACATCCTCTTCTTCTAATGGGCGAAGGGCACGTAATACTTTTATTTTTTCACTACGAATCTCATCGGTATTTAATTTAATTGGCGGTTCCATCGCTAATAATGCAACCATTTGAAGCATATGGTTTTGTACCATATCTCGGAGAGCGCCTGATTTTTCATAATAGCCGCCCCGATCTTCTACTCCAAGTACTTCACTTGATGTGACCTGGATATTTGATATGTAACGATTATTCCAAAGTGGTTCGAATATTGCGTTTGCAAAGCGGATGACTTCAATATTTTGTACCATTTCTTTTCCTAAATAATGGTCGATTCGGTAAATTTCATCCTCTGAGAATGCATGACGAAGCTTTTCATTCAATTGCTTTGCAGATGGCAGGTTATGTCCGAAAGGTTTTTCAATTACAAGTCTTGTATAACCTTCTGTTTCCGTTAATTCTTCAGCTTTAATGTTGACAGCTATTGTTCCAAAAAACTCTGGAGCCATTGCTAAATAAAAGATCCTATTACCTTCTGTTTTGTAAGTTGAATCTAGTTTTTCAGCTAGTTCCTTTAATTCTTTATAAGAAGCACGATCATTCACATTGAACGGGAGGTAGTAAAAGTGTTTTGAGAACTTCTCGATATCCTCACGATTTTCCTCAAATCTTCCCGATACAGAATTTCTTACGTTTTGTTGGAATTCTTCATTTTCTAAAGGGCGTCTTGCCACCCCGATAACCGCGAAATTTTCAGAGAGTTTTCCTTTCGTATAAAGGTTATATATAGAAGGATAAAGCTTTCGATTTGCCAAATCACCTGTTGCTCCAAAAATAACCACGATTGATTTTGGTGCTGTATTTGTCATATTAATCCCCCACTTCTTAAGGCTTTAGTGATATTTATTTAATGTATACTTTTTTGTTTAGTAAATCAACTAATTCGTATGAATTTTTCAAACTCCTTTTAAAAGTATGCCTTAACAAGGAATGGATATTCGAAAACGATTGTATGTAATGGGTAGAGTGGCTTGTCTAGAGAACAAATGGCAGAATATGATATAGTAGGTAATGGAATATAATCGAAAGACAAGCATAAAAATTTTAAAATTATTTGGAGGATTTCTGAGTGGAAGTCGTATTTTTAGGAACAGGTGCAGGGGTACCCGCAAAGGAGCGGAATGTCACTTCAATTGCTTTACAATTGCTTGATGAACGTAGGGCCACCTGGTTGTTTGATTGTGGGGAGGCAACACAGCATCAAATATTACATACATCCATAAAGCCAGGGAAAATAGAAAAAATTTTCATCACTCATTTGCATGGTGATCATATATTTGGTTTGCCTGGGTTATTAGGAAGTCGCTCCTTTCAAGGCGGAGAGACCTTATTAACCATCTATGGTCCTAAGGGAATAAGAGCTTTTATTGAAACTTCGATAAAGGTAAGTACCACACATATTCGATATCCGCTTGAAATTGTTGAAATTGAAGAAGGTGTCGTCTTTGAGGATGAACAATTTTGTGTAACTGCAAAAGAATTAGAGCATGGGATTCAATCCTTTGGGTATCGAATTGTAGAAAAAGACCTCCCAGGAACATTGCTTGTGGATAAGTTATCAAAAGAAGGAATTAAACCTGGTCCTATTTATCAAAAAATTAAAGAAGGACAAACAGTTTTCCTTGAAGATGGACGTCAGATTAATGGAGAGGAATATATTGGTCCTCCTAAAAAGGGACGTATAGTGACCATTTTAGGTGATACCCGTTATGTTAAGGAGAGTATTGAACTCGCAAAGGATGCAGATATACTCATCCATGAAGCAACATTTAGCTCAAATGAAGCCGATTTAGCTCATGATTATTTTCACTCTACCACAACTCAAGCGGCCGATGTTGCAAAACAAGCGGGGGTCAAACAATTAATACTTACGCATATTAGCTCTAGATATCAAGGCGATGATAGTCAGAGGCTACTTGAGGAAGCACAGCAAGTGTTTAAGTCGACTTATTTGGCAAAGGATTTCTCAAGATACGATGTGAAATCAAACCAAACGAAAAATAAAGACAACTAGTTTGGAGGAACATAACAATGAATACAGTTATTGAAACCATTATGAATCACCGTTCGATTCGTAAATTTGAAGAAAAATTATTATCAGGTGAACAAATTCGTACGATTGTTGAGAGTGCCCAAGCGGCTTCAACATCTAGTTTTATCCAAGCCTATTCGATAATTGGCGTGAAAGATTCAGAGAAAAAGAAGAAGCTCGCAGAAATCGTCGGTAACCAAGCCTATGTTGCCGAAAATGGACATTTCTTTGTGTTTTGTGGGGATCTTCATCGTCACCAGGTTATTAGCCAAATGGAGGAAAAGGACTTATCGACTTCATTGGAGAGTACCGAGAAATTTATGGTTGCTACAATAGATGCTGCCTTGGCTGCTCAAAATGCAGTACTCGCAGCAGAATCAATGGGATTAGGTGCTTGCTATATTGGTGGACTGCGTAATAATCTTGATGAGGTTTGTAAGCTCCTACATATCCCAAAATTTGTGATACCTCTTTTCGGAATTGCGGTAGGCTACCCAGCCCAAATGCCTGATAAAAAACCACGTCTTCCATTTGAGCATATTTATCATGAAGATGAATATAAGCAGGATGAAGACTTATTTAAACAAGAGTTAGCTACCTACAATCAAACTATTTCCGACTATTATCAAGCACGTACAAATGGGAAACGCTCAGATACATGGACGGGGCAGATGGCGAACATGCTTGAAAATCCGAAGCGGATGTATATGAAGGATTTTGTTAAAGGACAAGGGTTCAATCAAAAGTAAACCTAGGATAGAAAGGAGTCGGAATCCATGGATATCAAAATCAAACATAAATTGATAAAAGAAATGTGTGGAACCGTCTCCTTTAAAAGAGGGGACGCTTTTTATCGAACAAACAAGGTTCTATTAACTGAATACGGATCAAATAAATGTAAAGCCATTGTTAAAGGAGCAGAAGACTTTCAAGTAACAATTGAAAAAAGTAGACAAGGAAAATTAGAGACTACTTGCAGCTGTCCATCCCTTGCCAATTTCGATAAGGAATGTCAGCATGTAGCTGCCGTTTTAATTGCGATTCATGAACAGCAAAATCAAGAGCCATTAGCCTTCGATGAAATTCAAACTTCTACTAACGAAAAATTGACGAATGATTTCATGACATTATTTACAAATCGGCCGTTACGTTCAAGTGGCCATCAGCTTCATTTTGAAAAAAGAGAAGTACTCAATGTTCGATTCACATGTAAACCCGTTAAGGTTTCGAATGAGCAAGTCTTAATTGGATTGGAAATTGGAATTGAACAGATGAGGGTACATGATATTCGTAGGTTTCTTGAGGATATAAAACAAGGAAAGCCTAGTATAATATCCGAACAATTTTCATATGATCCAAATCTCCATTGTTTTTTATATGAAGTAGATACTCTACTACACCAATTGATTAAAGTTACTGAGGATGAAAAAGTTTATATTGAAGTTAACTCATTAGACGATCTGGAAACTCGTGAAATACTGTTAATTCCGCCATCTTCTTGGAAAGTTCTCGTACCTTTATTCTCGAAATGCCCATCCGTTTATCTTGAAAACAATGGCTATACGTATGAAGGCCTTCAAATCGAAGAGGAACCACCACCACTTCATTTTTCATTTGAAGAAGGGGAAGAAAGTGACTATCAATTAACCATTCAAGGGTTTAACAGAATGATTATTTTAAAATCCTATCCTATTGTGTTAAGTGATGGACGACTCTTTCAAATATCGGAACAAGATTGTGACCGCTTATTTGAACTAAAGAATATGCTTGTAAATCCAGGTGCTAATCATATTCCAATTCCAAAGGAACAAACTCAATTTTTTCTAAAAAAAATCGTACCAAGCTTGAAAAAGATTGGTGTCGTTCACATGTCTCAAGACATTTCTAAAGAATTTATGAAAACGCCACTTGTCGCTAAGCTTTACTTGGATCGCCTTCGAAACAAACTGCTGGCAGGGCTTGAGTTTCACTATGAAAATACCATCATCCAACCACTTGAGAACCGGGATATTCCAACAGGACCAATGGTAATTAGGGATATCGAAAAAGAGGATGAAATTCTAAGAATTATGGATGATAGCGGTCTTTCGAAGACGGAGGGTGGGTACTACTTGCATAATGAGGAACTTGAGTATGAGTTTTTGTATCATATTGTTCCAAAGCTGCAACCTCACTGTCAGATTTATGCTACAACAGCTATTCGAAATCGCATTTTACCTAAAAGTGAACATCCGAAAATAAGGGTAAAAATAAAAAAAGAACGTACAAATTGGCTTGAGTTTAAATTTGAGATGAAGGGCATTGCCGATCAGGAAATTCGCGAAATTTTAGGTGCTCTTGAGGAAAAACGAAAATATTACCGCTTGAAAAATGGTTCATTGCTCTCACTTGAAACGAGGGAGATGGAGGAAATTCAGCGGTTTTTAAAGGCTGTTCCAATTCAGGACGATGATTTCGAAGCAACCTTAAACATGCCAATGCTTGAGGCTTTACCCATTTTGGATTCGTTCGATGACAATGAAATCTATATAGCTGAGGAATCATTCCGTCAATTTCTTGATTCAATTCGAAATCCTAGTAATTTGAGCATAGAAGTTCCACACCATTTAGATACGATTTTACGAGATTATCAAAAGCAAGGCTTTAAATGGTTGAAGACTCTCGCAAGTTATGGATTTGGTGGTGTACTTGCTGATGATATGGGGCTTGGTAAAACAGTACAGAGTATTGCATTTATTGTTTCTGAGCTTCAAACGATTCGTGATAATAAGCGCCCTGTACTTATTGTTTGCCCATCATCGTTAACATACAACTGGCTCCATGAAATCTTGAAATTTGCTCCTGAACTTCAAGCAATTGTAATTGATGGCAATAAAGCTGAGCGAAGAGCACTGCAACAAGAAAGTGAAGGCATGGATGTTCTTATCACATCCTATCCGTTATTGAGACGTGATAGTAAATGGTATGAGTCTATTAACTTCCATACCGTTTTCTTCGATGAGGCTCAAGCCTTTAAAAATCCAGTTACCCAAACTGCCAGAGCTGTAAAAAAATTAAAAGCAGATCATCGTTTCGGATTAACCGGAACACCGGTTGAAAATTCAATTGAAGAGCTTTGGTCCATTTACTATGTTGTTTTTCCACAGCTTTTTAAGGGGTTAAAGGAATATAGTCATCTTTCAAGGAAAGATATCGCAAGAAAGGTTCGCCCATTTTTACTTCGCCGTATGAAAGAAGACGTTCTTGCAGAGCTGCCGGAGAAAGTTGAAATCCTTGAATCATCAGAGCTTCTACCAGAACAGAAGAAACTTTATGCTGCCTATTTAGCGAAGCTACGTCATGATACATTAAAGCATCTTGATAAAGACACTATACGAAAGAACCGGATACGAATCCTTGCTGGAATCACAAGACTAAGACAGATTTGTTGCCATCCTGCTTTATTTGTTGACGGTTATAAGGGAAGTTCTGCGAAATTTGAGCAACTTTTACAAATCATCGAGGAATCCAAACTTTCTGGAAGGAGAGTTTTGATTTTCTCACAATTTACGAAAATGCTTGGACTGATTGGAAGGGAATTGTCTAGTAGAGGGCATACTTTTTTCTATCTTGATGGACAAACACCTACAGACGAGCGAGTGGAATTATGCCAACGTTTTAATGTTGGAGAACGAGAACTCTTTTTAATTTCTTTAAAAGCTGGAGGTACGGGTTTAAATCTGACAGGAGCGGATACTGTCATTTTATATGACCTTTGGTGGAATCCAGCTGTCGAGGAACAGGCTGCTGACCGTGCCCACCGAATCGGTCAGAAAAAGGTAGTCCAAGTGATAAAGCTTTTTGCACGTGGCACAATCGAGGAAAAGATGAATGAATTACAGGAGAAAAAGCGTGACCTCATTTCGGATATTATTGATTCTGAGGAAAAAACGACACTGACTGAAGAAGATATCCGGGAACTTCTCATGATATAAAAAATCGACAAGGCAAAGGTACTTGTCGATTTTTTTAGTTGGTTATTAAAGCCAACCGCGTTCGTATTGTTTTGGACTATCAATTGAAACACCAAGCTCTTTAGCAGCGGTTCTTGGCCAATAAGGGTCCCGTAATAATTCTCGAGCAATAAATATTAAATCAGCCCGGCTGTTTTTTAAGATCTCTTCAGCTTGAACAGCTTTGGTAATCAAACCCACTGCACCAGTAGGGATATTGGCTTCATTGCGAATTTTATCTGCAAAACTAACCTGATAGCCTGGATATGCGTCAATTTTTGCGGGTACAACAGCACCAGAACTGACATCGATTAGATCCACACCTTGGTCTTTCATGCGTTTTGCATATTGCACATAATCGGCAGGAATCAAACCACCTTCCGTATAATCATTTGCTGATACACGAACAAATAGTGGACCATCCCATACTTCTTTAATAGCTTCGATTACCTCTTCTAAGAAGCGGTAGCGGTTTTCGGAACTCCCGCCATATTCATCTTCCCGTTTATTTGAAAGTGGAGACAAAAATTCATTTATTAGATAGCCATGTGCCCCATGGATTTCAATAATATCAAAGCCAGCTTCTTTAGCACGTCTTGCTCCCGCCTTGAATGCAGCAATGGTTTCCTTTATTTCATTATTTGTTAATTCCTTTGGTGTTTTATAGCTTTCATTAAATGCAATTGCAGAAGGAGCAACAATATCTCCTGTAACAGTTGCTTTCCGTCCGGCATGGGCAATTTGAATGGATGATTTGGAGCCATTTGCTTTAATCATCTCAACAAGCTTTTTTAAACCCGGTACATGATCGTCGCTCCAAATTCCTAAATCCTGTGGCGAGATTCTTCCTTGCGGGGTTACTGCGGTTGCTTCTACCATGATGAGCCCAACCTGACCAACAGCACGGCTAACATAATGGGTATAATGCCAATCCTGCAGCTTCCCATCCTCATCATGACTTGAGTACATACACATCGGTGCCATAACAATTCTATTTTTTAGGGTTACATTTTTAATCGTATATGGTGAAAATAATGCTGATTCCATGAGATTAAAGCCTCCTATTTGTTTCGTGGTGCTAAATATTATATCATTCCCGTCGTGTATTTTAAAAAAATAAGCATCGACTTTATCTCGTCGATGCCTTTCCTTATTTAACAGGGGCTTCAGTTAATTTCTTTCCCGTTTCTTTGCTTATGAGTGCTACTTTCGTTGGTACGTATTTTTGATTTTGCTTATCAAACATATATCTTGTTTCGAAATAAGCGATCACGTCATAGTGGGCAATTCCAGAAACAGCCTGAATTGCAACAATTTCTTGTGGCTTCATTTTGGTTAATTTATCAAAACGATATCCCGAAGCTGGATCGACCCATGTCTCCAATTCTTGTAATCGATTCTGTAGTTCTTTTTTATCAGGAAAATCCCGGTAGCGCTCTTCTGATAATGGTATGACTGCTTCCAAGCTATTTTGCTCATCATTAAATTCGACTTGATATTCGCCAATGTATTTCATTGAAAAACGCTTTTTTGCTTCGTCAAACCATCCTGAAGAGTTGGGGTCAGTATAGATTTCCTCCACTTTTTCACCTGTATAGCTCAGGACAGTTAAACCAGTAACACCGCCACTTCCGATAGAACGAAAATAGAGGAGAATATCCTGTTTCCCGTTTTGAATGACATCTGCAAACTGCATTTCAGCCAACTGATATAAATCCTGTTTATTATGATAGGTTCCTAATTGGTCCCCATTGATTTTTAAAGACCATTCATTCGCAAGGTTATATTGATTTTTTCGCGCGTAAAGCTCAATG
The DNA here is from genome assembly GCF_042680725.1 of Ferdinandcohnia salidurans. Taxonomy (NCBI): domain Bacteria; kingdom Bacillati; phylum Bacillota; class Bacilli; order Caryophanales; family Bacillaceae; genus Ferdinandcohnia; species Ferdinandcohnia salidurans. The sequence goes on from NZ_JBHUEK010000004.1 coordinate 67,314, forward strand.
ATGTCCTTTTTACCATCACCGTCTAAATCAACATACTCTTTTTGAACAATTGTAAAAGGGCCATATTCAACATCGTTCTGGCCGGCAAGAGTTACACTGTGAAAGCCTGTAAGAAGGCCTAAAAATAATAAAAAACGTATCAGTTTCACAAAATCACCTCTTTGGTAGGATAACCAAAAATTGAGAGGGATATAGGTGAAATGCCTTATTTTGTGTAAAAGTTTTCTGTGTAATAGGGGTGAGACTCCGTATTAAAGGCGACTCCCACACCTAAGTATTTATATTCTTCCTTTAAAATATTTTCTCGATGACCCATTGAGTTCATCAAACCTTCATGGGCAAAAATACTGCTAAATTGTCCATAAGCGAGATTTTCACCAGCAATGGTAAATAAAATTTCATCCTCAATCATTCGATCAAACGGAGACTTTCCTTGTAAATTAGTGTGGCTAAAATAATCGTTTTGCGCCATATCTAAGCTATGCTTTCGAGCCGTCTCCTTCACATGATCATCCCAAGTTAGAACCCCTAGTCCATGATTTACTCTAGATGCATTTGTAAGGTCAAATAATTGATATTCAAACCCTTCTTTCAACTGCTCACTTGCATCGGTGTAAAAATCAGCTCTTTTTTGTTCTAGGGCTTCTGAAACAATTTGAATCGAGGTCACCGTGTTATCCTGATGTTTATCATAAAAAAGGGTGACATAGGTGTTATCTATATGGAAGACATCATAGTCCCGGTCCTGTTGAAATTCATAGTAGACAAATCCTTTTTGAATTCGCGTCATGGGTTCCCCCAGTAGATTAAGTGCTTCTTGTTTGGGGGTTCCATATTTGATTCCTTTTGTTGAAGAGATGAGATCCTGATTCGTATATAAACCTATAACTTTATTCTCCGAATTATAAGCGACCAACATAAAATTGTGATAGTCTTCATGATACGTATACCAGTTCGTTCCATATTCATTTAAAGATACCCGTTTTGGTTCCCCAAGTTTCGCTTCTATTGTCTGTTTACTTTCCCCGAGCTCGATATTGTGAATGGAAAAGGCCTGTTCACTTGGTGCATTTAATTCTGGTTTCTCCACTTCATTTTTGTCGATAATCGAATTTTCTGGTGCCTTTTCTTCAAAGGTTTGCAGTAATGTTTCGATATAGTGTATGCCTTCATTAAGTTTGACTTTTATATTTGCGAGTTCTTCAGATTCAGATACTCTGTCTATTTCAGTTGTAATAGTATCTAAAACTGATTGATTATCAGTTTTTGCAGCTAGTTTATCTAATACTGTCCAACCGGCGTATAGGAAAAATAAAAAAGATATAAATAGAAGGATTCTCCTCATAAGTCAACCTCCAATCCCTTTAACTGTGTTCAGTAGAAGTCTTTAACTTCTACTGAATACAGTTAAAGCCTCCGGCGGATGCCACGATTTTTCAAAGGAAATTTTTCAAGCAAGCTCGAAAAAAATCGGGCAGCAATACGCCAAGGCGTATTTGATATATATATTCTATCCAATTTTTTTCGAAACGATAAGGGATTTTAGATGAAAAAGGAAAAAGGGGACTATTGCCCCTTAGGATGAAGTATTATTTTTTCCAATCCATGTAAAATAAAGCAAAATGGATATTAGCACAGATATTGCAGAGGCGATGTAGATTGACTGGTACCCTAATAGATAGGCGATTTGACCAAAGGCAATCGCACCAATCCCCACTCCTAAATCAAAAGAAGAGAAAAAGGTTGCGTTCGCCATCCCTTTTCGATTGTCTGGAGCCGTTTGTACAGCCCATGCTTGTAGGGCAGGCTGCAATGCACCGAAACCTAAACCGTAAATAAAAGCTGCTATGTAAAGGACAAGACTACTAGGTAACCAAGCTAATAGCAACATAGCTAATACAATCGAAAAAGCACCTGGTGCAAACACGGCTCGATGTCCTTTCAGATCATAAAGGCGCCCGGCAAAGGTTCGGGAAATCATTAAAGCGACTGCAAATAAAAGAAAATACCATTCAATCCCGGATATTCCCTTTTGTACAGTATATAAAGGTAAAAAGGCTGCAATACCTCCAAATGAAACAGTTATAAAGAATAATAGAATCGAAGGAGGGAGCGCTGTTTCTTCATAAAAGTCCCATTTTCTAGGATTTTCTTTTACTGGTTCGATTTTTTTATAGTGGATTCTAGATGATAGGATGAGTGCGACTAAACCTAGAATGGCGCAAATGGAAAAGAGTTTTGTATAGGATATTGTACCAGCAAGTGTAAGGCCTAACGAAGGACCAAAAGCTAGTGCGATATTTCCGAACAGACCAAAATAGCCCATTCCTTCACCACGTCTTTTGGCAGGGATTAAGTCTGTTGCGATGGTTCCAGAAGCCGTTGTTGAAAAGCCCCAGCCAATCCCTTGAACCATTCGAAACAAAAATAAAAAGAGTAAACTTGAAATGATTCCGTAGGTGCCAACAGATAGGACGAAAATGGCAAGCCCAAGTAAATATACGAAGCGTCGTCCTCTTATTTCTAGTTGATGGCCAGCGAAGGGTCTGATTAACAGTGCGGAAAAGGTGAAAATTCCAACGACTAATCCAATGAGTTGTTCATTACCTCCAAGATGTTCTACAAATAGTGGGATTGTCGGCAATGTCATCTGAAAGCCGAGAAAAATAAAGAAGTTTGATATGCAGATTAGGGTAAAATCACGGGTCCAAATTTTTTCTGTAGTCGTACTTAGTTGTGGTGGTGTTTCTTTAATAAGCGGTGCACTCATAGAATCTCCCCATCATGATTTATTTCGGTACTCTAAATAATAGTATATCAAAAATGTCAGTAAAATCCTACCAATAGTAAATCACTTTTTCTGGATTGGTAAGATCCTACTGACTTTGATATCATACATTTAATTCTTTTCTGAAACTGATTGGAGCATAGCTTCACCAAGTTCGGCAGAGCGAGCGGTAGCACGTTTTATGCAAGACATCATTGCTTGTTGGTAGTTAAATTGCTCCAATACTTTTATACCTGCTTCGGTTGTACCGCCTGGACTTGTTACTTCTTTTCGCAAAGTAGCAGGTGGCTTTGGTGAACTTTTTAGCATTTCCGCTGCACCAATAATCGTTTGAAGGATTAATTCCTTGGCAATTCCTTTTTCAAGACCGATATCGTCAGCTGCTTTTTCCATTGCTTCGACTAAATAATATACATATGCAGGACCACTTCCTGAAAGACCTGTGACCGCATGAAGGTCTTTTTCTGCGACTGTTGTGACAATCCCAATTGTTTCAAATAATTGACGTGCAATGAGTAAATGGTCTTCGTTTGCGTACATTCCTACAGATAATGCAGTAGCAGATTTTCCAATGGTTGCAGATGTATTTGGCATAGCACGGACTACAGCAACTTCTTTGTTTAGTAAGTCGGTGATGGTTGTAGTCGATACTCCTGCTAATACAGAGATGATGAGTTGGTTCTCATTGACGTGATCCTTAATAGCTAAAACAGCTTCTGCAACGTCCTTAGGCTTTATCGCTAGGAGGATGACTCCAGCATTTTCAATTGTTTCTTGTTTGTTTTGACTTATGGTTACACCATATTCTTTGTTTAGACCTTCTAATCGTTCATAATTGGAGCGATTCATTACAGAAATTTGATTGGGCAAGAAGAGCTCCTTTTGTAGCATTCCAGAAATCATTGCCTCAGCCATTGAGCCGGCTCCAACAAACACGATATTTTGTCTCATTTCCATAACTATCCCTCCGTAATAAAATAAAAAGACCTACTCCATCCTTGTTAAAGGACGGAATAGGTCTGCTATCCGCGGTACCACCTTACTTAACATCTTGAAAAAAGCTAATTTTTCGATGTTCCACTCGGGACCCGTATCGTGGGGGAGACGGTTAGGTTTTCCTAACAGCTCATAGGTAGGTTCAATCAAGAAGTGGGCTACGAGATCTTTCAGCCGCTGGATCTCACTCTCTTATTGCCATTACATGATTTACTAGTCCTAATCATTGCTTTACGAAATTTATATTAATGGTCATTATGCACTGATTTTCTCTGGATGTCAATACCTTCTTTTTGTAAAACGAGCCCAATTTCAGTTACATAATAGAGAAGTTATTCGAATATAATGACAAAATAAGATGAAAAAGGTAAACTAAAAAAGGATAAATGTAACGATACTTTATTGATATAGTACAAAGGAGATTTCTTATCTATGAATAAACTTACTACGACCAAGGATGTTTTTAAAATAACCCTGCCAACACCTTTTGCTGTCGGAGATGTAAATGTGTATGTTGTGAAGGGAGAAGCTTTAACTTTAATAGATGCTGGTGCAAAGACGGAGGAAGCGTGGCAATCCTTTAATGAGCAGCTTGCTCAGTTAGGCTATACACCATCAGACATTGACCAAATTGTGATCACTCATCATCACCCGGACCATGTAGGGCTTCTCGATTATTTTAATAAGGATATCCCCATTTTAGGTCACAAAAAAAACCAACCATGGATAAGTCAGGATAAGCAATTCTTTGTAGAGAATGAGACTTTCTATAATGAGCTTTTTCTTCAATTAGGTCTTGATCGCGCATTTATCAACTTCATTGATATGGATGAAGAACTTGAATATTCTTGTCGTAGATCACTTACAAAAACGATAGGAGAGGGAGATACCATCGATGGTATGACAGGATTTAAAGTGTTAGAAACGCCTGGACACGCACAAAGCCATATCGTTTTATACCGCGAAGTGGATGGGATGCTTATTGCAGGAGATACTCTCTTAGCTAAAATCTCACCAAATCCATTGCTTGAACCACCGCAATTTGGTGAAACCGCTAGACCGAGACCATTAGTCCAGTACAATAGTTCTTTACGAAAACTTCTAACACTTGACATGTCGAAGGTTGTAACGGGACATGGAGCCGATATTATGAACCCTCATGAGCTTATTCAAGAGAGATTTGTCTCACAGAAAGAGCGGGCATATCACGTTCTACAAATGATTAAGAAAAAGCCAATGACTGCCTTTGAGGTGTGTACTAAGTTATTCCCAAAAGTATACTTAAAGCAACCGCTCTTTACTGTATCTGAAACAGTTGGACAGCTTGACTTCCTTGAAGAAATAGGTGAAGTTAAGATAGAAGTCGTGAACGGACAACATATCTATCATTCTAATTAAAAAATCCCTGAGGTGAAAAAGGCCGAATGAATTCAAGACTTAAAGGAAAGAAGATTGTTATTACGGGGGCTTCGAGCGGGATTGGCGAAAAAATTGCCTACCTTGTTGCAGAGCAAGGAGCATATCCAATCCTTTTAGCCCGAAGCTATGATCAGTTAGAAAAAATTGCTCAAAACATTCAAGAAAAATACGGTATCGACTGCTTATTTTATAAGCTCGATGTTCGTGATACAGAAAATGTAAAAGATGTATTTGAGGACATATTACGCAATGTAAATACGATTGATGTGCTTGTTAATAATGCTGGGTTTGGTGTGTTTGCAGATGTTGTGGATGCACAAATAGAGCAGATGAAAGCAATGTTTGAGGTTAATGTATTTGGACTCATTTCATGTACAAAGATGGTTCTACCTGCAATGATCCAGCAAAACTCAGGCCATATTATTAATATCGCATCACAGGCCGGAAAAATCGCGACACCAAAGTCAAGTGTTTATTCGGCTACAAAACATGCGGTACTCGGGTTTACGAATAGCCTTCGAATGGAGCTTTCAAGCACAAATATCCATGTAACAGCTGTAAATCCAGGACCGATTCGCACGCGTTTTTTTGACATTGCCGATGAGTCTGGTACATATGCGAAAAATGTAAATCGGTTTATGCTTGATCCCGATTTCGTCGCTTCTAAAATTGTAAATGCTATGCTAACCCCTAAACGCGAAATTAATCTGCCAGGCTGGATGAATGCGGGAAGTGTGTTTTATACCTTGTTTCCTCGACTCGTTGAAAAAGTAGGGGGAAAGGCATTTTTTAAAAAATAATAGTACCATCAATACTCCTTTTTTAAGGGGTATTTTTTATCTGTTTATTAAATTCGACCATGTGTACTATTTGTAACCCGATAAATGGTATACCGGAAAGGAGCTAATCGGTATACCATCACATCGCAAAACGATAAATGGTATACCGCAAATAAAAAGAGTTCATAAGGTCACTTGATTTTTAGGAGTTTATTCCTTGACGTTTAATTTAGATAATGAGTAAATTACATTAAACACATTGAGTTACTATGTTTTAATTTAAATCTTGAGGGAGAGGATTACATGTCACAAAATGACCAGACATTTAGCTGTGCGATTCCTGTTGAATCGAACAATGACACATCAAAAAAACCAGAAGAAATAAAAGCCGATGGCTCTTTCAATCGTCAAACGAATCGCTTTACTACACCTTTCGGAAATCAGCTTGGTGAATTACCCGTTGAATCTGGCCGCTACCGCTTACTTTGGTCAGCAGCATGTCCATGGGCACATCGCTCTGTGATTGTGCGTAAAATTCTTGGATTAGAAAACGCGATTACCTTAGGGAAAGTAAGTCCGATGAGACCGAGAATCGAGCTTGTAGATTGGGAATTTTCCTTAGATGACAATGGAGTTGATCCTGTTCTTAGCGTTCAGTATGTGAGTGAGGTCTATAAGAATGCGGACTCTAATTATACGGGTAGACCGACTGTACCTGTCATGGTTGATCTTGAAACCAAACAGGCTGTGAATAATGATTATTTTAAGCTTACCAACTATTTTGAAACGGTTTGGGCTCCTTTCCACAAGGAAAATGCTCCAGATTTATATCCGAGTGGATTACGTGAAGAAATTGATGCATTGAACGATGTCATTTTTCATGATGTAAATAATGGCGTGTACAAATGTGGATTCGCTCATTCTCAGGAGGCTTATGAGCAAGCCTATGATCAATTGTTTGCTAGATTAGATGAGTTAGAGGAGCGTTTGTCCAAGCAACGTTTCTTATTTGGGGATTTTATCACGGATTCGGATGTCCGTTTATACACCACTTTGGTTCGCTTTGATGCGGCTTATTATTCGGCTTTTCGCACAAACCGTAATTTAATTCTTGAGTTTCCTAATCTATGGGGCTATGCCCGCGATTTGTTCCAGACACATGGTTTCGGTGAAACGACTGATTTTGATGCCATTAAGCGTCATTACCACCTATCTATCACCATTGACCCTACAAAAGGAGAAGTTAATATCCTTCCTAAAGGACCAGATGAATCGGTATGGCTTTCCGAACATAACCGTGAAAAATTGAGCAATAAAAAAGAAAAGTTTTTGATAAAAGGGTAGGTGAAAAGGAACATGAAAATTCGTGATGCTGAACAGGATGAATTGGATTTCATTCGAGAGCAGCGAGTGGCTGCTTATCGTGAGCATTCAAAGGCAATTCCAGCTCCTCATTGGCAAGCTCTTAAGCGGGCAATTTCTTCTGAGGCTGACCGCCTTCACGGATCTGAGCTTATTGTATGTGAGCTTGATGAAAAAATTGTCGGGAGTGTAGTCTTGTTTCCTGCTAAAACGGACGCATACGAAGGTCAGTTAGAGGAGTTGGATTATCCTGAAATTCGAATGCTAGCAGTAAATCCTGAGGCTCGTGGTAAGGGTGTGGCCTCAGCTTTGATTGATGAATGCATAAATCGTTCCAAAGCAAAAAAGTACCAGTATATTGGATTACATACCGGTGAATTCATGAAACAGGCGATTCAGCTATATACAAAGCACGGCTTCGAGCGATTACCACAATATGATTTTGAGCCTGCAAATGATGGGATTATCGTCAAAGCGTTTCGATTGACCATATAAGACAAAAAAACCAATTCGCTACTCTAAGCGTGTTGGTTTTTTTATGTTCTTCTGTATTAGATGTAAACACCATTTAAAATTCTTCTTAAAATTTCCATTGAAATCGAACGTATATTCTCCTATTATTAAGAATACAATACGAACATATATTCTTTTTGGAGATGATATTAAATGGTGGATTACAGCCAGTTGCCCGTTCAAAAGATTTTGTGCGTGGATATAAAAAGCTTCTATGCAAGCTGTGCTGCAGTTTTATTAGGTCTTGATCCGCTCGAGTGTTATTTAGCGGTTGTTGGAGATACGGAGCGACAGGGAAGTATTGTGCTTGCTGCTTCACCAAAGCTAAAGAAGGAATTTGGGATAAAAACAGGATCAAGACTTTTTGAAATCCCTAAGGATCCACGAATTAAAATTGTAAATCCAAAAATGGCCATGTATTTACGAATTTCAACGGAAATTACGAGACTTTTTAACCGGTATGTACCTAAAAGTGCGATCCATGTGTATAGCGTAGATGAAAGCTTTATAAAGATTGATGGGACTGAAAAATTATGGGGAGACGCAACAACGATTGCGCGTAAAATCAAGCAGGAAATCGAGGCCGAATATGGGCTTGCTTGTGCCATTGGTATTGGTCCCAATATGTTGATGTCAAAGCTCTGCTTAGATTTAGAGGCGAAGAAAAAGGGAATTGCAGAATGGACCTATGATGATATCCCAGAAAAACTATGGACAGTCTCGCCGCTAAGAGAGATGTGGGGGATTGGGAGTAGAGTCGAGCGAACCTTAAATGGGATGGGGATTACAACGGTTGGCCAGCTTGCCCATTATCCACTTGAACTACTTGAGAAAAAATTCGGAGTCATGGGAAATCAGCTGTATTACCATGCTTGGGGTGTGGATTTATCAGAAATTGGTGCACCCATTATACAGGGACAGATCAGTTTTGGGAAAAGCCAAATTCTTATGCGTGATTATCCAGATCCGGAAGAAGTCAAACATGTCATTCTTGAAATGTGCGAAGAGGTAGCGAGGCGTGCGCGAAGACATAAAAAAGCAGGGAGAACAATTAGCCTTGGTATTCATTATAGCCGTGATGAGTTTGGCGGAGGATTTTATCGTTCGAAAACCATTGATACTCCGACAAATATCACAATGGAGATGTACCGCGTATGTCTTGAGTTATTTGAGAAATTTTATGCACAGAAGACAGTCCGTAAAGTCTCAATAGCACTTTCTAATATTGAAGATGACACACAAATGCAATTGGATTTGTTTTATCTCAACCGAGTCAAGCAACATAAGCTTGGCTATGTGATGGATGGTATTCGCGGGAAATACGGTTCCGATGCAATCCTGCGTGCAGTATCCTACACAAACGCCGGAACATCAAGACACCGTAGTAAGCTAGTCGGTGGACATAAGGCGGAATAGAAAGAAGGTAATTAGCAATGATACGGGATCGCGGATCCATATAAACAATACTATAATAAAGGGGAGGCTATAACGTTTATAACGATATACTTCCCCTTTATTTTTTATCGTTGTTTATATATTATCAATATTGTATTATGTATAGTTTTTATAGTAATTAATGATTAATAAAACGGAGGAAAATATGGTTGTTGTTAGAGAGGTTGTTATATCTTCTGGGGAAAAAAGGTGGATAGTGTTAGCTAATGAAGTTGAGCCAGTTATTCCAATAATGAAATATATAAAGTACCTTGATAGTTTAGGAAAGGCTCCTAATACACTTAAATCCTACTGTTATCATTTAAAGCTTTATTGGGAATTTCTACATAGTTACGATAAGAGCTATGAAGAAGTTGATCTGAATTTATTAGCAAGTTTCATAGGTTGGTTGAGGATGCCGCAACAAAATGGGAAAGTTAAATACCTTTACGGAGAAAAAGCGAAAAGAAGTGAGCGATCTATAAATATAATTGTTAACTGTGTTATCAATTTCTATGATTATTTAATGAGATTAGATGGCTTTGATAAAGACCTTAAAACTAAAGTAATGAAAGAAATAAAGGTACATAAGCGCTCTTATAAATCTTTTCTGAATCACATTTCGGATAAGCAGTTACAAACCATGAACGTATTAAAAATTAAAGAACCTAGAAGAAAAATTAAAACTGTAACCGAGGAACAGTCAACACAGATTCAAAATGCGTGTAAGACCATTAGGGATCAACTAATTATTAGAATAATGTACGAAGGCGGTTTAAGAGCAAGCGAAGTAATAAATTTATGGATAGAGGATTTTAATATTAATGATCATAGTATTCTTGTTAGAAAATCTAAAACGGTAGCCGGAGAAAACCGTAAGGTTTATGTTTCTAAAGAGACGATGAATATTTTCCAAGATTATATCATTGATTATCATACAGATGATGTAGATACAAATTTCATGTTCTTTAACTTATCTGGGAAAAATAAAGGAAAACCAATACAATATTGGACAATTCAATCCTTGATGAGAAGAATAGGGAAAAAGACTGGTATTGATTTCTCAGCACATATGCTTCGTCATACATGTGCGACTAACTTACATGAGCATGGAATGGATGCTTCATCAATTCAAAAATTTTTAGGACATGCTTATGTTCAAACAACTATGCAAATGTATGTTCATCCTTCAGATGAGACTATTCGAAAACATTGGGAAAGTGCAATGAAAAAACAAACAGGAGATTTATATGACAACTAATGTAGTAGCATTACTAAATTCTGATAGGATCATAGATCCTAAATTAACGGATTATTGGGCAGCTGACATATGGGAAGTGAAAGATTTTCCATATCCAGACAAACTTGGACACCGTGTGGGTAAAGAAAAATTTGATTTTACGGTAATTCAAAATCCAAATATTAGGCACCAAATAAAATATTATTCGTATTATGGTTTGTCACATGAGTATTGGCTACTTTCCTCTTACAACTATAATATATACAGTTATTTACTTTGGGTTTGGAGATTCATCTCCTCATACAATAAAAATATCAAATCGATAACAGAAATGCCATATCAAGAATCCTTTCAGAAATATAAACAATTTCTAGCTGAGAACAACAAACCCTTAAAAAGAAACAAAGGAAATTGTATTTCAAGATATATAAGTGTTTATCAAGAGTTTTATAAATTTTGGTCAGATTTTTATGATGATCGAGCTGAATATAAAAAAGATTGTTGGAATGTTGAAAAGCTAGGCATTGAATTCAACATGTCCAGAAGAGACAAGAACATAAACTTCGAGAATATACCTTCGGTATTTCGAGAATTGGTCAAGAAGTATATGTTTCAGACCCTTCTTGTTCAGCAATTAATTACTTATTCAACAGCAACAAATATTATGAAGAAAATGTACTTGTTTTTTGACTTTATTGTTGAAGAACATCCGAATTGGAATGATTTACGCAATTTATCCCGAATAGACATTGAAAGGTTCCTCGTGTATGTGAGAAATGTCGAGATGGGCGGTAGAAGCTATACAAAAAATCGGAAACCTAGTAATAGACATATTTTAGAATGTATCTCTAATGTTAAGAGATTAATTGAATATATGCAGCAATATGAATGGGAAGAAGCACCAACAATCCCGGTCAAACTATTAATTTTTTCTGAAGATATTCCTAAGAGAAAATTTATTCGTTATAGTGACCATATCAAACATGTACCCGATGAAATTTGGGAACAAGTACAACAATACTTACACCTTCTTGAACCGGAAATAGCAAGATTAGTTATTATTTTAGAGGCTAGTGGATTCCGTGTCTCAGATGTGTGTCAATTGGATTTCGATTGTTTATTACGAAAAAGTGATGGCTGGTGGTTAATGGGTGATCAACGCAAGGTTAGGCATGAAAAACATATTGTCCCTATATCTGAAGAAATCGTGACTATTGTAAAAATGCAGCAAGAGTATGTACTATTGCGTTCCAAAGAGGGAGATAATCCTAACAATTTCTTGTTCCCCGTATTATCTGGTAGAAATAAGGGTAAAGCTCTATCACAGAAAATCGTAAGCAATGCCCTTAATCGGTTGTCACAAAAGATGAAAATATTAGACAAGGATGGCTCTATTTATCATTTTAAAAACCATGCCTTTCGACACCGATATGGCGTAACCTTAATTAATAATGGAATGAATATTCTTCACGTACAAAAATTAATGGCACATACAAGCCCTGAGATGACTTTAACATACGCTAGAATACTAGATAACACTCTTCGTAAGGAGTGGGAAAAAGTCGAAAATGCGGTTCGTTTAAACCCTAATGGAGAGGTAATACAGGCAAATTTAAGTGAACAGGCTGAAGAAAATGGTCTTGAGTTAGAATGGATACGTCATAATATGGATTCCGTAAGACTTGACCATGGTTTTTGTATAAAAAGCCCGAAGCTTAATTGTGATTTTCTAGAACAAACATTAGAACCACCTTGTATAAAAAATAATTGTCGAAGCTTTCATGTAGATCAAACATTTTTAGATTATTACAATAGTCAGATCATAAAAATGGAGTCGGATATAGAATTATATAAAAAGAGTGGACGACATCGCTCTATTGAATTAATAGAGCCGAAAGTAAGTAAATACAAGGAGATACGTGACTCAATATCTAAGGGCACTCAAATTTTGGGACTATCAAAAGAGAGAAGAGAATATATAGGCTCTGAACGTAAAAAAGGAGGGCCACATGGCTAATGTGAATCCAAACACTCAAGGACTAAAAACATATGCGTTACAGAAGAAAATAAATACCAAGGAACGTGTGGATGAAGCTCTTAAAAAAATGTATAAAGAGAACATGAAAATTAACTTTAATTCAGTTTCAAAAGTGGCAAAAGTATCAAAAGCATTTCTTTATAAAGAATTAGAGTATCGCAATAAAATTGAATCATTTCGAAAAGAACAGGAAGGAATTAAGTTTCTAAGCCATTATAAGAAAAATGTCTCGGAAACATCGAAAGATGTCATTATTGAGGCATTAAAGAATAAAATAAGTGAGTTAAATCAAAAAAATTGGGAATTGGAACTAGAAAACAAACAATTAAAAGAAACACGTAAAGTTGAGCTAGGGAATATTTATGACAAAATATAGTTAAGCATTCCAACTCAAATTATTTGAACAATATGTCATAAAAAATGGCTGTTTTCGCATAGATTGTTGCTATATAGAACATAATGTATAATATGGTCGAAGAATGTTGAAAGGGTGTTCCGTATGGCGATGGCTTGGCACGATGTTTATAAAGACTTTAATTCCCTTACAAAAAAAGAGCAATTGGAGCTATTTAGAGCAGTTCAACAAGACTTGTTCCCTGAACCGAAATCCGACATATCAAAAATGATAGGGGAAGTTCGAGAAACAAGATTTTCAAAGGGATTAGCTTGTATTCATTGCGGAAGTATGTCCGTTAAACGTAATGGCAAATATCGCTCTCGCCAACTCTATCTCTGTAAAGATTGCGGAAAAACCTTTAATGATATGACAGGAAGCCCGTTATCAGGGACAAAATACCCTCATAAGTGGATTGAATACTACAAAATGATGATAGATGGGTTGAGCCTACCTAAAATTGCAAAGGCTCTTGATATTCATATTTCTACTGCCTTTTATTGGAGACACAAAATATTGTATGCTGTTCGTACTCTTGGGCATCAAACCTTACAAGGTATTGTGGAAAGTGATGAAACTTTTTTCTTAGAAAGTGATAAAGGCAAGAAAACAATCATCCATAGAAAGGCTCGGAAACGTGGTATTTCAAAAGAACAAATTTGCGTTGTCGTAGCACACGATAGAAACGGTCAAATCCTATCTCAAAAGGCAGGAAAAGGGCGAATTTCAGCTATTCAATTAGACCAGGTGTTAGGAAGACATATAGACACCTCTGCTTTGTTATGCACTGATACGGCGACTAACTACAAGAAATTTGCGGTAATGAAAGGATTACAGCACGAACCCATCAACGTAAGCAAAAAGGAATACAAAAAGAAAGGGATATACCATATTCAACACGTCAACGGTTATCACAAGCGGTTGAAGAAATGGATGGATAGATTTCAAGGTGTAGCAACGAAATACCTTGATAATTATCTGTTCTGGCATCGTTTCCTTGAGCTTAACAAGAAAATGCCTACTCAAGAACGTGTATTAAATATGCTTCTCAGCTCTTGTCAAAAGGTGAATTTTACTACTGTAAACACAATTAGGGAAATTGCATAAAAGCTCGGCTTTTTGAGCCGAGCTTAATAATCTATTTTTTTGGCGATTGTCCTGACGCTCTATCTAACTTTTCTTCAATTCTATCTAATTGTTCTTTTCTCTTCTTTGAAGAACGAACAAAAATTATAATAGCTACAATGATTGCGATAGGTATTAAAAGTGCAAATAACTGAAAAATAATATCACCAATATTCAACATATATATCACCCCTCTTTTAGAATATTATACCATTTATTATTATATTAAAAAAACCTTATTCAATAGCAACAATCTTTTAGAAAAGAGCCTAAAAAATAAAGGGCGATACATTTAGACATGACTAATGTTATCGCCATTTACCTTCATATTCACGCGCAAAGTATCAGCAAGAGTACCATCGAAATCAAATATAATCGCTTTAATAACTACACACCCTTTATTAAAACAAGCGATAATCCTTCTTGGATCATCGCTACCCGTTACTTGAATATAGTTATTAATGTGGTACTGAATTAGTCGCAAGATAAAAAGCCATAAATATACTAAAACAACCTAAAAAAACGAGAATTGTAAAAACAATCTTTATCCCTATCTGTCCTATGAAATAGATGTTTACTAATAAGAAGTAGATAATGGCACTTCCACCAATAAATGACAAAAAATCTTTGGTGTAGTCAATTGAAGGGAGTGGATTTGTTACATTAGTTAATGCTAATCCACAAAAAATGAATATACCTAAAATATTTAGTAGTTTTCTCATACTTACTTCTTTTTTGGTTACAATTTCAACGTTTTGAGACGTTTGGACATTGGTTTCCAAAATGACACCCCCACTTTATAAGCCCTTAATAATCATACGGATTTATCGAATAAATGTTTCATAAATCTTCTATTTGCTTATTAAACAATCTTGCCCCGTTAGCTTAATTACTTCAACAAAAAGGTGCGTAATCCTTCTTGGATCAACGCACCCATTAGTTGAATAAACTAAGTCATTTCTTCTTATAAAGATACCGATACCCAAAATATATAATCAATATTGCAATAAAAGTAACAATCAAATTTTCCACATTAGCACAACCTACTATTTTGACACAGAATAAAGGTTCCTCTGGTTTTTTAAGTATTGATAATAGCAAATAATATACTTACCTCCCCACAAAGGGATTTTTTACATATATATTCACCTAATCTCAATCCCATTCAATTTTGCATCATTATTTAACTATTCTGTATCGTTATTTCAACTAAATTCTATAAAAATAGCTAATCCCTTCTTTGAGTAACGCTACCCGTTGGTGAAATAAACCTTATGAATGCAAAACACTATGTACAAAATATTTGGCATTCTCTGCGTCTTTTTTCCTAACAGAAACAACATATTGTTTTTCGTAATCGAACAATCGCACCCGTTAAAAAAGATAATTAATTGTTATTTCTCCCATATCAATACAGCACGTTTTAAAATTGAATCCCAAGAATCCTTTCCAGTAGCGACTTTTTTTTCATCATAATCTACATAATAAACAGCATCAATTTTTTCACTTTCAGAAAATTCCCAGATATAATTCTGTTCATTAAGGTTCTTCTCGTTATTAATTAGGTTTCTTGAAGGGGAATCAGCAATTGTTTGTTTATAAGAGATAAAACTCACATTCTTTCTCTCTCCGTCAATTTCAAGTGGCATAGGAAGGGTCTCGCTAACACTAGAATAACTTTTACCGTAATAATGAGAAACCAATTGATTATCATTTTGCATTTCAATTTTAATTAGACTTTTCGAGTATGGAATAACCCTTTCATAATAAAAAACATATGCAAATGCTCCATATAAAATTATTGCCGTAGCAAAAACGGAAACAATTGAAATTATCATCTTTTTCCTACGCCACTGTTTATTAATCTTTTTAATAATAGGGGCTTTATTTTCTAATGGAACATACAGTTTTCGTTTCATTGTTTCATATTCCTCTCGGCATTTTTCACAATGCTGTAAATGCTGGTCTACCATTTCTTTTGTATCTTGACTAACTACCTCATCAATATAAAGAGGTAAAACATCTTGAATAATTGTACATTTAATCTCTATCATAATTCTTCTCCTCCATATACTCGATAATTTGTTTCCTCGCTCTGTAATAGGTCACCCTTGCCCAACCTGCACTTTTTCCAAAAATACGACCTATTTTCTCAAACGGTAATTCGCCAAAAGTACGTAGTGAAAAGACCTCCTTATATGGCTCATTCATGGAGTGAAGAAACTGATGAACTGCGAAGGCATCTTCTTCATTCATCAAATGATTTACAATTTGCACTCCCAAACCTGATACTTCTACTACATCTGAATCTATTTGTCGTTTATTTCTTTTATAGTGAGAGAAATATGTATTTTTTGCAATTGTAAAAAGCCACGCTCTAATATCTTTAGAACCATCGAATTTTTCAATTGCTTTTAACGCCTTAAAAAATGCTTCTTGCGTAATTTCTTCGGCTATACTCTCATCGTGACTTAATGATTTGATAAACAAATAAACTTCTCTAAAATATTCTTGATAGATTTCCTCAAAGTTCATCCTCTCTTTTCACCCCTTTCACTGATATAACTCCTAGAATTCCATTTCGTTACAAAGATATTTAAATATATTACATTAGAGCAATAAATTTCTCATTAAAAAATTCTTACACTAAACTGCACCGTTGGCTTAATAACTTCAACGAAAATAGGCGATAATCCTTCTTGGATCATCGCACCCGTTAGCTTAAGTGTAATACTTCACAAATTGCATATTGACTCCAGCTCAACATTTAGGACTTGTAGACAAACAATTTACTTTAAATGATATATTGTACTTTAAGTAAAATGTCCCGTATTATACGGGACATTTTTACTGAAATTGGTTATAACTGTTTAAAATCCTTTATGAAATATAATCATAAAATCAATTTATTTCTCAAAGAGAAAGAACAAATTTTTGATTGATCTATTAAAAGGTTAATGGAATATTATGTTAAAATATAGTACAAGGGGGTTGCTTATGAATAGAAAAAAAGGAAAGAACTTTTTATCTTTTATGTTGCTTATACTAATATTTGTACTATCAGCTTGTACTCAGGATCCTGAATTAGAGTTGTATGAAGGAAAAGCATTAAGTATTGCGGTAGTCGGGGAATTACCAAAAGTGGAGGAAGAACAAGTAAGGTTCAACGAAATTTCTTTCGATGAACTAGCAAGCGAGGAATTAGGCACTTATGATGCAGTCTTTATTACGGAAGAAAATCTTCCTAAAGCTGCTGAAAGCCAATATGCAGATGTTTATTTAAATTCAACAATTCCATTTTTCTTTATTGGAACAGATAATTTTGTTCCTTTTACTGAAAAGGATTTGGAGTACGACAAGACTTCTTATTGGGATGGTAGTTATGCTGTTGGTGTTCTTACATCACAAGAAGATGAGTCGTTAAAAACTTGGGGATTTGGTCTATACAATGATAAAAAAACTGATGAACACATTAAAGATGTCTATTCAAGAATTTTTAAGACAATTGAAGAACTTAATCGTTAAAATGTTAAAGGAGCATAATCAATATGATCCTTTTTGTTGTGAATCAATGTGTGAATTATAGTGCGAAAATCTCCTAATTTCCTTTGTTATTCTATTGTGATTTATTGTTTTGCACTTCACAAGTGAACCCGTTAATTTTTTGTTGAATATGACCACGTATTCTTTAGATTTGTCTAATGTGTGGTCTTATTCAATTTCACTAACCTGCATCGTTAGTACAATAACTTCGACAAAAAAGGGCACTTCCCCCTCTCGAAGGAAAGCACTTTTAGTTGAGGAAGAATTAATTTTCATTCCATACCTTTGCTAGTGTTGAATAAATAATATGATCTACATAATGGTCATATAGCCATTCTGCTTGTCTTAACTTTCCTTCCTCTACAAAACCTACTCGTTCAACTAGTGTTCGACTTCTTTTGTTTTCAGCTGCTATGCTAACTTCAATTCTATTTAGTCCAAGTTCTCTGAATCCGTAATCGACATACGATTTTAATGTTTTTGTCATTATACCTTCCCTTGAAAACCTTCTCCGAGCCAATAGCCGATGGTACCCCTTTTATACAATATATAGATGGTGTTTTATTTTTTATATACAATATATTGATTTTTATGCTTGACCAATATTAACCAAAGGGGATATAATATGGTTATAAATAACTAGGAACAAACATTCGTTTTTCTCTAGAGAGGAGACCATATGAATAAAACTTTTTCTGCTTCAAACCAACTGGACGATTTGCTTCATCGTGTTGGTGCAAAACTTCAAATTAGCAAACCACAACGAAAACTTGCCGAAGAAAGGTATCTTGCAGTTGGAACATGGCTTTCTAAAGACGAAGACCTGTTTAATGGGGCGGATGTTGAAATCTACCCTCAAGGTTCTTTAAGCATTAGTACAACTGTTAAGCCGCTTTCAAAACAAGAATACGATCTTGATTTGGTTTGTCAAATTAATCAAACTTGGCAAGGAAAAGATCCACTAAAATTGTTAGACTCCATTGAAAAACGCCTCAAAGAAAACAAGATGTATGTAAATATGGTCGAGCGGAAAAACCGTTGTATTCGATTAAATTATGCAAATGAGTTTCATATGGATATATTACCAGCTCATCCTGCTGACAATACGTCAAGTACAAGTGTTAAAGTCCCTGACCGAAAAGCAAAAGGTTGGAAAGATAGCAATCCAAAAGGATATACAGATTGGTTTAATGACAGGTCTTATCAGTATGGAATACTGCTTGAAAAACGAGCTGATATTAAACCTCTTCCACATGATGAAAACATTGAACGGAAGCCGCCATTGAAGCGAGCGGTTCAATTAATCAAACGATATCGGGATGTATATTTTGACGATACTCCTGATTCTGCCCCTATTAGTATCGTGTTAACGACACTAGCTGGTCAAATTTATGAAGGACAAGCCTCTGTTTACGAAGCAATTTCTGATATTTTGGATGGAATTCTTATACACCTTCCGAATAGTGGGGAAAGGCTTGTTGTGCTAAATCCGACTAACCAAAAGGAAGATTTAAGTGAGCGATGGGATGGACATCCAGAGTTATACATGGAATTCGTGAAGTTTATCCGTGACTTCAAAGAAAAATGGGATGGATTAAATGAACTTCGCGGTATTCATGAAATTGCAGAGGAACTAAAGGCGATGTTTGGAGAAAATGTGATCAATGAAACCCTAAAAGAACAAGCTGAGTACATGGAAAAGTCTAGAAAAAACAATCAACTTGGAGTAGTTGGTGCAGGACTATTGGTTGCAGCAACAAAAGAAGAAAATGTGATACCACTAAGGAAAAATACATTTTATGGCGAGTAAACAGATTCCATTTAAAAAACACCACATTCCGATTTCACAACAGATTGTTTTTATGAATCTTGCCTTTCCTGAATTTCATGTGGAGTGGAAAAAAAACACGGTTGTCTGGACGGGAAATATACAACCAACGGCACTTAGCGAGAATTATACGGTTGAAATAACTTATTCGTTGGACATGCTGCAACCAGATGTGATTGTTCTTACACCTTCATTAGAAAAAAGAGGGGAGGCAAAAATTCCTCATGTGTACCCAGGGAACAAGTTATGTCTTTTTCGCCCAAAAAAGAAGGAATGGACAAAGGATATGTTTATTTCTGAAACGATTGTTCCTTGGACATCCCTCTGGTTATATTACTATGAACTTTGGCATGCAACAGGAGAATGGTTTGGTGGAGGAGAACATCCAGTAACTAGAAATAAAAAGAAAAAATTCGTAGGGTAGAGGAGAAAATCTATGTCAAAAACAAGCATCCCTGATAAAGTGAAAATAAGACTGTGGGGAAAAGCAGCAGGAAGATGCCAATATGAAGGATGTAATGATCCTCTTTGGAAAGACTCGATAACTCAATCTGAATTTAATACAGCATACATTGCTCATATCATCGCAGATAGTCCAAATGGACCAAGAGGGCACGAAACACTTTCTGAAAAACTGGCAAAAGACATATCCAATTTAATGTTGATGTGTGATAAACACCATAGATTAATAGATAAGGAAGATGTTGAAGGTCATCCAGTCGAAAGATTAATGGAAATGAAGAAAAAACATGAAATTCGAATTGAAATGGCAACCTCAATGAGTGAAGACCGAAAAAGCCATGTCTTATTATATGGTGCAAATGTCGGAGATCACAGTTCACCCATCTATTGGGAAAGAACAACACCAGCTATGTTACCTAATAGGTATCCAGCTGAGAAACCTGCCATTGAGTTAAGTTTAAAAAATAGTCCATTTCACGATCATCAGGAAATGTATTGGACATTGGAGAGAGAAAGTTTAAGAAATCATTTTTCGGATAAAGTAAAACGAAGATTGGTACTTGGCGATATCCAACATTTGTCTGTTTTTGCTTTAGCACCACAACCACTACTCATTGAGTTAGGTGTATTAATCTCAGATATTTGCCAAGCCGATGTATATCAATTGCACCGAGAACCGTCGGATTGGAAATGGCAAGATGATCCTGAAGGCTCTGAATACATCGTAGAAGAACCTGATATCATTCATGAAAAAGTAGCACTTAATTTGTCACTAAGTGCTACGATTGACAATCAGAGGATCACGAATGTTTTAGGAACTGACACATCGATTTGGAATGTAACTATTTCTCATCCAAACAATGACTTCTTAAATAGTAGTGGTCAATTAAGTAAAATTCGTACAGTTTTTAGGGAATTACTGAATAAAATCAAAATGATGCATGGTCAGGATACGATTATTCATGTATTTCCTGCTGTTCCTGTTTCAATAGCTGTTGAATTAGGACGAGTTTGGATGCCTAAAGCAGATTTGCCGCTTTCCTTATATGATGAAAAGGGTGGTTTCCACCACGCTTTTACCATTGGAGACACAGCACGTCAAAAAGAAAAAGTCTCGCTTTAAATCAATTTACACATTATTAAGTTGTAACTAACAAAACGAAAAGACAAGGATATAGTTAATTCCTTGTCTTTCGTTTTTCATTGTCTCATTTATTCAACTAAAGCACCCTCTAGTTGAAGTAGATATTTATTATTTCTTCTATTCTCTTTGCACAATGAGCTTATCCGCGAAGCTTTCAGAAGAATCAATGTTAACTCCTGGATAATAATGATTAATAATTTCTATATAAGAGTAACCTTCCTTAGCCATTCCATTTGCTCCCCATTGACTCATACCTACACCGTGGCCATTTCCTTTAGTTTGGATTACTATACGATTTCCTTCTTTAGTAATAGTAAAGTCAGCAGAAGCTAAGCCTAGTGTTTCTCTTATATACTTTCCTGTAAATTCTTTACCACTGATTTCAACTACCCCAACTCTCTTCCCTGGAGTAGTTGAAACAACTTTCACTAAAGGTGCTGAGTTATTTACAGTAACCCCCAATTTTGTTTCAAATTCTTTTACATTCAATTTCATCTGTTGTATATACTTTGGTGATTCTTTATCCCAAGGGCTTTCTACACTTTTAAGATAAGGGTATGGATATTTCCAATAATGTTCCGAGTTCTCAGTAAAACCATTACCAGTTGAAAAATATTGAGCTTCAATGGGTTGCCCATTGTACGTTAAAATTTGTCCTTCAGTAGCTTTTACTGCATCTTCGATTTTTGAAATATAAGTCTGATACCTATCTCCCCATTGTCCTTGTAGTTCTGATTTTGTTTTAAATACTTGATGAAACTGAGTGTCAGAAACATCAGCACCTTTACCTACACCTGGCTTTGTATCACTCAACATTAGTCTTAATATGTACGTTCGTGCAGCAATAGCTTGAGCTTTCAATGCCTCAAACTCAAATGAAGGTGACATTTCAGATGAAACAACACCTGCAACATATTCTTCTAAAGGAAACTCCTCTATTTTCTTTGAATTATCCCTATATACTGATACCGCGATTGAAGAAGGATTAGTATCGGAAATATTATCTTTTATACTATTTCTCGGTAATTCAAGGTCACTTGCTAGAATGTCAGTAATGTTTTTTTCTTTGGAACCAAAAGAAACAACTATAGATGGGATTGCTAAAATAAGAGTACTTATTACTATAATTAGTACTAACAATGGGGATATATTTTTCATTAAATTCTCCACCCTTAAAAAAATACTAGACTTTATTTAGGTATATGAGATTCTATCAGTTTAAATACCACTTTTTACACAAATTTACATATTACTTCTTCAACTATTAATGCCCCGTTTCTTTAAGTACAAAGCCTCACAATCTCTTCTAACACTAACATACATATACAATTTTCTTATAAGTGTTATTCAATTAAATGGTCCGTTTACTTAATGAGAAAAAATCCCATATTATCAAAAAACACATATAATAGCTGTTGGACATTTTCAAACAGTAAACTGTATTTTCTTTCATTTATCATTTCTTCTTTTTAATTAACCATTGCATTGTTCAATTAAATGCCAAAATCTTTTCGAATAGCAAGATTGAACAAAGGAAAAAAATATAATATAATAAAGGGAACGTATGTTCTTTTTTGGCAAAGGAATCATTTGTGGAGAAAAGAGGTGACAAAATGATCCGCGATAGAGGTAATAAAAAGTGGGTTTCACTAATGTTACCTGAACATGTAAAGATGTTGAGGGAATATAACGCAAGTTATAATAAGATTCCAAAACCGTCTCTTGATGAACAAAAATATGAACAGTTTAATGAAATTGTATCTGAGGCTATGGAAATGAATAATACCTTGGACGTTACTTATTATTTTCAAGGGGATGTCAAGCATTACATTGGCAATATTCACTATATCGATGTATTAAAAAAAGAGATAAGAATTATTGATCAACGGGCTGAAAAGCACTTTTTAAAATTAGAAAATATCATAGGGATATCAAACTACAATGAATAATATTCAGAAAAAATTGAGCAGAAGGAAGAGCAGTACTAAATGAAAAGAACTATCTATATTGACATATCTTCAAAGAATAAACGTTTGAAATTTAAAAGATTTTTTAAAAAAAGTCTTGATAAAAAAATCAAATGGACAGCAATGATGCTGCCAGAGCATGTAAAAATACTTAGAGATTGGACGGAAGAAGACACGTATGAGCAAAAACCTGAACTTGATGAACAGCAAATTGAAGAGATGAATGGCATTCTTTGTGAGGCAATGGAGGAGGGGAGAGAATTAGTGATTACGCATTATGAAGGGAAACACCACAAACTCCTTCTCGGCACTATCCATCATTATGATGCTCTACAAAACAAACTGCATGTCATCGATAAATTTGGGGAAGTTCACTATATCCCAGCAAACATGTTAGTCGATTTGCGTTTTTTCGGTTAATACTTTTAAAAAAAGCGTGATTTAAAAATCACGCTTTCTTCAGCAAAAGATAAATAAAATAAGGTGCTCCTATAAGAGCAGTCATAATTCCAGCAGCAATACCTTCTGGTTCCACAATATTGCGCCCGATTGTATCAGCAAATAATAATAGCCAACCACCAATCAGCACAGCAAGTGGGATAAAAAGCTGATGACATGCTCCTACTAATGTTTTTGCGATATGTGGAGCCATTAAACCAATAAAGGCAATGCCACCAGTAACAGAAACAGCGGCAGCGGCTAATGCAACTGCTGTTAATAGTAAAAGCAGCCTTTCTTTTTCAATGGAGATACCTAGCCCAATTGCGGTCGTCTCACTTAAATTAAGGATATTTAAGCGATTCGCTTTAAAAAGAGTAAAGGGAATTAGCACAAGCAACCAAGGTAGGAGTGCCAGTATAAATGGCCAGTCTGTCCCCCATATATTCCCCGCTAACCATCTGGCAATAAAGTCTACTTTTTCACGTTCAGAGGAGGAAATGAGTAGGACCATTGTGCCTGATAAAGCCATTGAAAAACCAACTCCTATTAAGATTAGCCTTACTGGTTGGAGGCCTTCACTTTTGCTATATGAGAATAGATATATTAAGCATGCTGTTATGAGGGCACCGAAAAACGCTACAACAGGAAGCAAATAAATAAATGATCCGACATCAATCGGAGCATACAAAAAGAAGACCGAAATGCCTACACCTGCCCCAGAATTAATTCCAATGATTCCAGGATCTGCGAGGTCATTTCGTGTAATTCCTTGTAGGATAGCCCCGGATAGGGCGAGTGCCATTCCGGCAAGAACTGTAATAACAATACGTGGTAAACGTACAGAGAATAACACAAATTCTTCTTTAAAAGACCCTTCTCCTAAAAGTGTAGGAATTAACCTATTGTAAGACAAGGAGGAGTATCCTAGTCCCATGCTAACGATAGTTGTTATGATGATCATTACAAAGATTCCAATGAGTAAAAAGCGATGTTTGTTACGTAAACTTGGATGGATCATGAAAAAGCCTTACCTCCTTTATGGACAATGAATAGGAAGAAGGGAAGCCCCAATATGGCTACAATCGCAGGCACTGGTGTTTCAAAGGGGGCATTTAAATTTCGTCCAAGCGTATCTGCAAATACCATAAAGGTAGCACCAGCAACAGCTGACATCGGAAGAATATAGCGATAATCTGTTCCAACAATGGCTCTTACAAAATGGGGAATCATCAAACCAAGAAAGGTAAGATTTCCAACGAGTGCAACCGATGCACCTGCAAGCATGATAACGATTACGAATAATAAAACCTTAATCAGTAAAATTTTTTGACCTAACCCTATCGCAATTTCCTCATTTAGACTAAGAATTGTCAGCTGTCTCGAGAGAAACAGAGAAATCAAAATGCCGATTATGATAAAAGGAACGATGACTTGAAGTTGAGCCCAAGTAGTTCCTATAATACCACCAGCACTCCACATTGAAACGTCTTTAGAAATATTAAAATATAGTGCAATCCCATCGGCAACTGCATAGAGAAAAGCAGATACAGCAGCCCCAGCTAACACAATTCGAAGGGGAGAAAATCCTCCTTTTTTAGCTGAGCTGATACTTATGACCAAAATGGTTCCAATGCCAGCTCCAATAAAACAGGCTATCATAATAGCAAAATAGTTAGCAGTAGGAACCAAAGCAATGGTTAAAGCAAGAGCTGCATTAGCACCAGCCGTTAATCCAAGTATGCTAGGGTCTGCCAAAGGATTTCTCGTTACACCTTGCATAATAGCTCCTGCTACCGAAAGACCGGCTCCAACAAATACGGCTGCTATTTCTCTAGGAACACGGATTTCGCGAATCATGGTGATGGTGTCGGTCTTTACGTTAGTTGAAAGAGCTAGCCATACTTCTTTCAAAGTCGTCTCAGCAGCCCCAAATACCAATGAAATAATAAACACGATGATGAAGAGCAGAATGCCCAAGGTAAGTTTCAGAATAAACGGAACTGAATTTGTGTATTTTGTCATAGTATCTCATCTTTTCCTTTTCAGAATAAAAGAAGAGGAATTCTCGTTAGAAGAACTCCCCCATATATACTTAGTTGCCAAGAAATGATTCAATGAAAAATTCTAGTTGATATTCAAGTGTAATTGGGTCGTTAAAGTAAAATTCCTTTGCATTTGCAACATAAGCTTGGTTGTTTTTAACAGCAGGAATATTTTTATATGTTTCTGAATCCATAAAGGAAGTTTCTGTATCTTCTGCTTTACTCACAATTAGATAATCTCCTACAAACTCTGGAAGTACCTCTAAAGATAACGAATAGTAACCTGCTTCTAGTGCCATTTCTTTTACCTTTTCTGGCATGTTCAATTTCATTTCTTGATATAAAATCTCTGTACCGCGTGCCCAGTTGTCACCAAAAACATAAAGTTCCTTATCGAAGTTTTCAATGACTGTAACTGTTGCATCTTCACCAATTTTAGCCTTTATTTTTTCTCCGGCCTCATGGGCACGCTTTTTAAAGTCATCAATCCACTTTTGTGCTTCAGCTTCTTTGTTTACTAACTTACCGATTTCTAACTGTTGAGACAAGTAATCCAATTTTCCATAAGTAAACGTTACGACAGGTGCAATTTTTTTTAATTTATCCACGTTTTTCATTGTAGAGAGACCGATGATTAGGTCCGGCTCTAGTTCAATGATTTTCTCGAGGTTTTCATCTGTTACTTCCTCGACACCGTCTAATTTATATCGAGGATTTCCTTTAGACCAAGAATCGACACCTACGACTGGTACATCCAAGGCCAGAACATTTCCTGCAAAAGTGGAAAGCACAACCACACGTTGTGGGTTTGCGGGCACTTCAACAGGTCCATTCTCAGATTGATATGTAATTGTATCAGAAGAACTTTCTTCGTTTGAGGTACCGGTTGATTCACTGGTACTGCCACCACAAGCAGCTAGACTAAATAGTAACAAGATTAGTAGAAAGGGGATTAATAGTTTCTTCATTTGATTTTTCTCCTTTTAATAGATGATAAGTTAGACACATAGGTTTATTTGTTCGTGGATCTTTCCCAATGAGAGCATCAATATGAAACACTTCTCTTAGGACTTCGTTCGTAATCACATCTTCAGAAGTACCAGCCTTTACGATTTGACCATGTTTTAGGGCAATTATGTAATCAGCAAAACGTGCGGCATGATTTAAATCATGTAGAACCATTACGATCGTCCGCTTCTGTTCTTGGTTAAGCTTATGTAGGAGCTCTAATATCTCAAGTTGATGCGCCATATCAAGGTAAGTTGTAGGTTCATCTAGAAAAATCATCTCCGTCTCTTGAGCCAACGCCATGGCAATCCATACACGTTGGCGTTGTCCGCCAGAAAGTGCATCGACAGGGTGATATTTAAAAAAGGATGTCCCCGTAACGTCGAGCGCCCAGTTTATTACTTCAATGTCCTTATTTGTTAGGCGGCCAAATCCTTTTTGATAGGGAAAACGTCCGTAAGAAACGATTTCACCTACTGTCAAGCCACTAGCGCTTTCAGGACTTTGAGGGAGTATAGCTAGCTTTTTTGCAAGTTTTTTCGTATTTTCCCTTGAGATACTTTCTCCATCCAAAATAATCGAACCAGATTGATGTGGGATTACACGTGACATCGCTTTTAACAGAGTAGATTTTCCGCAGCCATTTGAACCAATAATCGTTGTAATCTTTTGATCAGGAATTTCAATACTTAAGTCCTTAACGATTAACCGGTCGCCATAGCCAATATGTAGATCCTTTGTAAAAAGCCGAACCATGATATTCCTCCAGTTGTAAAATTTGAAAACTGATATTGATAATCATTATCATTTCCAGCTATAATGATACTATAATTCTATTGATAATCATTGTCAACTAGGTTTTTCACAATAAAAAATTTGTTATGAATTTTATAGAAATATATACGAGGAGTGTTTTGAATGCGGAAACAAGATTGCTATGATGTGACAATCATTGGCGGGGGACCAGCGGGTCTTTACTCTGCTTTTTATAGTGGATTACGGCAAATGAAAACAAAAATAATCGATTTTCAACCCTATTTAGGCGGGAAAATACATATTTATCCTGAGAAAATGATTTGGGATATAGGGGGACTAACTCCTCTTCCTGGAGCAAAGTTAATTGAGCAGTTAGTGGAGCAAGGTCTAACATTCAATCCGACCGTTGTGCTAAATGAACGAATCACTTCAATCACCAAGAATGAAGCTGGATTGTTTGTAATGAAGTCGGCTTCTGGTAATGAACATTATTCGAAAACAGTGATAGTTGCCGTAGGGAGTGGAATCTTAAAACATCAAAAGATAGATATTCAAGGTGCGGAGCGGTTTGAGGTCTCAAATCTTCATTACACAGTCAAATCTCTTCAGCATTTTAAAGATAAGATTGTGATTATATCAGGTGGTGGGAATACGGCAATTGATTGGGCAAACGAGTTGGAGCCAATTGCGAAGAAAGTATATGTGATTCATCGCAAATCGAAGTTTTCTGGCCATGAAGCCCAAATTACAAATCTAGAGAATAGTACAGTCGAATGCTATCTCAATACCACTATTACAAAGCTCATTGCGACTGATAACCGTGATGAAATTAGGAGAGTAGAATTAACAAACAACGAAACAGGTGAAACCGATTATTTATTAGTTGATGATGTGGTGATAAACCATGGTTTTGAACAAGACACATCATTATTGCAAAACAGTGAACTTGAAATTGAAATGCTAGAAAATTTTTATATAGCCGGAAACGCTCAATGTGAAACATCTATAGAGGGACTATATGCAGCAGGGGATATCATTAAGTATGATGGTAAAGTAAACTTGATTGCAGGTGCCTTTCAAGATGCAGCAAATGCTGTAAACAAAGCGAAAAAATTTATTGAACCGAGTGCGAATGAAGCGGCAATGGTTTCGTCCCATAATGAAGTGTTTAATCAGAAGAATCGGGAATTAATAAGTGAGATGTTGAAATAGGGTTTTTTACATATGTTTGTCTCTTGATTATTGAAGGAAATTAATGAGTAGAGGTAGAAGAATAATAGGATACAAGAATGGGGGGAAGCGGAACTATGTTTGTTTACCAAATTGACGAGGAACTATCCTTAAAATTAACAGAATTAAGTGATGCCGAGCGAATTTTTGAATTAACAGGTCAGTCAAGAGCATACCTACGAGAATGGCTACCATGGCTCGATATGACAACGAAGGTAGAGGACACAAAAGCATATGTCGAATCATGCAGGAAAAGCTATGCAGAAAATAAAGGGCTGCATACCGTTATCGTCTATAAAAATGAAATCGTTGGGGTAGCGAGCTTCAACGAAATCGACTGGACCAATAAAATAGCCTTTATCGGCTACTGGCTTGGTCAACAATACCAAGGAAAAGGAATAATGACAAGGGTAGCAAAAGCATTGACAGAATATGCTCTTGACCACTTAAAACTAAATCGAGTTGAAATCCGTGCAGCGGTCGAAAATCATAAAAGTAGGTCGATTCCGGAAAGACTGGGCTTCGTGAATGAAGGCAAAATAAGGCAAAGTGAGTGGCTATATGATCACTATGTAGACCATGTTGTATATGGCATGATTGCAAAGGACTGGAATCCAGAAAAATAGGAAAGGAGCCCCTGAGGCTCCTTTTACATATCCTTCCCTATATGAAAAAATCGGTACGTCATTATAAGTCCAATGAAAAACAAACAAATAGCAAAATAAGCGGGAAGCAGATGAACAAACGTTGTATATCCAATCGCAAAATGAATCCAAATCCCAGCGAAAAAGGCTGGAAGTCCGCCAATGAGTAAGGTCCACCAAACCCATTTATTCCCTTGCTGAAATCCCCAAAGGGAAATCGTCAGGACTAATAATCCAACACTGAGTAGTGCACTTCCAAACCCCGCACGATCATGGGCAATCACTGATATCAATTTATCATTAAACAAATCAAGCACTTCGGGTGGCATACAAAGATATAAAATGTCGGTTGCTACAAACACCTTCGTTATTCCAATAATAGAAATCACGATACCGCCTAACACGAATGAAAAACCAAGAATGACAAAAGCCAATTGCCCGATTATACTATGTTTCCAAACGCGGTGATTACGGGTATTAAGCGAAGTTGGGGTCCCTTTAAGGGATCTTGTTTTCATAAAGCCTATTAGATAAATAGGCAGTAAAATAAGCCAAAATATCAAATGTAACCAATCAAAATAGCCGTAGCCGATAAAAAGGAAAATGCCTAAAAATCCAAGAATGGCTGCTAAATCAATGGCCTGTTTCGCCCATAGAATTTGGTTGCGTACTCCAAATCGTGCCAATGCCATATAGACGATACCACCGGAAATCATCGTCCCAGCGAGTGTCATCCGGTCGTGTGCCATAAAATAAAGAATCCGATCATTAAACAAGAGGATTTCTTCTCTTTGTATCCCAAGAAACAGTTCATCATAAGGGAGAATAATGGTTGTCAGACTGAAAAGCACAGCAATTATTCCACCAATAAGAATGGACAACCCAAAAAGCCAATACCAAATCCATCCGGGTTGAACCGAAGGCTTAGGCTGAAGTTTGTGTGTAAGAGCTTCATTAATTCGTTTTGTTAGGCCAGGTCCAGAGAAGACATAGCCTTCTGAAAGCAAAACAAGATCGGCCCCCGCCTCGAAAAGTGCAAGTGCATCTGCAGGTTCATGGATGCCACCAACTGCAATGATAGGTAGGGAGAAACCTTGTTGACTTAAATAATCGATGGAATCTAGTAATTCACTCCTATATTTCTCATTCGGTAGATTCGGTGGTTCATCTACTACTATTCCAGAAAAACAGGTCTGAACACGATTGAGATCCAAGTTTCTAATCTTATCTGCTGGTATCGACAGATAAACAGGGCGATTTGTTGAACAACGAAGTTCCGTTGAAGAAGTGACAAACGCAGCAACATAGGGCTCTAATCTCGTTATTAAAGAGTGTACTTCTTCAACCGTTCCATCCAATCTAGCCAAAACGGGTTGTGTTGGTTTCCACTTTTCAAGCTTTTGAACTGTTTTTTCAATTCCGATAGATTCATAATTTACAGGAAAATCAATTTGCTGCTTTTGCCAATCAACAATTGGTAGAGTAGGGTCAGTTGTGGGTTCTTTCGTCACAGGCCCAATTTCAATCAGACCAAACCCAAGAATTGAAAAGGCCCTAGAACCAGTTAACAATGGATCGACTTTTCCAGAAAGGCCAATTGGATTTGCATAACTCACACCTTGGATTTCTTTTTTTACAAGTTCAGAAGATTCCTCTCTACCTAGAAAATGAATCAACCGATGTCCTCCTGGGATGGAGGCAACCAGATTCATACCTCTGTGGATAAATTCCCGAGATTGATAGGGAGAAATTCGAGATAAAATAGGTTTAAATAGTATATGATACGACCAATCAGGCATGTTTCGTCCTCCATGATAGGCTTTTACCCGTATTGTATCATAAATTAGAAATCTAATAACGAAAAAACCGAACGCGTAGTGCACTCGGTCTAATAAGGATTATTCTTTTGGAGCTCGTACGACAGATTCGAAATTTCCCTTATGTGAACCGTCGCAAAAAGGTTTATTTTTAGACAAACCGCATCTGCATAATGAGAAGGTTTGTTTTGTTGGGAACTTATTCCCTTCCTTATCCACTAAATCAACGTCACCTGTGATCCTTAATGAACCATTATCATTTACCTTAATCGTAACCTTTGACATCTCTTGAATACCTCCTTAATCTAATTGTATTACTATTGATAGTAGTTCAACATTTACCAAAACTCAAATAGTTGGTGAAGTGTCGAGTTATTGTAATGATATGTAGTTGGAAACAAGATATGTTAGAATAGTCATAAAATGAAAGAAAGAGGAGAACGAAATGAATGTAACTTTTTCAGAACGTGCGATTGAAAAACTAAATTCCCAAATAAAAAATAAAGATAACAAGTTAAAATTAAAATATGAAACTGAGGGCTGTGGTTGTGTGATGAGCGGAGTTACCGCATTATGGCTTGTAGACTCTGGGGATGAAGACGATCTAATCCTTGAAACGAATTATCAACCATTATTAGTCGAAAAATCTAAAATGGTGTTCCTAGATGAGAATATGACTGTTGATTTTATTGAAACAGCAAATTGTTTTATGTTAAAAAGTCCAAACGAGATTCTGAATCCGCGTTTACGGTTAGTAGAAATGAGTGGTGTACATGAGTTCCAAGCTTAAAACGATACGAAATATTGCAGAAGATAAAACATGGGTCTCTTTTTTACATGATAATCACCCGTATAGTCTCTTGCACTGGTCAATTGCAGGAGTGAATCATGATCAAAAGGATGTTTGGTTGCTTCAGGATGAAGTTACCTTTGAGGTTCAGGAATTTGAAACGATTGAACTCGCATTAACTTGGATTGATGAGAACCTGAAAGATATAACAGATATATTAGGTTAGGGGACTGAAAAAAATCAGTCCCTTACATAGTTGGCAAAAAAATCATCAATTACTTTTTCATAGGCTTCTTTGTTATCAGCAAAGGAGTATGCATGCTTTCCTTTTTCGGCAATTAACATTTGCTTGGGTCCTACTTTCATTTTATAAAGCTCCATTGTCATTTCAGGCAAAATATAATCATCCTTAGCACTGTGGATAAACAATACCGGATTTTTAATATTTTGAATCACGGAAACGGGGGAAACATCCTTGATGCTATATCCGTCCCGAAGCTTTAAAAATATATTGGCAAAAGGAAGAACAAGTGGAGCCGGAATTTTATAATCAACCTTTAAAAGATACTTCAATTGTGCTTCAAAATCGGAAAACGGGCAGTCCACAATATAGAAATCAGCACCATCCTCAATCATCCCAGCATACAGTAGAGTCGTAACAGCCCCCATAGATTCCCCATGAATACCAATGGTACTATTTTCCCCATACTTTTCCTTAACCCAAGCAACAACCGATTCTAGATCGTATTTTTCATAGTGTCCATAGCTCGTTGTTTTTCCACCAGTTTCTCCATGGCGTCGATGATCGTATAAAAGGACATTCCAATCACGCTCCAAGAAAAGCTTCATGTATTTAATTGAATTTAGTTTGTTTTGAGTCACACCGTGAGAGATAATAATAAATCTTTTTTTATCCGTACCTTTAACAAGCCAGCCTTTAATCGGGTATCCGAATTTCGATTGGATGGAGATGTCCTCCTTTTGAAGAGAATGGACCTCATCCAAGGTTAAACGACCTTCCCTCGTTTCACGTTCAAGAATTTCATCATCGGTTTTCTTCTTCATGAACATTACAATGTTAGTAAAAATCATTCCAATTGTGGCCATATAGCCGATGAGAATACCAAGTAAAATGAATATCTTCTTCATTCTTTTCATGAAAAACGCTCCTTCTAAAAGTCCGATTAAAAATGTAAGCCTTCTTAATTATATCCTTTTTCTAATGATTCTCCATAATTTTCCTAAGTCTTAAGTCTTACATCAAGATAAATCTCCGGATCATTATGCCATTTTCCTTATGACGATATGATTAATTTATACAAAAGTACTAAATTTTACCTATTAAGGAAAGAGGAGATGGATTGTGAAGCTATTGAAATTTATTGTACAACGAAAAATTCTGATTACGCTAATGATTTTTTTAGTAACTGTAGTGGGCAGCTATTCATTATTAAAAGTAGACAAAGAGCTAATGCCACCCGTGAAGCTAGATGGAGCCTTTGTTGAGATTTACGCAGGTGAAATGGCAGCAATTGAAGTGGAAAGAACCATAACAACCCCCATTGAACAAAGGATCTTAGCAATAGAAGGAGTTGAGGGTGTTCAGTCAACGACAAATATCGGTAGGACTACTCTCAATCTAAGCTTTGAAGCTGGGCGTGGCGAAGAGATTTATAAAGAGGTAGAATCAGCCATTGCATCTGCTAAGTCAGAGTATCCTGGTATTACCGATGTTACATCGGGTCAATATGGCGGAAGTCAAAGCTATGAATTTTTTATGGATGTTTCTGGTGGAAACATGGAGGAAATGTCTGCATTTGCAAAGGACATTTTAGAACCAAGATTAGAAGCCTTGCCTGAGGTGAGAGACGTTTTACTTACGGGGATAGAGGAGCAAGAGGTCGCAATTAAAATGGACCGTGAAAAATTACAAGAGCATCAGATTGATGTAAACCAGGTAATCGCGGCAGTTCAACATTCCAACAGTGAAGCAACTTTAGGAGAATTACAAAATGACAAGGATTCACCTTCCTTAAGATGGAGTTCTGAGGTGGAAAATGTGAGGGATATTGAAAATATTTCGATCCCAACGCAAAATGGTTATATTCATCTAAAGGATGTTGCAAACATAACCATTCAGTCGCTCGATAATAACTCGTATGTATGGAAAAATGGTTCTCAAGATTTCCTTTTTGTACAAATAGGACGCGTTTCCAATGTCACACAAATCGAGATGGCCAATGCAATACGTGCAGAAGTAAAGAAAATTCAAAACGAAAATCTTGTGAAGAATTTTGAATTAAACGAAGTTGTGGCCCAAGCAGATTATGTCAGTGATTCAATAGATGGAGTAAAGGATAATATATTGATTGGTGGAGTCATTGCCATTGTCATTTTATTACTATTCCTACGTAATATTAGGGCAACCCTAATAATCGGTTTATCGATTCCTTCTTCTGTTCTTTTAACCTTTACAGCGATGTGGTTGTTTGATTATAGCTTTAATATGCTAACACTACTTGGACTTGGACTAGGAATAGGGATGATGGTGGATTCCTCTATTGTAATCCTAGAAGCTATTTATAAGAAGAAGGAACTTGGCTTGGGTAGGTTCGAAGCGGTTATTGAGGGGACAAGGGAGGTAGCCTCGGCGGTTATTGCATCTATGCTGACAACTATCGTTGTTTTCCTGCCAATTGGTTTAATCGGTGGGGAGATGGGGGAGTTTGTCATTATGCTGTCAGCTGTAGTGGCAATAACCTTAATAAGTTCTGTGGTGATATCTTTTACATTGATTCCGTCTCTATCAGAAACATTTTTAAAGCTTAGAAGACCATCTAAATTGAAAAAAGACTCCATTATGATGAAGGGCTACCGTAACGTTGTGTCTTGGGTGATTAGAAAGAAAAGAAATAGCTTTGCGGTAATCACACTGTTTCTCTTGATGCTTATCGGTTCCCTATTTCTTGTAACGAAAATCCCGATGACAATCATGCCTGATATGTTAAATCGTTATTCAGAGCTTGCTGTAGACTTAGAACCAGGTTTATCTTTGGAGGAAAAACAAAGTGTAGTTAATGAAATAAATCAGAGACTACAGGAAGTGGAAGATGTAGAAACGAATTATGTAATGGATAATGGAACCATGCTATACACCATTATTAATATGACAAAGGGCAATCAAATAACGGTTGAGCAAAAGGAAGTAAATGAAAATATGCTTGAGGCGTTACGAGATATGCAGGAAGATCATCCAATTTCGGGTGTTCAAAGTGCAATGGTAGGCGGTGGAGGGTTTCCTGTCCAAATAAATATTAAAGGTGATAGTTTTGAGCAACTTCAAACCATTTCAAACAATTTCACTGATGAGCTTCAGAAAGTAGATGGGGTTTCGGCAATTACAAATTCAATTGAAAGAACCTCTGAAGAGCAAGTTATCGTTTTAAAAGAAAAAGAAATTGAGAAGGCAGGTTTATTTCCTTCACAAATCAAACAATTTATTGAAGAATCCTTTATTCAAATGCCGGTTGGCACTTTGCAAAACCAGGATGAAACAATGCCTTTATCTCTTAGTTGGGCAAAAACACCTGCTACAAAAGCGGATTTATTGGATATGAAGATGTCTATTAATGGTGGGGAAGAACCACTTTCCTCATATATTGAACTTAGAAGTGTTCATACACCAAATGAGATTATTCATTCAGATGGGGAAAGACTTGTTACGATATCAGCAGATATTAAGAACCGTGATCTCGGTGCTGTAAATCGAGACATTCAAAAAATAATTGAAAGTTTCGAAACGCCTACTGGGTATACACTTACCGCTGGTGGTGATTTAGAGCAACAACAAGAATTAATGACCGATATGATTTTTGTATTTGCGATTTCCATTTTTCTCGTATATTTGGTCATGGCTGTTCAATTTAACCACTTTGGGCATCCATTGCTTGTCATGTCGGTTATTCCGATTACAATCATTGGTGTGATTTTAGGATTGTTTATAACACAAATGGAATTAAACCTTATCTCGGGAATGGGAATTATAATGCTAATTGGTATTGTTTTGAATAATGCCATATTGCTCATCGACAGAACAAACCAACTGCGGAAGGAAGGCAATTCGATTCAAGAAGCACTGATAGGAGCCGGCAATGATCGGATTCGACCGATTTTTATGACGACCTTGACAACAGTTGGTGGTATGCTGCCACTTGCCCTTGAATCCGGAGCTTCTGGGAATTATCAGGCTCCAATGGCAACTGTCATAATCTCTGGGCTTTCATTTGCAACTTTAATTACATTGTTTTTAATTCCTGCTGTTTACCGATTGTTTTCATTTTCAAAATCAACTGAAACTCGTAAAGAAAGAAGTGAAGCACGATCGAAAGCTAAGGTAAAGGCAGAAATAGTACCTAAAATCTAAAAAAAACCCCTGGTCAGTTCATGTAAACGAGACCAGGGGATTTTGCTATTGCTCCGAATTTTGACGGTTTGTAGGGTGAATGGCTTTTTCCATTTCCTCAGCAGCCATTGTATTGTTTGTCGTATCAGCATTCGGTTTTCCTTTTTGAGAACGACCTTTGTCTCGTTTTGCCAATCCTAAACACTCCATTCCTGAAAATTCATGGATAGGTTGTGGAGTTTTCAAATAAATTATTCCTGGTTAGCAGATTGTAACCTGTAATATTTACTTTCAATAGGTCGGGTAAGATAGGGTTTAATGACACCAACAGCCTTTACAAGTTTTGAAAGTTCAATGCCAGTTTGTATCCCCATCTCTTCAAGCATATACACAACATCTTCAGTAGCAACATTGCCAGTCGCCCCGGGTGCAAACGGGCATCCACCTAATCCACCTGCTGATGTGTCAAACCGATTCACTCCGGCTTGGAGAGCAGCTAACACATTTGCAAGTGCCATCCCGCGGGTATCATGGAAATGAGCAGTTAAAAGTGTATTTGATAGCTCTTTTTTTAGCTTTGAAAAAAGAGAAAAAACATCTTTTGGAGTTGCTTTTCCTATCGTGTCAGCAACACTTAATTCATCAACCCCATATTGAACAAAGGTAGAGCATAGCTTTAAAACGGCTTCTTCATCCACCTTTCCTTCATACGGACAATAAAAGGCGGTCGATATACAGGCACGAACAAAATAACCCTTTGATTTTAATTCCTGAATTAGAGGTTTTAGTTCCTCCATACTCTCAGATGTTGTTTTATTGATATTTTTCTTATTGAAGCTTTCGCTAACACCAACAAAAACAGCTACTGCTTTACACTTTGTATCGTATAGTCTTTCAATACCTTTGCGATTTGGCGCGAGCACAATATTTCGAGTACTGTCTAAGCATGATGTAATAATTTCTTTTGCATCCTTCATTTGTGGAACCCATTTTGGTGAGACAAATGAGGTAAGCTCCATTTCTTGCAGGCCAGCAAGTTTTAGTTTATGAATAAAATCAATTTTTACTTCGGTTGGTATTAAGCTTTTTTCGTTTTGCAGCCCATCTCTTGGTCCTACTTCAATAATCGTGACTTGCTCAGGTAATTGCATCTACAACCCTCCAGCAAAATGCCTTGTTATTACTTTTACTCTTATTCTATTAGAGGCATTTCGTGAAAAGCAAGAATTATAGGAAATTAGACAAAATAAGAGGTATTTCGAAAAAAATCAAGAAATATATATGGTAATGAATACATAATACGTAATAGTAAAGGGAGATGTTGAAATGAATAATGAAGTTGTGATTGTAAGCGCTGTCAGAACGGCGATTGGTAGTTTTGGAGGGAGTTTGCAATCTGTTTCAGCCCCAGACCTAGGTGCTGTCGTGATTAAAGGAGCATTGGAAAAGGTAGGTGTGGATTCAAAGCTTGTAGATGAAGTCATTATGGGGAATGTTCTGCAGGCTGGAGTAGGACAAAATCCAGCAAGGCAGGCTGCTATAAAAGCTGGATTACTACAGGAAACACCTGCCATGACAATTAACAAGGTTTGTGGTTCGGGATTAAAAGCTGTGCACTTAGCGACACAGGCGATCATAGCGGGTGATGCGGATGTGATTGTG
Source organism: Ferdinandcohnia salidurans (assembly GCF_042680725.1). NCBI lineage: Bacteria > Bacillati > Bacillota > Bacilli > Caryophanales > Bacillaceae > Ferdinandcohnia > Ferdinandcohnia salidurans. The sequence goes on from NZ_JBHUEK010000004.1 coordinate 105,138, forward strand.
GCTGGTGGAATGGAGAATATGAGTCAGGCTCCTTATCTTTTAAAGGGAGCACGAAATGGATTTAAAATGGGCGACCAAAAAATGATTGATAGCATGGTTTCTGATGGGTTATGGTGCGCGTTTAATGATTATCATATGGGAATTACGGCAGAAAATTTATGCGATAAATATGAGATTACAAGAGAAGAACAGGATCGTTTCTCAGCAAGGAGCCAGGAAAGAGCAGTTGCGGCAATTGAGGCAGGGAAATTTAAAGACGAAATTGTGCCTTTAGAAATTCCACAACGTAAAAAAGAAAGCATTGTCTTTGATACAGATGAATACCCTAAAGCAGGTACTACTGTTGAAAAATTAGGGAACTTACGTCCAGCATTCAAAAAGGACGGTTCTGTAACAGCTGGGAATGCATCAGGAATAAACGACGGAGCGGCCGCATTCGTTATCATGAGTAAGAAGAAAGCGATGGAGCTTGGCATTAAAGGATTAGTCACCATTAAAGCAAACGGAAATGCTGGTGTTGACCCAAGTATAATGGGGATCGGTCCAGTTGCTGCGGTGAAAAAGGCGATGGCAAAAGCTAGATTAAGTGTTAGTGATATGAATTTAATTGAGGCAAATGAAGCGTTTGCTGCTCAGTCAATTGCAGTTGACCGCGAACTTCATTTTAACCATGATATTTTAAATGTAAATGGGGGAGCGATTGCTCTTGGGCATCCAATCGGTGCTAGTGGTGCGAGAATTCTTGTCACTCTAATTCATGAACTAAAGCGTCGTAATGAGCGCTACGGATTAGCGACCCTATGTATTGGCGGCGGTCAAGGTGTTGCAACAATTGTTGAAAATATCGAATAGTGGGGTGTACAAATGAAACCAATATATTCCTCGTTTCAGGAAGCTGTAGAGCAAATCAAGGACGGTTCCACGATTATGGTTGGCGGATTTGGCTTATGTGGGATCCCAGAAAATTTAATTTTAGCATTGGCCGAGTCAGGGGTTAAGGACTTAACTGTAATTTCAAATAACTGCGGCGTTGATGATTGGGGTCTTGGTCTGCTTTTACAAAACAAACAGATTTCAAAAATGATAGGTTCATATGTTGGTGAAAACAAAGAATTCGAACGACAGGCATTATCGGGAGAACTTGCGGTTGAACTTGTCCCACAGGGAACACTGGCTGAAAAGATACGAGCTGGTGGAGCGGGGATTCCTGCATTTTATACACCTGCAGGAGTAGGAACACCTATTGCTGATGGAAAGGAAACCCGAGTATTTAATGGAAAAGAATATGTATTAGAAGAGGCATTCATAGCTGACTTCAGCCTGGTCCGTGCAGAAAAGGCAGATAAAATGGGGAATTTGATTTATAACAAGACAGCTCGAAATTTTAACCCAATGATGGCTGCTGCAGGTAAGGTTACAATCGCTGAGGTTGAAGAGCTCTATGAGATTGGTGAGCTTGACCCAAATAGAATTCATACACCAAGTATCTATGTCCAGGGAATTATTGTTGGTGAACAAAAGAAGCGAATTGAACGATTGACATTATCTAAATAAGGGGGGAGAAGGCGATGACAAATACTCGAGAAAAGATTGCGAAGAGGGCTGAAAAGGAAATTGAAAATGGCTTTTATGTAAATCTTGGAATCGGCATGCCAACTCTTGTTGCAAACTATATTTCTTCAAATAAACAGGTCGTTCTCCAATCAGAGAATGGGTTACTCGGAATTGGTCCATATCCAACCGAAGAAAATGTAGACCCTGATTTAATTAATGCCGGAAAAGAAACCGTCACCGCTATTCCTGGTGCAGCTTACTTTGACAGTGCAGAATCATTTGCGATGATTCGCGGGGGGCATATTAATATTGCCATTCTCGGCGGAATGGAGGTTTCAGAGACAGGGGACCTCGCAAATTGGATGATTCCGGGAAAAATGATTAAGGGAATGGGCGGAGCAATGGATCTCGTTCATGGGGCTCAGAAAATCATTGGTATCATGGACCATGTGAATAAAAAAGGTGAAGCGAAAATCCTTAAAACATGTACACTTCCTTTAACTGGTAAAGGAGTTGTAAATCGGATTATTACAGATCGTGCCGTACTCGATGTAACTGAAAATGGTTTAAAATTAGTAGAGGTAGCTAAAGGATTTTCTGTTGAAGATATAAAGTCTTCTACAGAGCCTGATCTTCTTGTTAGTGATAATGTTATCCTAAACGCGTACTAATGTAGACATATTGGCGAATAACCACCGAGCGGTTATTCGCCTTTTTATGGTATAATAATTGAGAAATGGTTGACGTATGGAGGGAAGATTATGGCTAAAAAGAAGCAAAAGCCATCTGCTAAAAAGCAAAAAGATGAAAAGCTAAGTCTGGGAGATTTACTCAATGAGGATATAGTTTCTAAACTAAAAAATACTCAACAGCAGTTAAAGGAAGAAGAGAAAAAGAAACAAGAAGAGGCGCTTGAAAGACAAAGAGAAGAGCGCAGACAGCGAGAAAAGAATAAATCATTTGAGGAACTATTGGAAGAAAGTAGCCTTAAATGGTCAGATTATAAATAATAATACCCCCACCGGACCTGTGGGGGTATTCATTTATCTATGTTGTTCGTAAATGGATGCCTTTGTAAGGTCTTTAATTTTCTGAACCTGATCATCTGTAAGAGGTGTTGAATTAGCTGCTGCAACATTATTTTTGATTTGTTCAAGGGAGCTCGCACCTGTCACAACTGAAGCAACAGTATCGTCAAACAAGCAATATTGCAATGCAATTTCTGTTAAGGAACGATTACCTGCTACACCCTTTAATCCTGAAATTGCAGTTTCAAGCTCTTCAAAAGCATAATCAAGATATCCATTTTGTTTCATACTTTGACTCGCATTATCCACTGGACGATTGGTAAGTAACCCTTTAGCTACTGGACCACGAGCTACTACACTAATTTGATGATCATTTAGATAGGAAAGTATTTGCTCTTCTGGCCGACGGTCAAGAATACTATATTGCATCATTACACTTACAATGGATGATTTCGTTACAAATTCTCGTATCACATTTGGACGAATTGAAGAGATTCCATAATAACGTATGACACCTTCTTGTGTTAATTCTTCGAACGCTTCAATGGTCTCATCGATAGGATCTTCCATTGTTCCCCCATGGAGCTGGTAGAGATCGATATAATCTGTTTGCAAGCGTCGCAAGCTATCCTTTACAGCAGATTTTATGTATTTTTTTGAAGGGTCCCAGGACCATCCCTTTTTTCCCTTCTCAAATCGGTTTCCCACTTTAGTGGCAAGTATGATATCATTTCTTTTCTGTTTTATGGCTTTGCCAACAAATTCCTCATTTAGCCCTTGATCGTATAAATCAGCGGTGTCCAAATAGTTGATTCCCATATCTAAGGCGGAATCAATCATATGTAGTGCCTTTTTTTCCTCTGTTCCAACAGACATACAGCCTAGACCGATTTTACTCACATATAAATCGGAAGCGCCAATTCTTCTTTTTTCCATACTTTCCCCTCCAACATTTAGTTTCCTTCTAGCATCTAGTCATATCTTATCCTTTTCATTACAGAACCACAAATGATATGAAGGGGAGGTATAGTGGGATCATTTTTTTTCTTGCTTTCCTTTTCCTTGATCAATCCACTCCTGAACTGTTCGGTAGGAACGGCTGTATTCCTTAAGTTTTTCCCGAATTTCCCAAGCCTTTCCTACTAGAGCTACCCGATTTTCACCAATCACAATTTTCATAGCAACCCCCTATGAACTTTTAAATTAAGAAAAGAACTATGCTAAAATGTATGAAGTAGTATGATTTAGTAGAACAAGGAGCTGGCGAAATGGATCACTTACTAGAAAAGACAATAAAGAGGGAAGTGCTATTTGAAGGAAAGGTTATTGATTTACATATAGAAGAGGTAGAGTTGCCTAATGGACATACAAGTAGAAGAGAGCTAATCAAACATCCTGGTGCTGTAGCGATTCTTGCATTAACGGATGAAAACAAGATTGTGATGGTACAGCAGTATCGTAAAGCACTCGATAAGGTAATTGTTGAAATTCCTGCTGGAAAGCTTGAAAAAGGCGAAGCACCTGAAGTTACTGCAAAAAGAGAATTAGAAGAAGAAACAGGTTATGATTGTGAAACATTGACACCTCTGATTTCTTTCTATACTTCACCAGGGTTTGCTGATGAATTGGTCCATCTTTTTATTGCAAAAGACTTAAAGAAAATTGAAAATCCAGCAAGCTTGGATGAAGATGAATTTGTCGATGTCCTTGAGGTCTCATTGGATGAAGCACTTGAACTTTTAAGAGAGAAGAAAATCTACGATGCTAAAACAGCTTATGCAGTACAGTACCTCCAATTACAGAAAGCAATAGGGGAATAAGCTAAAGATGAACAATTATTTTGTAGATCTCCATATCCATATTGGGAGAACGAATTCGGGTAGACCCGTAAAAATCACGGGTGCTAAATCACTTACAATTGGAAATATTCTTCATGAATCCACCGAAATCAAAGGAATGGACATGATAGGTGTAATTGACTGCCATGTTCCAGAGGTCATTGGGGAGCTTGAAACTTTAATTGATAGTGGAGAAGTATATCCCTATGAGGAAGGCGGACTGCGCTTTAAGAATGTTACCCTCATTTTGGGAAGTGAGCTTGAAATCTATGATGAGAACTGTAAAGGACCCATCCATGTTCTCGCTTTTATGCCAACGATTGAAAAAATGAAAGAATTTTCGATTTGGCTATCCCAACGAATGAAAAACATAACCTTAAGCTCGCAAAGAATATATGTAGGAGCTAGAGAACTGCAAAGTAAGGTTAAGGAGTTAACTGGAATATTTATTCCTGCACATGTATTCACCCCTTATAAAAGTACGTATGGTCGAGGAGTGAAACAATCGTTAACTGAAGTATTTGATGAGACTTTAATTGATGGAATCGAACTTGGATTGAGCTCGAATACGGATATGGCTGACCAAATAAAAGAATTGCATCAATTCACTTTTGTCTCTAATTCAGATGCTCATTCGTTACCGAAGATTGCTAGAGAATATCAGATTATGAAAATGAAGGAGCCTACTTTTGAAGAACTAAGGCTTGCACTCCATCAACAAGATGGAAGGGAAGTTGTGGCGAATTATGGGTTAGATCCTTTATTAGGGAAATACCATAAAACAACATGTGATAAATGTTTAACCATAATTGAGGATGTAACAGCAGAGGTTTGTCCTAGCTGTGGGCATAAAGGATTTGTCAAAGGAGTGTTTGATAGGCTTCAGGAGTTAAAAAACACTGATGAATCAAATCCAAATCGACCTCCATATGTACACCAGGTTCCGCTCGAATTTATTCCTGGGTTAGGACCGAAAACCTTACAAAAACTTAGAGATTACTTTAAAACAGAGATGGCGATCCTTCACGAGGTTCCCGAAGAAGAACTTAGACGTGCCGTCAAAGGTCCGATTGTTGATATTATCATTCAAGCTAGAGAAGGAAAACTTCGTCTAAAATCAGGCGGAGGCGGGAAATATGGAAAAGTTGACTCCTAAAAAGGAGTCTCTTTTTTTCAATAATAAATTTTCGATTTACTAGAAATACTTTTGGCAAGTTGTCATAGAAGTCTATTTTTCCTCATAGAATCTAGTAGAAGATTGATAGGAGGAACGATAGATGAGAAAGCAACAGCCCTATAAAAAAATTGTAGCTAGCCATTTTCGGGAACATTCATCCATATATTTATTTATTTCTGTACTATTCCTAATGGGTGTCATCTTTGGAGCAATTGTTGTTAATAGCCTAAATTTCAGTCAGAAAGAAGATCTCTTTTTCTACTTAAGCCGATTTTTTGGAGAAGTATCTGAAGGAACCTATGCCAATTCAGGTGATATGTTCAAACAAAGCTTCCTTCATAATCTGAAATATGTGGGACTTATGTGGATACTAGGAATCTCCATCATCGGGCTACCAATTATCCTTATTCTTTTATTCTTAAAAGGGGTAGTCGTTGGGTTTACAGTAGGCTTTCTCGTCAATCAAATGGATTGGAGCGGATTTCTCTTATCATTTGTTGCCGTACTACCACAAAACTTATTAATCATCCCAACATTTATTATAGTAGGAACAATTGCCGTCTCATTCTCATTAAAGATGATTCGCCAGCAATTTATGAAACGAATGAACGAACCGATTTTACAATTACTTACACGATATTCCATCTTGATGGTCGCCGTCAGTTTTGTCATTCTAATTGCATCAGCTGTTGAGGCATTTGCTTCACCCGTACTCATGAAAGAGGTAATAGATGTGATAAATAAATAAGAATAATTATTAAATGAAAATAATTGTTCTTTGTTATTTGTAATTATTTTATTTGGACAGTGACCCTTCTTCTGGTATAATAATGAAGTAACGGCGAGGGAGGGGCAGTTTTACATGGAAAATCGGATTGATCGAATTAAAAAACAGTTGCATTCGTCTAGCTATAAGCTTACACCACAGCGTGAGGCGACCGTTCGGGTACTGCTTGAACATGAAGAAGATCATTTAAGTGCCGAAGACGTTTACCTCCTTGTAAAAGAAAAGTCGCCAGAAATCGGCTTAGCAACTGTTTATCGCACACTCGAATTACTTACCGAATTAAAAATCGTTGATAAAATAAATTTCGGAGATGGTGTATCTAGATACGACCTTCGCCAAGAAGGAGCAGCACATTTCCATCATCACCTCGTATGTATCGAATGTGGTGCTGTTGACGAAATTCAAGAGGATTTACTAGAGAACGTAGAAGAAATTGTTGAAAAGAACTGGAACTTTATCATTAAGGACCATCGTTTAACTTTCCATGGAATTTGTCATCGTTGTCATGATAAAGAAACGAAAGAAGAAACTGATAATCTCGAATAAAGTACCCTTTTCCTTTAGAGGAGAGGGGTTTTTTTATTTTCATAACTTACTAGGATGTAAAAGAAATTAGAAAAAATGGGATAAGCGTGTATAAAACCAGGTAAAATTGGCATATCTTCTAATAGACAAATGTATTAACAAATGTATTATTGGAGGATTACTAGATGAGACAATGGTTTCGTGTTGTATATGATACGTTAAAGGTTTTTGTATTGTTTACTGGATGCACAATTCTTTTTTATTATGGTATTATATGGGTTAATGAGGAATATCAAAATTATCACAAATATGATGAGCCAGAAGGTTCCTCAGTGAAGGCAACCTCAATGATTGAAGAAAAAGAGGAAGGCCTATTAGACAGATTACTGTTTTTTTACCGAAATGGGGAGTAGAGACCAGTGGAAGATCAACTAAAGGATTATTTGCATTATTTAGTTGTCGAAAGAAGACTTGCAACAAATACAGTAAAATCCTATGAGCGAGATTTAAAAAAGTACTATCAGTATGTAACCAAAGTTGAAAATATTACTGCCTTTAATGATGTAAACCGTCTTCACGTTATTCATTTTTTGAAGCATTTAAAGGAACAAGGGAATTCATCAAGAACATTGGCTAGACATATTGCGTCGATTCGGTCATTTCATAAGTTTTTATTTCGTGATAAAATAACCGACCATGATCCTACTGAACAGATTGAAACCCCACAAGCAGAACGCAAATTGCCAAAGGTATTAAATATCTCTGAAGTAGAGGCATTGTTGGATGCACCCAAATTGGACAACCCACTTGGTATCCGTGATAAGGCGATGCTCGAGCTCTTATACGCAACAGGCCTTCGGGTTAGTGAACTCATAAACTTAAATCTAGCCGATATCCACTTATCGATGGGTTTCATTAGATGTCTTGGGAAAGGGAATAAGGAGCGAATTGTCCCACTTGGAAGTGTTGCAACAAAGGCATTACAAGCTTATTTAGATAATGGTCGCGCTCAACTAGTGAAACGAAAAAAAAACGACGCTTTTTTTGTAAATCATCATGGTAATCGCTTGACAAGACAAGGCTTCTGGAAAAATTTAAAGAAAATTGCTAAAGAGGCTCAAATTGAAAAAGAACTTACACCACATACCCTTCGCCACTCATTTGCGACTCATCTTTTGGAAAATGGAGCAGACCTACGTGCTGTGCAAGAAATGCTCGGACATGCAGATATTTCAACTACGCAAATATATACACATGTTACTAAAACGCGTCTTAAAGATGTTTATAAAACGTATCATCCACGTGCTTAGTAGATTGCTAGACAAATTGTCTAGCTTTTTTTGTTATAATAATGTTATCAATTTGACAATTACACTCATAATCTACTTGAAAATACATACTCTCACACGTATACTTTGAGATGTCAGACTTCTGACGAGTGTATATGTATGAAATAATGAGTAACTTGAAGCTAGAAGGGGAAAATACAGCATAAGTATAGAATATATTTGGGAGGGATTTACATGTCTGGTTATACATATAAGCGAATTTTTCTAATTGTCATGGACTCTGTTGGAATTGGAGAAGCGCCGGATGCAAAAAAATTTGGTGATGAAGGTTCAGATACATTTGGACATATTGCGGAAAAAATGGATGGTTTACATATGCCGAACATGGCGAAGCTTGGCCTAAGTAATATCAGAGAAATAAAGGGAATACCTGTACAAGACAAGCCACTTGCTTACTATACGAAAATGCAAGAGGCATCAAATGGAAAAGATACAATGACTGGACATTGGGAAATCATGGGTTTACATATCGAAACACCATTTAAGGTTTTCCCTGAAGGGTTTCCGAAAGAATTATTAGATGAAATTGAAAAACGTACTGGACGAGGAATTTTAGGGAATAAACCAGCATCAGGTACTGAAATTCTTGATGAGCTTGGTGAAGAACATATGAAGACAGGGAAATTAATTATCTATACTTCCGCAGATTCAGTTTTACAAATTGCAGCACATGAAGAAATTGTACCTATAGATGAGCTTTATAAAATTTGTGAAATTGCACGTGAATTAACCCTAGATGAAAAATATATGGTGGGACGTATTATTGCTCGTCCATTCGTCGGGGAACCTGGTAATTTCACGAGAACATCAAACCGTCATGATTATGCCTTAAAGCCATTTGAACGAACTGTAATGAATGAGTTAAGTGATAGTGGGCTAGATGTGATTGCAATCGGAAAAATATCAGATATTTATGATGGTGAAGGAGTTACTCAATCACTGCGAACAAAGTCAAATATGGATGGAATGGATAAATTAGTCGAAACACTTGATATGGATTTTACAGGCTTGAGCTTTTTAAATTTGGTTGATTTTGATGCATTGTTTGGACATCGCAGGGATCCTATAGGCTATGGAAAAGCCTTGGAGGAGTATGATGCTCGTTTACCTGAAGTATTTGAAAAACTTACGGATGATGATTTATTGATTATCACAGCAGACCATGGAAACGACCCGGTTCATTCTGGAACAGATCATACACGAGAATATGTGCCATTATTGGTGTACAACAAAAAAATGGATCGCGGAGAGGAATTACCATTACGTTCAACGTTTGCGGATGTTGGAGCAACTGTAGCAGATAATTTTAATGTAACACCACCTAAACATGGAAAAAGCTTTCTAGCAGAAATTAATGGAGGAAACTAAGAATGGATAAGAATGTTTTTATTGATAAATCAGTACAATTTTTAAAAGAGAAAAGCCCTACTACACCTGAAATTGGGTTGATACTAGGTTCAGGACTTGGTGTTTTGGCGGATGAAATTGAAAATCCAATAAAAGTGCCATATGACCAAATTCCAGAGTTTCCAGTGTCTACTGTTGAGGGTCATGCCGGTCAACTCGTATTTGGTACATTACAAGGAAAATCAGTTGTTACCATGCAGGGACGTTTTCACTTTTACGAAGGCTATAGTCTAGATAAAGTCACATTCCCTGTTCGCGTTATGAAAGAGCTAGGTGTCACAACTCTAGTTGTTACGAATGCTGCGGGTGGAGTGAATGAATCGTTTCAACCAGGAGATTTAATGATTATCTCAGATCATTTGAATTTCGGTCAAAACCCATTAATTGGACCAAACGATTCAAGATTTGGAGCAAGATTTCCGGATATGTCAGAAGCATATACAAAAGAACTCAGAACAATTGCCAAAGAAGTGGCTAATGAACTGAATATCTCAATCAAGGAAGGCGTCTATGTTGGGATGACGGGACCATCTTATGAAACGCCTGCAGAAATTAAAATGCTGCGTACACTTGGAGGCGATGCGGTTGGGATGTCAACAGTTCCTGAGGTGATTGTTGCACGCCACGCAAATTTAAAGGTACTAGGGATTTCCTGTATATCAAATATGGCAGCAGGCATTTTAGATCAGCCCCTAACCCATGATGAAGTAATTGAAACAACGGAAAAAGTAAAAACTGACTTTTTATCACTTGTTAAACAGATTGTTAAAAAAATCTAGCTCAACTACTAAAGAAGAGAATAGAAAAAGGTGAAAACAATGAGAATGGTGGATTTAATCGAAAAAAAACGTGATGGTAAGGAATTAAAATCAGAAGAAATTTCATTTGTTGTTGCCGGATATACAAATGGTGAAATTCCTGATTATCAAATGAGTGCTTTTACGATGGCTGTATTTTTTAAGGGAATGACAAAGCAGGAACAAGCTGACTTTACCATGGCAATGGTTCAGTCTGGTGATACGATTGACCTTTCAGGAATTGAAGGGATCAAAGTTGACAAGCATAGCACGGGTGGTGTAGGTGATACGACCACGTTGGTGCTTGCTCCACTCGTTGCGTCAGTAGGGGTACCAGTTGCAAAAATGTCAGGAAGAGGACTAGGACATACTGGTGGAACGATCGATAAACTAGAATCAGTTTCGGGCTTTCATGTAGAAATTAATAATGATGAATTTATTCGTCTTGTCAATCAAAATAAGGTAGCTGTTATCGGGCAAAGTGGAAATTTAACACCTGCAGATAAAAAGCTATATGCGTTAAGGGATGTTACAGCCACTGTAAACAGCATTCCGTTGATTGCGAGCTCAATCATGAGTAAGAAAATTGCAGCGGGAGCAGATGCTATTGTTTTAGATGTTAAAACAGGAGCAGGCGCATTTATGAAGGATTTGGATGATGCAAAGGAATTAGCAAAAACAATGGTTGATATCGGGAATAATGTTGGCCGGAATACGATGGCGATTATTTCAGATATGAGTCAACCGCTTGGGTTTGCGATTGGTAATGCACTTGAGGTTAAAGAGGCGATTGATACGCTAAAAGGGGAAGGTCCTGATGATTTACAAGAGCTTTGCCTCGTTTTAGGAAGCCAGATGGTGTTACTAGCAAAAAAAGCGAACTCTCTGGAAGAAGCTAGAGGTTTGCTTGAGGAATCCATTAAAAATGGGAAAGCACTTGAATCCTTCAAAACTTTTTTATCTTCCCAAGGGGGAGATCCATCTGTCGTAGATTCACCGGATAAACTTCCAAAAGCAAAATACCAATTTGAATTCGAAGCTGAATCAGAAGGATATGTTTCAGAGATTATTGCTGATTCTATCGGAACAGCGGCGATGCTTTTAGGTGCGGGAAGAGCAACGAAGGAATCATCGATCGATTTGGCTGTTGGGCTTGTACTCCGAAAGAAAATTGGCGACAAAGTTTCAAAAGGCGAAAGCTTGGTAACCATTCATAGTAATTTTGAAGATATTGCTGAGATTAAAAAGAAACTCTCGGAAAGTATCTTGATCTCACAAAATCCAGTAACAGCACCAACATTAATCATTGATAAAATTTCATGAATTCACATGCATGCCGAGGATAAAAATCCTCGGTTTTTTTATTTTTTGTATATTTTTTAATTTCTTGGAAAAAATGGGAAGGTATAAAGAATGGAGGGTTTGGAGATGAAACGCGTATTTTTTAGTCTGTTAATTTCAACACTGATAATTTTTACTTTTAGCCCTTTCGCTTCCGCACAGGAATCATCTGTTGATTTAGCGAATAATGCAAAATCTGCAATTCTTATTGAACGTGATACAGGGAAGATTCTTTACGAGAAAAATAGTGACGAAAAGCTTTCCCCTGCAAGCATGACAAAAATCATGACAATGCTGTTAATCATGGAAGCACTTGATAAAGGTAGTATCACCTATTCTGAGAAAGTTAGAACAAGTGAACACGCCGCATCTATGGGGGGGTCACAAATCTTCCTTGAGCCAGGCGAAGAGATGACGGTTGAAGAAATGTTAAAAGGGATTGCAATCGGTTCTGGAAATGATGCATCAGTAGCCATGGCAGAAAAGATAGCAGGTTCTGAAGAAGCTTTCGTTGAAATGATGAACAATAAGGTGGAGGAATTAGGCCTTAAAAATACATTATTTCAAAATCCAACTGGCCTTCCTGCGGAAAATCATTATAGCTCTGCCCACGACATGGCAATCATGGCAAAGGAATTATTAAAATACGAGGATATTACCAAATTTACGGGTCAATACGAGGATTATTTACGTCAAAACACTGAAAATAAATTTTGGCTTGTTAATACTAATCGCCTTGTCCGATTTTATCCAGGTGTAGATGGCTTGAAAACGGGTTTTACAACAGAGGCAAAATATTGCTTAACAGCTACTGCTGAAAAGGAAAATATGCGTCTTATCTCTGTTATCTTTGGAGCTCCGACACCAAAGGATCGTAATGCTCAAGTAACAAAAATGCTTGACTTTGGCTTTAGTCAGTACAAGACACACCCTTTATATGAACGCAATCAGGAAGTTGCTGAAGCAAAGGTAAGTAAGGGTAGTGAAAAGAGGATAAAGCTTGTTACATCAGAACCAATTTCCCTTTTAACGAGAAAAGGTGAAAAAGTTGATGATGTACAAAAAGAAGTGGTTGTAGCTGACAAGCTGAATGCGCCGATTAAAAAAGGTGACGAAATAGGAAAACTGGTTATTAAAAAAGATGGAAAAGTACTAAGCGAAAGCCCACTTGTTGCTGACAAAGATATTGATGCTGCTAGTTGGTGGAAATTATTTAAGCGTACGATGGGATCGTTTAATAAAACTCCTTAATCTTACCTTGTTCTTAATGGCTAGCTCCAGCGCCTAGAAACTCGAGAAACTTCAACTCCTCCGGCAGAGGCAAAGAACGCCTCTTAGTCGGAGTCTCCAGTTTTCTCGTTTCTGATCAAGGCGCTTGCGCTTTTCGTTTTTTTTGCCGAATGAACACTAGTTTTGTCATCTAGAAGGATTCTACCATGTAAATAGCGAAAAGACTCACTATACGATTTTAAGGAGGCATTGTAAAGTGAGTCTTGGTATTGAACTTGAGGTAAAACACAATGTGTTATGTATTCGGCTTACAGGTGAGCTAGACCATCATACAGCTGAAGAATTAAGGTTAAAGGTAACAGATACGATTGAAAGTAATCAAATTAATCACATCCTATTAAATCTTGAAAAGCTTACTTTTATGGATAGCTCAGGATTAGGTGTTATTTTAGGAAGATACAAACAAATCAAAAATTTAGGTGGAGAAATGGTTGTTTGTTCAATTTCTCCGCAGGTCGAACGTTTATTTGAAATGTCGGGACTATTCAAAATCATTCGATTAGAGCGTAGTGAGTCGTTTGCGCTTCAGTCATTGGGGGTGGCGTAATGAAAAACGAAATGCACCTTCAGTTTTCTGCACTAAGCCAAAACGAATCATTTGCTCGTGTTGCAGTAGCAGCATTTATTACACAACTCGATCCAACCTTAGACGAACTCACAGAAATTAAGACAGTTGTGTCTGAGGCCGTAACAAACTCAATTATTCATGGATATGAAAGTGACCCAAGCGGAATTGTTTATATTTCATGCAAAATTGAAGACAGTACTGTGTATATCACCATAAGAGATGAAGGAATTGGAATTAATGATCTTGAGGAAGCAAGGCAGCCATTGTTTACAACAAAGCCGGAACTTGAACGCTCGGGTATGGGCTTTACAATCATGGAAAATTTCATGGATGAGTTTGATGTGGAAACAGGTTCAGCTAGAGGTACAACATTACGGCTAACAAAGCATTTATCAAAGAGTAAAGCGTTATGCAATTAAGGAGACTTGCCAATGGATGTGGAGGTCAAGAACACCAAAAGTGAAACGTATTTAAAAGATAATGAAGTTAAGAATTTAATCAAACTCAGTCAAGAAGGACGACAGGAAGCTCGTGATTTAATCGTCCAGAAGAATATGAGGTTAGTTTGGTCTGTTGTACAAAGGTTTTTAAATCGAGGCTATGAACCAGATGATTTGTTTCAAATAGGCTGCATTGGACTTTTAAAGTCAGTTGATAAATTTGATTTATCATATGATGTGAAATTTTCAACCTACGCTGTACCAATGATTATCGGTGAAATCCAACGTTTTATACGAGATGATGGAACGGTAAAGGTGAGTCGTTCATTAAAGGAGACCGGAAATAAAATCCGAAAAGCCAAGGATGAATTGTCAAAGCAGTTTGGTAGGGTTCCTACGATTGCAGAGATAGCCGAGTACTTGGAAATTACTCCCGAGGATGTTGTTTTAGCACAAGAGGCAAGTCGAGCACCTTCATCGATTCATGAAACTGTATATGAAAATGATGGTGATCCGATTACATTACTTGATCAAATAGCGGATAATAATGAAACAAAATGGTTTGATAAAATTGCTTTAAAAGAAGCAATTCGCGAGTTAGACGAGCGTGAGAGACTAATCGTTTTCCTTCGCTATTATAAGGATCAAACCCAATCCGAAGTCGCGACTAGGCTTGGCATATCTCAAGTTCAAGTATCGCGGCTAGAGAAAAAAATATTACAGCAAATGAAAGACCGAATGGACGTTTGATCCATTCGGTTTTTTGTTTTTGCTCATTCAATAAAGTCGTGGTAATTCTTGGAGTTTGCTGTCTCATCGCATTAGAAGATAAAGATTTAACATACTACTTATATAAGGAAAACAATGTGTAGGGTGTGAGAGTGATGGAAAAATCAATTTATCTCCGAATGCGCCATCGCGTACTGGTACAACCCAATGCAACAGTCAGAATAGGACAAATCGTACAGATTAGTGCGGAAGAAAAAGTATCGCAAGAAATTAAAAATATCGTCATTCATCAAGTAAGTAAAAAAGACAAAAACATTGTTGTGATTGATGTAATGAAGGTAATCGATCAAATTAGAAGACAATTTCCTCAAATTGACGTTCAAACGGTAGGACCTGCACAAACGATCGTTGAAATTGCCATAAAGAAAAGAAGGTTTACACCTGCCCTATTTGTGGCCGTTTGGTTTTTATTATTTGTGGGGGCTGCACTTACCATGATGAATTTCCATGAAGATGTATCAATGAGGGAGGTTCATATTCGCATCTATACCATGATTACAGGTGATGAGGATCTAAAACCATTGCTTTTCCAAATTCCGTATTCTATAGGTTTAGGTCTAGGGATGATTTTATTTTTTAATCACTTCTTCCGCAAACGTCTTAACGAAGAACCAAGTCCACTTGAAGTAGAAATGTTTAATTACCAACAGGATTTAGATAATTATCTCATTATTACAGAAAATAAAGAAAGCATGAAACACATCGATGACAATTAAGGTCCTTCTTATTATTTTTCTAGGATTAGGAAGTGGACTAGCGGTTGGTGGCGGTTTTGTTGCCTTTTTGGCAGTATTAGGAATCATCCCAAGGCTTACACAATTAACGAAAACGATGAAATTCATTCGTTTTTATGAATGGGGTGTAGTGTTCGGTGCTGTATTTGGTAGCTGGTTTACTCTGAATGATCAAATCTTTCATTTATGGGATTTCATAGTACTTCCAGTAGGGTTAGCGAGTGGGATATTCGTTGGAATGTTAGCAGCTGCTCTTACGGAGGTACTAAATGTTTTTCCGATATTAGCTAAGAGAATTGGGATTGAAAATAAAATCGTTATATTGGTGATGGCGATTGTTTTCGGAAAAATTGTAGGGTCCTTGTTCCAATGGATTTACTATGTAAAATAACATATTCTTATTTTTGCACGCGAGGAGTGAACATAAGTGGCTACTAAGAAAAAGATTAAAGACGATTATAAAAATAGTATTAAGAAATACCAGCCAAAGCCACGATATTTTATTAATTGTGTTAAAGCATTTCTTGTAGGTGGAGCGATATGCTGTGTCGGACAAGGAATCCAAAATTTCTATATGACGGTCTTTCATTTTTCAGAAAAAGATGTTGGAAATCCAACTGTAGCAACCCTTATTTTAATTTCTTCCTTGCTAACCGGTTTAGGTCTATATGATAAACTTGGTCAGTTTGCAGGAGCGGGGTCTGCAGTTCCTGTAACGGGATTTGCCAATTCTATGACGAGTGCCGCAATGGAATATAAAAGTGAAGGTATCGTATTAGGGATCGCTACAAATATGTTTAAGCTAGCAGGAAGTGTTATCGTATTTGGAGCAGTTTCTGCGTATGTTGTGGGGATCATTCGATACTTCTTTAAACTCACAATTTCTTGAATGATTGCAAGGAGTGGACTTTAATGAGGCTAGTTGGAAAACAAACATGGGTATATAAAAATCAAATCTATTTAAATTCAACAGGTACGGCGGTGGGACCAAAGGAAGGTCAAGGTCCTTTAGGCACAAGTTTCGATATAAAGTATGATGAATTGCATTGTGGTGAAGATTCCTGGGAATTAGCTGAAAGAAGACTAATGGTTGAATCTGTTGATTCTTGTCTGCAAAAAGTGAACTTAACGAATGATGATATAGATTTCTTTTTAGCAGGTGATTTGTTAAATCAAAACGTGACGACAAACTATACAGCGAGACACCACCAAATCCCTCTAATTTGTATGTTTGGTGCTTGTTCAACTTCTATGGAGACATTGGCTGTTGGATCAGCATTAGTTGATGCTGGGTTTGCAAACCGTATACTAGCATCTACTAGCAGTCATAATGCAACAGCAGAAAGGCAATTCCGATATCCAACCGAATATGGTGGACAAAAGCCTGATTCTGCAACATTTACAGCTACCGGCGGGGGAACTGCTCTTGTAAGTAAAGAGAAAGGTCCAATCCGAATTACATCTGCAACGATTGGAAGAGTCATGGATTTAGGAATAACAAATCCATTTGATATGGGTTCTGCAATGGCACCAGCTGCTGCAGATACCATCACTCGACATTTTAAGGATTTAAATATCACTCAAGATGAATATGATTTGATTGTCACTGGTGACTTATCAGGTGTAGGAAGCCCTATTTTGAAGGAAATGGTAAAAGAAGAAGGCTATGATTTAGGTAATAAATATAATGATTGTGGGCTTATGTTGTATCATTCAGACCAGGAAGTTTTTGCGGGTGGAAGTGGTTGTGCTTGTTCTGCAATTGTAACCTATGGACATATTGTAAAAGAATTAATTAGTGGAAATTTAAATAAAGTTTTCATTGTTGCAACGGGTGCACTCCTTAGCCCAACTATGATACAGCAAAAAGAAACAATTCCTACAATCGCACATGGTGTTGTTTTGGAACGAGTACAGGGTGGTGAGTAAGATATGGAATACTTATACGCATTTTTAGTCGGTGGAGCAATATGTATTGTTGGACAACTCTTACTTGATTTTGCAAAATTAACACCTGCTCATGTAATGAGTATTTTTGTCGTACTTGGGTCAATTTTAGATGGATTTGATTTATACGACAATCTAATCAGATTTGCAGGAGCTGGTGCAACTGTTCCAATTACTAGCTTTGGTCATTCCCTTTTACATGGTGCCATGCAAAGTGCAGAGGAGCATGGTTTTATCGGAATCGCCATGGGGATTTTTGAATTGACCTCTGCTGGTATATCCTCAGCAATCTTGTTCTCTTTCTTAGTTGCACTGATCTTCAGAGCGAAAGGATAGCATATATGGATGAAACTAGAAGAAGAGTAATTCTAGTAACAGATGGTGATGAATATGCACAAAAAACATTAGAATATATTGCAAAAGAGGTGGGAGGACGGTGTATTTCTAAGTCACAAGGAAACCCAACTACTTTAACGGGAAAAGAAATGGTGGAATACATCCTTCAATCCTCCCATGACCCTGTTTTTGTAATGTTTGATGATAGTGGATATTTAGGTGAAGGGGCTGGCGAGCATGCATTAAAGTTTGTCGCAACTCATCCGAATATTGAAGTGTTAGGCATTATTGCAGTGGCATCGAAAACTCATCAAACAGAATGGGCAAAGGTTGATATTAGTATTGACCGGGACGGTAATCTAACGGAATACGGTGTCGACAAGAGTGGATTAAGGGAATATGACATTGGTCGAATAAACGGAGATACCGTTTATTGTTTAGACGAACTGGATGTTCCAATAATTGTAGGTATTGGAGATATTGGAAAAATGGCACGTAAGGATGATATTAAAATGGGTGCCCCTATTACAAGAAAAGCAGTGGATCTAATACTTGAAAGGAGTGGTTACGATCGGAAAGGAAACACACACAACTAAGACTCCAATCTCTCCTGACATTGTAAAAAATGATCATTTTTTTAAAACACATATAGGTATGGGTACGGGAAGTTTTGATATCGGAGTTAGAAAGATAAAAATTTTAAAGAAAGATGTTCATCTCTATTATCTAAATGGACTTTGCGATACCAGTTTTATTGTTCAACTTTTAAAGGAATTAGTCAATGTAAATGATAAAGAAACGAACGTAAATCAGGCATTCCAAGTAATTGAAAACCGGCTTGTACATCAACAGGTAAGTACAATTAAGAACTTAGATGAAGGAGTAGACCAATTACTTTCAGGGCTCATCCTTATTTTAGTCGAAGGGGAAGACTCTGGATTAGCAGTAGATGTAAGAAGTTACCCAGGAAGAACGCCACAGGAGCCCGATACTGAAAAAGTAATTCGCGGTTCACGTGATGGCTACGTGGAAAACATTATTGTCAATTGTGCATTAACGAGAAGAAGGATAAGAGATGAGAGACTTCGCCATGAGATTATGCAAGTTGGAGAAAGGTCGAAAACGGATATATGTATCTCTTATATAAAAGATGTAGCGGACCCAGATTTAGTGGACATTATTCGAAAAGAACTAAAGAGCATTAACGTCGATGGTTTAACAATGGCAGATAAGACGATTGAAGAATTCATCGTAAATCAAGGGTTTAATCCATATCCATTAGTTCGATATACGGAACGTCCAGATGTTGCGGCAACTCACTTACTTGAAGGGCATGTTGTGATTATGGTTGACACATCTCCAAGTGTCATTATTACTCCAACTACAATGTTTCATCATGTGCAACATGCTGAGGAATATCGTCAAGCTCCCGCCGTTGGTACATTATTAAGGTGGACAAGATTTATTGGAATTTTAGCATCAATCTTTCTTTTGCCGCTTTGGTTTTTATTAGTATTAGAACCTGACATGATTCCAAAAGCTATTGATTATATTGGTCCAAATGAAAAATCAAATATACCGATTGTAGTTCAAATCTTTCTTGCTGATATGGGAATTGAATTCTTAAGAATGGCGGCCATACATACGCCAACCCCATTATCAACAGCGATGGGTTTAATTGCAGCTGCATTAATTGGTCAAATTGCAATTGATGTTGGCTTGTTTGTTCCAGAGGTAATTCTATATGTAGCGATTGCTGCGATTGGAACATTTGCAACACCAAGCTATGAATTAAGTGCTGCTAATAAGATAGCAAGATTGTTTTTATTGATACTTGTGGCCATTTTTAAAACACCTGGTTTCGTCATAGGTTGTACGATCTATGTCTTGTTCCTAGCTAATATTCGTTCTCTTAACACACCTTATTTATGGCCATTTTTACCATTTAATGCGAAAGCTTTATTACAAATCTTCATTCGAACATCGGTTCCTGGGGCAAAACTACGACCAAGTATTGTACATCCTCAAAAACCTTTCAAACAATAGTTGCACCATAGTATACGTTGTGTTAATCTATTTTTCATATAGCACAGCGTTAAAGAAGGATAGACAGCTGATGACTATATCAGCTGTCTTTTCTTCTTTAATGATGGTGTGGCACGAAAGTGTGCTTAACGAAAATGGCTCTGATGAGTACTTTACAGAAACGAGGGGAATTAGATGTATCTACACGGAACAAGCAAGGTAAATGATAAAAACCACTTAGAAATTGGTGGGGTTGATACAGTAGAATTAGCAAAACAATACGGAACACCTTTATATGTGTATGACGTGGCACTTATCAGAGAGCGCGCAAGAGGTTTTTTTGAAACATTCAACCGATTAGGTATTCCAGCACAGGTTGCGTATGCAAGTAAAGCCTTTTCAACAATTGCAATGTTTCAGCTCGCTGAGGAAGAAGGGCTTTCCCTAGATGTCGTTTCTGGCGGAGAATTATTTACTGCGTTACAAGCAGGATTCCCAGTAGAAAGAATCCACTTCCACGGGAATAATAAAAGCTATGAAGAACTAGATATGGCGATAAAAAATAAGATTGGTTGTATTGTTGTTGACAACTATTATGAACTTTCACTATTAGAGCAGGTTTGTATCGAAAATAAAACAACGGTAAAGATTTTATTACGCGTAACGCCTGGAGTGGAAGCACACACTCATGATTATATTACGACTGGTCAAGATGATTCAAAATTTGGATTTGGATTAGAAAATGGACAGGCAGACAAAGCTGTTGAGTTGGCTCTTCAGTCAGAATCTATCAACTTATTAGGAATTCATTCTCACATTGGTTCACAAATTTTCGAGACAACAGGGTTTTTGGTTGCTGCAGGCAAAATGTTCGGTAAACTCAAGGAATGGAAAGATCGTTTCGGTTTTACACCTAAAGTATTAAATTTAGGCGGCGGATTTGGGATTCGCTACACTGAAGAAGATAAACCACTACCACCTTCACAGTATGTAGAAGCAATCATTGGAGAAGTAAAGAAACATGCAGATGACCTTTCCATTGATATACCAGAAATTTGGATTGAGCCAGGTAGATCGATTGTAGGGGACGCAGGGACAACCATCTATTCTGTAGGCTCTCGAAAAGAAGTTCCCAATATTCGACAATACCTTGCTGTTGACGGAGGCATGACAGATAATATTAGACCTGCATTATATCAGGCGAAATATGAGGCTGTTTTAGCTAATCGTGTACAGGATCCGGTAGAGGAAACTGTATCAATAGCTGGAAAATGCTGTGAGTCTGGGGATATGCTAATTTGGGATTTACCATTACCAAAAGCAAGTTCAGATGATATGTTAGCAGTGTTCTGTACAGGAGCATACGGATACGCAATGGCTAATAATTATAATCGTATTCCAAGACCTGCAGTTGTGTTTGTAGAGAATGGAGAAGCACAGTTAGTGGTTCAACGTGAAAGCTATGAGGATCTTGTAAGATTAGACATTCCATTAAAATCAAAAGTAGTTGAATAAATTGAGTGCAAAAAACCCACGATTATTCGTGGGTTTTTATTATAGCCAATTATTTAAACAGACCTTTAATAGCGTCTATCAGATTGACAAAGAATTCTTTCAGTTTATCAAGAAAACTTTGCCCTTCTTCAGACTCAAGGAAATTTGTTAGCTTTTCCTTGGCTAGATTTAGTTGTTCTCCAACTTGATTCCAGTCAATATTGAGTTCCAATAATTTATTGAACAGCTCCATTAGTCTAGTTATGTCAGCATCAGTTAGTGTGATTCCTAAGTCATTGGCAGCATTAACGATAATAGTCCTAAGTTCCTCATCATTTTTGGGAGCATTTTTTGCAATTTCATCTTTTATTTTTGCCATTAATGCCGCAGCATCTTCGGCTCCGATTTTTTCACTTAACTTTGTTGTTTCTACCATCTCTTCATTAGCAATCTGCTTCACTTCTTCAGGAATAGCTTTATCTGAAGAAACTTCATAGGCTTTAATAATTCCAGTTAGTGCAGCAGTTCCAGAAACATTACCAGGTCCGGTTACAAAGATTTTTGCATCTTTTACACCAGCGGTAATTAAAGCATTTGCATACATTTCCTCTGTAATTAAGGTGATATGCTCCGTTATCGTTACATCTAATCCAGACCCTTTTTCACCGATGGTGATTGAAGCAGAGGATAAGGCCTTGTTCCCAATTCTAGCCTTTGGAATATATTGACCAAGGTATTGGTGTTCTTCTTCGTTTGTAACAACCACAATTTGTGGATTCTCAGGTGCGTTCATTTCGTTTAAAATCGTTTCTTTTTGAGTTTCTGTCAGGTCTTGACCAAGTGTAATAATCACATCTCCAGGTGCCGCGTCTGCGAAGCTTAGTGATGGAAAAATGAGTGAAAATACAAGTAATAATGAGAGTGTTATTTTATTTCTCAAACTAGTTCCTCCTTTATTTTTCGAAAAACAAGGTATCCATCGTACATATTATACATTATTCTTTCCCGGAAATATCTTTTTGACGGTATTTAGGAAAAACTCCCCCCTTTCGTATTGGATTATTACAACCATTTATAGTAAAATGAACTCGTTCAATACATATGGACGAAAGAAAATGAGCGGAGGTTTCAAATGAAAAAAGCAAGCATTGAATTCGAAAATGGAGAAAAAATCGTAATTGAGTTATATCCAAATGAAGCACCTGGAACTGTAGCAAATTTTGAAAAACTTGCTAACGAAGGTTTCTATAATGGACTTACATTTCATCGTGTAATCCCAGGCTTTGTTGCACAAGGTGGTTGCCCACGTGGAAACGGAACTGGTGGACCAGGTTATTCTATTAAGTGTGAAACGGAAGGAAATCCACATAAGCATGTGGCTGGATCGTTATCAATGGCACACGCTGGTAAAGACACTGGTGGAAGCCAATTTTTCATCGTACATGAGCCACAACCGCATTTAGATGGGGTACATACTGTATTCGGTCAGGTGATTGAAGGATTAGAGTCTGTTTACCGCATTAAACAAGGCGATGTCATGAAAGAAGTTAAAGTTTGGGAAGAATAATAGTAGATTTTAGACACAGCAGGTGATTCTTGTTGTGTCTTTTTCTTTTATTGTCCTATAATAATTCTTGAGGTGAGACTAGATGGGAAAAGGAAAATGGACAGTGTTTTTTGTTCTGCTATTATTATCTTTGGCATGGGGAGTCATTTATTGGTTGTTTATTGTCTAATTTGAATGCAAAAGTGTAAAATTCGACAAAATAATAATACTTTATGTTATACTGTTTTAAATCGCTATTAACTTTATTCAGTCGTTATTCCCGACTGAATAAAATTAAAGCCTCCGGCAGATGCCACGATTTTTCAGCGGAAATTTTTCGAGCATAGGATCAAAGACTAAGAACGCCACGTCCTGTGGCAACGTCTTTGTGACCCACCTCGTGTGGGCCTAAAAAAATCGGGCGGCAAATACGCCAAGGCGAATTTGATAATTTAATATTTTCCTTCGGGGTTAGGTGAAATTCCTTACCGACGGTGATGAACAATTTGTTCTAAGCCCGTGACCCATTTTAATGCCACATTTTATGTTGGTAGGCACTTTTGCCATAAGAATTCAAGGTTTTGGTTTCTTATTTAAAATGGTGGACTTGGTGAGAATCCAAGGCCGACAGTTAAAGTCTGGATGGGAGAAGGATGTTAGGTACGTACAGGTATGTGAAAAAATTTGCTCAATATACCCTTATTTGTGTTGGGCAAAAATACATATTGTGTGACTTGATTACATCTACCAGACCCCGGATAGTATTCCGAGGTCTTTTTTATTTTGGTAAATCAGATAGAAACTCCCTATTAAGTAAAAGATAAAAGAAAGGAGCGTAGTTAAAATGAGAGATCAGGATTATATGAATTTAGCGATTAATGTAGCAAAAGCGGGCGTTGGTCAAACCACTCCAAACCCTGTGGTGGGTGCAGTTATTGTAAATGACGGTCGTGTTGTAGGAATCGGAGCGCACCTGAAAGCGGGAGAACCTCATGCAGAGGTGCATGCCATTAGGATGGCAGGAGAAAAGGCACAAAATTCAACTGCGTATGTCACTTTGGAGCCATGCAGTCACCATGGAAAAACCCCACCTTGTGCGGATTTGTTAATAACTAGTAAGGTGAAAAGAGTTGTAGTTGCAACCACTGACCCTAATCCACTCGTCGCTGGAAAAGGCATTGCCAAACTAAAAGCAGCAGGGATTGAAGTAGAGGTTGGGGTTTGCAAGGAACAAGCAGATGCATTAAACGCAGTCTTTTTTCACTATTTAGATAAAAAACGTCCATACGTAACCCTAAAATCTGCTACCACTCTTGATGGAAAGATAGCGACCGTTACTGGTGAGAGCAAATGGATAACGGGTGAGGCTGCAAGACAAGACGTTCATTTATATCGTAGTATACATGATGCCATTCTTGTTGGTGTTAACACGGTACTTATGGACAACCCAAGCTTAACAACAAGATTACCGAATGGTACTGGGAAAAATCCTATTCGTGTTATTTTGGATTCGAAATTACGAACACCACTGGATTCGCAAATAGTAAATGACGGCAAAGCAGAGACATGGATTATTGTTTCTAATCAAGTAAACCAGGAGAAAATTAACGAGTTCTCCGAAAAAAAAGGCGTTCGAATTATTCAATTACAAGAGGCTAATTTATCTATCAGCACCATGTTAACACGCTTAGGTGAAGAAGGCATTTCCTCTATTTTTGTTGAAGGTGGAGCTGAAGTGAACGGCAGCTTTTTAAAGGAAAAAGCAATCAACCAGGTTATCGTTTATTTAGCACCTAAACTATTTGGTGGAAAGCAAGCACCAACTGCAATTGGTGGCTCTGGAATTGAATCAATTGATGATTCATTACAATTAACAATTAAATCGGTAGAACAGCTTGGAGAAGATGTGAAAATCATAGCCGAACCGGAATTGTAGGTGAAAAAATGTTTACAGGAATTGTTGAAGAAATCGGGAAAATTAAGGCGATAAATGGATCACAGGATTCGGTTGAAATGGTCATTAAAGCTAGAAAAATTCTTGATGATGTGAATCTGGGAGATAGTATTTCTGTTAATGGAGTTTGTCTAACGGTGACCGAATTTACATCAGACGGATTCACAGTTGATGTGATGCCAGAAACGGTTAAATCAACCTCGTTACGTGAGTTACAACGGAATGATGATGTCAACCTCGAAAGAGCGATGTCTGCAAATGGGCGTTTTGGAGGACATATCGTTTCAGGACATGTAGATGGTATCGGAAAAATTGTTCGCAAAGAACCTAAAGGGAATGCGGTGTATTATGAAATCGAAATTCCTGAAGAACTTATCCAGTTCATGATTTATAAAGGATCAGTAACAGTTGATGGAACGAGCTTAACAATCTTTGGGCTAACGAAAAATACATTAACTCTCTCGCTAATACCTCATACGCTAACAGAAACAATTTTGCGAAAAAAAGGAGTAGGAGACATTGTAAACATCGAGTGTGACATGCTTGGCAAATATGTCAGTCAGTTTATGCGAAGGTCTTTTGGAAATGAAAAATCAACTGAATCAAGGATTACAGCGAGTTTTTTAGAAGAAAATGGTTTTAAATAAAAATAAAGGGGGGACTACAATGTTTGACCCGATTGAAGAAGCACTTGCAGAACTAAAACAAGGAAAAGTAATCATTGTATGTGATGATGAAGATCGTGAAAATGAAGGAGATTTTATCGCGATTGCTGATAAAGCAACCCCAGATGTCATTAATTTTATGATCACACATGGACGTGGACTCGTATGTACTCCCATTACAGAGTCTCTAGCGAAAAAACTAAATCTAGAGCCAATGGTGGCGCATAATACGGATCCACATGGAACTGCTTTTACAGTGAGTATCGACCATAAAACAACTACAACTGGTATTAGTGCAATCGAACGTTCAACAACAATAATGGAGTTACTTAATCCGGAATCAAAAGCATCCGACTTCAAAAGACCCGGACACGTCTTTCCTTTGATTGCTAAGGAAGGTGGCGTTCTCCGAAGAGCCGGTCATACCGAAGCAGCTGTTGACTTAGCCGCGCTTTCAGGCGCAGAGCCTGCAGGAGTGATTTGTGAAATTGTCAAAGAAGACGGAACAATGGCAAGAGTTCATGATTTACGAAAGATTGCAGATGAATTTAACTTAAAAATGATTACGATTGAAGACTTAATACGATATCGAAATCAAAAAGAAAAATTGGTTAAAAGAGAGATTGAAGTATCTATACCAACAGAATATGGAGATTTTAAAGCGATTGGATACACTAGTCTTATTGATAATAAGGAACATGTTGCACTTGTAAAAGGTGAGATTAGTGAAACAGAACCAATGTTAGTTAGAGTCCATTCAGAATGCTTAGCTGGGGATGTATTCGGTTCAAAGCAATGCGCATGTGGACCACAGCTTCATGCTGCATTACGCCAAATCGAGCAAGTAGGGTCGGGAATCCTCTTGTATATGCGTCAAGATGGTAGAGGTCCTGGTTTAATTAATAAAATGCGTGCCTATAAACTCCAAGAAGAAGGTCATAACTCTGCTGAAATCACTAAAAAACTTGGGGGATTACCGGAATTAAGGGATTATGGGATTGGTGCTCAAATCCTTAGAGACTTAGGCATTAAGAAAATGAAACTTCTAACGAATAACCCAAGAAAAATTGCCGGCCTTGAGGGATATAATTTAGAGATAGTAGATCGAATTCCCATTCAATTAGATGAAACTAAAAGTACTGAAAATGTAGGGCATATACTTCATTTTTAATAAAATAGAACAAATAACTTATAACATAGGAGGATCATTATGAATAAAATTTATGAAGGACATTTAGTTGGTACAGGTTTAAGAGTAGGGATAGTAGTTGCACGTTTTAATGAATTTATAACAGCAAAGCTACTAAGCGGTTCACTTGATGCACTTAAAAGACATGGTGTTGCAGATGAAGATGTTGAAATTGCTTGGGTTCCAGGTGCGTTTGAACTTCCGCTAATTGCTAAAAAGATGGCTGAGTCGAACAAATATGATGCAGTTATTGCGTTAGGTACTGTTATTAGAGGTTCAACTTCTCACTATGATTATGTTTGTAACGAAGTAGCAAAAGGATTGGCAGCTACTGCACTATCGACTGGAAAACCTGTTATGTTTGGTGTTTTAACAACAGATACAATTGAACAAGCAATCGAAAGAGCAGGAACAAAAGCAGGAAATAAAGGATGGGATTCTGCGGTAACTGCAATTGAAATGGCGAATCTATCCCGTTCTTTTGAATAATAAATAAGGATTTGTATAAAATTATAAGATTTTGGTAATAATTTAAATTTAAGGGTATTCCAAAAAGACTATGGAAAAAAAGAATAGAAAATGGTACTCTTAATTAATGTAATGAGGTTAGTCCAAAAGTAGTAGAAAGTTTGAAAAATATACTACTCGGAAAGTTTTTCGATAATGAGGGATTTATATGTTAATTCGTTATAAAAAGAATTATGAGAAAATCGCAATGGGGCTTCTTTCATTTATGCCGACTGAAAAGGACTTAAAGAACCTGCAAGCAACGATGAAGCAATATGATGAAGACGATACTCAGCAGTTATTCTTATGGAAAGAAGAAGATATTGTAGGAATTATCGGAACAACAATCCATGACGGGAATCTTGTAGAAATTCAACATATCTGTGTCAATCCATCCCATCGATACCAAGGCATTGGGAAAAAGATGGTGAAGGCACTTAAAGAGCATTTTCCAGAACGTGAGTTACGACCAAATGAACATACCGCAGCCTTTTTTGAGAAATGTGATTTCTCAGAGAATGAAGAATGCGAAGAAGGACAGTCCTAAGACTGTCCTTCTTATTTTTCGTTCCGTAATTCTTGCTTTATGAGGAATTGTTTTTGTCGTTCAGCGATGACATCACTTCGGTCACGTAATTTATGTTTATGAATTAATCCTTTTTTTGATAAGTCACTTGGAGCTCCCCAAGGTTGCCCAAATTGTATAGCTTGGGAAACACACGTTTCTAAAAGGACTTGATCATTAAGTGGTAAGTTAATACTTTCATAGGGTGCGCCGATTTCAATATCATGATGTTTCGTTTGTAATAGTTTAATTAACTTATCAACTTGTAGGCCTAACTGAGCTAAGGCAGTTTTTTGGGCCTTACATATCGTTAATGCACTTTTCATCATTCGTAAAGCACCTGCATGATTTCCACGTCGGTGATGATAAAGGGAAACTGCAATTTGAATTAAACCGACCCAATATTGCTTTCTTTCTGCAACAGGGTCTTCTTTCCAATGATCCTCTAATATTTCATGGCATTCAAAATAGTCCCGGTCACAATGGAAGTGAATTAGATATTCAATATAAGCTTGAGGGTACAAGTGGCTTAACACTCCTTTAACAATATGTATATGTAGTTTATCATATTTTCATATCCATAACATGGAATAAACAAGGTGTTCAGCAAAATGCCGAACACCTTGTTGTCAAATTTTCGTTATTCTTAGAACCAAGCTGCACCAACAATAATTAAAAGAATAAACAATACTACGATTAAGGCAAATCCGCCTCCGAAGTTATATCCGTCACCCATTTAAAATACCTCCTTAATTTTCTTGGTTACACAGTTATAGTATGACTTTTAGTCCTTCATGTGTGGGCGATTGTCCATATTGACATCATTTTTTGAAAATTTTTGGGGCAAATATCCAAAAACCTGATATGGCTTGAATGCAAATTATGTTCTATACTAATTATTGTGTTAAAATTAACAATATGAAATTGCGATGAAGGGTATTTTTGGTGAGATGAGCGAGGAATTACATTACAGCGTAAAAATAGACTCTTTTGAAGGTCCATTAGACCTTCTTTTACATTTAATCAATCGATTAGAAATTGATATTTATGATATACCAGTAGCGGAAATTACTGAACAATACTTAATTTATATACATGCTATGAAAGTATTACAATTAGATATAGCAAGCGAATATCTTGTCATGGCTGCTACGCTTTTAGCGATTAAAAGCAAAATGCTCCTTCCAAAGCAGGAAGAAGAGCTTATTGACGAAAATTCCGAATTTGAATTTGAAGAAGACCCACGTGAAGACTTAATGAATCGCTTGATTGAATACCGCAAATATAAGAATGCTGCAGATGATCTAAAACATCTGGAAGAAGAACGATCTCAGTTATTTACGAAACCTCCAAGTGATTTAAGTGAATTTACAAAGGATGTTACAGTCGATCATTCATTAGATGTCAATATCTATGACATGCTAGGAGCTTTTCAAAAGCTAATGCGACGTAAAAAATTGCAGAAACCATTAGCGACAAGAATCACAAGGCAAGAAATACCCATCGAGAAAAGGATGGAAGAGATTATTCATGAATTAAAAGGGTATCGTGGAAAAAAGAAATTCACAGAGCTTTTTCCATACCATGATAAAAATCATATGGTTGTCACATTCCTTGCGCTTCTTGAATTAATGAAAAAGAATGCTGTGTTAATTGAACAACAGAACAATTTTTCAGAGATTTATATATCGAGTATGGAAAGGGATTTAATGTAATGAAATTAATAGATTGGAAAGCCGTTATTGAAGGGCTTCTTTTTGCTGCTGGTGATGAGGGTTTGACATTAAAACAAATGGCACTTGTTTTGGAGATTAATGAGAGTACGGCTTTAGATATCATTAATGAGTTAATAAATGATTACAAGCAAGCTGGCAGAGGTATTAATCTAGTTGAAGTAGCTGGAACCTACCAACTCACAACAAAAAAGGAACATGCCGTTTATCTGAAAAAATTAGTAGAATCACCTTCATCCTCTTCATTATCACAGGCTGCATTAGAGACACTCGCAATTATTGCGTATCGTCAGCCGATTACACGTGCAGAGGTCGAAGAAATTCGTGGAGTGAAGACGGAAAGACCGATTCAAACCTTAATAGCAAAGGCATTGATCAAAGAAGTTGGCCGTGTTGAAGGGACAGGAAGGGCTATTTTATATGGCACAACGAAGGAGTTTTTAGAGTATTTTGGATTAAAAACTTTAAAAGAACTACCTCCACTCCCTGAAAAAGTAGAAGAAGAATATGTCCAAGAGGAAGCAGATTTGTTTTTTGAAAGGTTCCAAGAAACGATAGAAGATTCAAATTAATTCACCCTTAAATAGGCAAACTATGGTAATATGAAGATATATCTGAGTGGAAAACGATGGCTGATGAGGTGAAATTGTGTTAATTAAAAAATGTAGTGGATTTGAGCTTGAGAAAACGTTAAAAAATACTTTTGAAGATTTCTTTAATCAATCTGAAGTCACTTTTGTTGAAGATGGAGAAGAAAAAACATTACAAGTCCTATATTTACGTTATTTTGATGAACAATTTACATCATTTACTCCTTTTACTGAAGACCCAGTTTTTACATTTGATTCGAAGGAAGTTTATTTCAAGGATCTCGTAGCATTAGTTTGTTTACTTAAAAATCCTGGGTACCGTCATCGTAAACGGGTATATCTCAATGAACAAAAACAATTTGAAATGCATTTTAAAGATATACAATTTGAGAGATTGAAAGAAATTTTTACACATCTCCATCATAAAAACAGCTATGAAGTAAAATCACCACTGGAATTTATACAACCATAACAAACGAACCCCAATTGCAGGTCTTTCGAGCAATCGGGGTTTTCTTTCATTCTTGAACGCGCGGCTTTGTTGGATCACAATTTGGTTGATTGATTTCCTTTGTGGATTGCGCTAATTTAATTAAGTAATAACATTCTTCTCTTGCCATATGGTCAGCCATTAGTGGAGTAAGGACTCCTAGGATTTCTTTATTTAATTGCATCTCCTCTAACTCTTCAAGAAAACCTTTAAAAAATTTCATCTCTAATTCTACATCATTGTTAAATCGGGTAAGGGCAGGGAATTCATATTGACTGGTACGTAAGAATCCAACCATTTCTACTGCTTTTAAGTAAAAATCCTCCCACTCCTTAACAAATTTCTCGCTTTTTTTGAGTAACTCTTTTTCCACTCGGTCAACATTTGAAGAAATTCCACCTGCATGTCCTGCAGCATCTAAAAGCCAAATGAGGTGGTGATGAAGCGCGTGAGTTGTTGGTACACTTTTTCCTTCTACTAGAAAGCTGGATATCCGAAGCCATTCATCTAATTCGTTGACCATATGATTGATAAAAGAAGGAGAAAGGCTAATTTTTACATTTCCAACTAATTGTTCTTTAATAATATCTAATTTTAAAATGCGAAGCTGTTCTCCTGCGCTTCTACCTTCTTTACTAATAGCAATTAGTTGATCTGTTTGGAGAGGCTGACGTGCAGCATCTAATAAATAGTCAAATGTGCTTTTAAATTGTTTGGTTTTGGAAATTTTTGCTTCTTCACTAGGTGCTAATGAATCGTGTAAAAATCGGCTATGGTCACCTAGAACTTGCATCCAAAACTGGGTTTCAAATAAAGCTTGCTCTTGAAAAGAATGATTCAATTCTCTATACCTCCTTATATTATATACATACGTAATTAAACGAAGGGCCTTTTTTATCAATTAGGCGTTTGTCATGAATTCTATATGTATCTGTATGTTGAAAGGATTAAAGAGGTGAATCATAAACAGGCATTTTCATCCCTTATAGTCACGAAAAAGGGTTATACGCATACGATAGTGACGATTAAACCTTAGGGAGGATAAAGATGAACACCCCTGAAAAGTATATAGAAGATGTGAAACAATGGTTTTTGAAACTGAAAAGTCAATTTGAAAATGAACGGAATGAAGACCTGCAATCTTGTTTATCGAATTTTTCATCTTTCTTAGATTCAATAGAAGGGAATCTAACACCGACTAGCTTGCTTGAATTGCAGGAGCAAGTTGAGATACTATATAATGCTGGATTAAGATTTGCTGAACACTCTGAAGAAAATGAAGAGTTTAGAGAGGTCAGAAGGATAGGGATTGGGCAGCATACATTACCACCTCTCCCATATGACTATGATGCACTCGAACCATATATTTCAAGAGAAATCATGAGACTGCATCATGATAAACACCATAAAAGCTATGTTGACGGTTTAAACAAGGCTGAGAAAATGATGGAAAAAGCACGTGACACAGGGGATTACGAACTATTAAAGCATTGGGAAAGAGAAGCTGCTTTCAATGGTTCTGGTCACTATTTGCATACGATTTTTTGGGAAGTTATGAAGCCAAAAGGTGGAGGAATGCCAGGACGCGAATTGCTTCGGCAGATTAATAGGGATTTTGGAAGTTTTGAGGTGTTTAAGAGACATTTCAGTGAAGCGGCAAATAAGGTCGAAGGAGTCGGTTGGGCGATTCTGGTATGGGCGCCAAGGGCAGGGCGCTTAGAAATTCTTCAATCAGAACGTCATCAACTCATGACACAATGGGATACGATTCCTTTACTTGTTTTAGATGTTTGGGAACACGCTTATTATCTTCAATATAAAAATGTTCGTGCAGATTATGTGAAAAATTGGTGGAATATCGTCAATTGGGATCAAGTTGAACGTCGGTTTAAGGAAGCATCAAAACTTCAGTGGAAACAGTATTAATCCAATATTTTCTATGCTGACCTTGTGTTGGTCAGTTTTTTTGTGTCTAATGTTGCTGTCTAGTTCCAGCGCCTAGCCCCTCGAGGTCATAAGCCAATCCGTCAAGAAGGATAAAGTGCATCCTTCTCGCCGGCTTTTCTTATGCTTGTCGGGGCTGAACAAGGCGCTGGAACTTTTCGATGTTTGTACATATTTTATTCATATAGGTGGACATGTTCTGCATACACTTTTACAAAACAGCAAAAGGGACGGGGATCGAATGACATTTATTCGCAGAAGAATTTTTATACTTATCATCACTGTTATGGTTCTCTTAGGCTTAGTTCCTCAAAAAACGAGCGCGCTTTCTGTTAGTGCAAAAGGTGCGATCTTAATAGAGCAAGAGTCTGGTAGAATTTTGTTTGAAAAAAATGCACATCAACGAATGAGAATCGCAAGTATTACAAAAATCATGACGGCTATTCTCGCCATTGAATCAGGAAAACTAAACGAGAT
This sequence comes from Ferdinandcohnia salidurans, assembly GCF_042680725.1. NCBI lineage: Bacteria > Bacillati > Bacillota > Bacilli > Caryophanales > Bacillaceae > Ferdinandcohnia > Ferdinandcohnia salidurans. Next base: position 138,224 of record NZ_JBHUEK010000004.1, read on the forward strand.
GGTTAAGGTGAGTAATAAAGCTGTACGAACAGAAGGCTCGTCCTTATATTTAAAGCCTAATGAACAAGTAAAGCTCGAGGATCTAGTTTATGGATTGATGTTACGATCTGGTAATGACTCTGCAGTTGCTATCGCAGAGCATGTGGGTGGTAGTTTGGAAGGCTTTGTTTTTATGATGAACCAAAAAGCTGCTGAAATTGGTATGCAAAATACAGAGTTTGCAAATCCACACGGGTTGGATGACCATGAAAATCACTATTCATCTGCTTATGATATGGCCATTTTAACGCGTTATGCGATGATGAATGAAAAATATCGGGAGATTGCCGGTACAAAAGTGCATCGTGCCCCTAACCCGACTGAAAAATGGGATCGTGTTTGGAGAAATAAAAATAAGTTACTGACAAAGCTTTACCCGTATAGCACAGGTGGAAAAACAGGCTATACCAAGCGGGCCAAACGGACCTTAGTTTCAACTGCAACAAAGGATGGAATTGATTTAATTGCTGTAACGATAAATGCCTCTGATGACTGGAATGACCATATGAATATGTTTAACAGAGCATTTGAAACGTATGATTTAGTGCAGGTCATTAAAGAAGGCGATCTTCAAACAGACAATCGTTTTTATAAAGGGAAGGTATTTGTGGATCATGACTTCATGTACCCACTAAGTGAAGAAGAGAAAAAGAATATTAAGCTCGATATTTCTTTATTAGAACCTGAAAAAGAGTGGCGCAAACCAGAGGCTGTTCCGGACATAGTAGGAACGATTACTGTGAACCTTGGTGATGAGACGATTGAGGAGATGCCTATCTATTTTGATAACGGCAATGTGAAAAGGTCTAAGGAAACATTCTGGGAGACAATAAAAAGTATCTTTCTAGTAATTTTAGGGGTTAGATGACGATGGTTAATATCATATGGGTTGCGATGACAATTATTGGGATTATCTTTGCCGTAGTGAATGGAACAATCAGCGAGGTAAATGAAGCGATTTTTAAGGGAGCATCAGAAGCAGTTACTATTTGCATTGGTTTAATTAGTGTCCTTGTTTTTTGGTTAGGCCTTATGAGAATTGCACAAGAGGCTGGCTTATTAGAAAAACTCTCAAAATTATTTCGTCCAGTGGTAAGACGGTTATTCCCAGAAGTTCCGGTAGAGCATCCAGCTATGGGATATATCCTATCAAATATGATTGCGAATATGTTTGGACTTGGAAATGCGGCAACACCCATGGGAATTAAAGCGATGGAGCAATTAAGAGAACTGAATGGAGGCAAAACCTCGGCTAGTCGATCAATGATTACGTTTCTAGCGATTAATACTTCGAGTTTGACGCTTATCCCAACTACTGTAATTGCGATTAGGATGACCTACGAATCTACAAATCCAACTGAAATTGTGGGAACAACCCTCATAGCAACGATTTGTTCGACCCTAGGAGCCATACTAATAGATCGATATTTTTATTATCGACGGATGAAGAAGGGTGGCTTGGAAAAATGAGTATAATCAATTCCATATCACTTTGGCTAATACCTGCGATTATAGGATTTATCCTTCTTTATGGGACATTTAAAAGAATTCCAACCTATGAAACGTTTGTAGAGGGAGGAAAGGAAGGAATTAAGATATCCTTTTCCATCATCCCGTTTTTGGTTGGGATGTTAGTTTCCATTTCAATCTTTCGAGCATCAGGTGCAATGGAGTTTTTCATTAATTTAATTCGCCCTGCGCTTGAATTTGTTGGGTTTCCTGCAGAAGTTGCTCCATTAGCGCTGATTAGGCCAATATCTGGAACAGCAGCGTTAGGAATGACGACAGATTTAATCGCTACATATGGCCCTGATTCTTTTATTGGTATACTTGCTTCGACCATGCAAGGAAGTACAGATACAACTTTGTATATATTAACTGTCTATTTCGGAGCTGTTGGAATTAAGAAAATGGGAGATGCACTAAAGGTCGGTCTTTTGGCTGATTTAGTTGGCGTCGTGGCGAGTATAATTGTCGTAACTTTATTATTTGGTTAAGTTGAAAACACGTGAAAACGTGTTTTCTTTTTTTATATAGGAAAGTTCTGGGTTGGGCATACTAGAGAATGTTTTTATCTTGTGAAAATACAAAGAAACAAGTAAGATGTTTAAGGGGTGAGCATAGATGGAACGTTTACAGAAAGTAATAGCACATGCAGGTGTAGCATCAAGGAGAAAAGCTGAGGAGCTTATTGTTGCTGGACATGTTAAGGTGAATGGAAAAGTTGTAAAGGAGCTAGGTATTAAAGTAGGCTCAAACGATAAAATTGAGGTAAGCGGCATTCCACTTGAAAGGGAAGAGCCTGTTTATTTTTTATTTTATAAACCACGTTCTGTGATTTCTAGTGTAAGTGATGATAAGGGTAGAAAAGTTGTAACCGACTTTTTCCCAGAAACAAAAGAACGTATTTACCCAGTTGGAAGACTGGATTATGATACGTCCGGGTTACTTTTACTAACGAATGACGGTGAGTTTGCAAATCTTTTAATGCATCCAAAGTATGAGATTGAGAAGGTTTATGTGGCGAAACTTAAAGGTATTCCGCCTAAAGAAAAGCTTCGTCAATTAGAACGAGGAATAAAGCTAGAAGATGGTAAGACGGCTCCTGCTAGAGTAAAGCTTATTTCAATGGATAAGCGAAAACAAACTTCAATTGTCGAAATTAGCATTCATGAAGGAAGAAACAGACAGGTAAAAAGAATGTTTGAGGCGATTGGACATCAAGTAATGAAACTTAAGAGAGAAAAGTTTGGCTTCCTTACGTTAAACGGCTTAAGTACAGGTGAATTCAGAGAACTACTTCCACATGAAGTTAAGCAATTAAGAGCTTTAGCAAGTACGAAAAATAATCGATTGTAGGGAATAGGTTTGTTCAGTCAACAAGCTTTACTCGCTCTATTAAGTAAGCTAGGGTGTGACTAAATTACATGAAATCTTTTCGGAAAAGAAGCTTTCTCCTAAGTCTCATGAAATTTAGTCTAATCTAGTCTGGCGATAATGGTTCTCAATTGTCACATAACCTTCAAAATGTATGCAATGTTGCTATATTAATAAGTGCTATAATGGCAAAGAAAGTAAACATCAAATCAAATAAAAAATAAAGGGAGATTTCAATGGACAAGAAAAAGCGACGATTAGTTATGCGGACCGTCATATTATTACTTCTCGCCGCTGCACTCGTTTATACATTGTATATCAATTTCTTTACTAGTAAGGAAAAGGTTGCAGTAGGGGATAAGGCACCAGATTTTGTCGTAACTGACTTGAACGGGAAAGAACACCATTTGTCGGAGTATAGAGGGGAAAAAGGTGTATTCTTAAACTTCTGGGGGACATGGTGTGAGCCTTGTCAACGTGAATTCCCATATATTGATACATACTATCAGGAATATAAGGATCAAGGGATTGAAGTCATCGCAATCAATGTCGGTGAGCCGAAATTCAGTGTTAATAATTTTATTGAAAAGTATGACTTATCATTTCCAGTTGTAATCGATAAAGGAAACCAGTTGTTAAATGCCTATGGAATTGACCCGTTGCCAACAACTTTATTAATTGATAAAGATGGAGAAGTTGTTAAAATAATCACGGGCGAGATGACAAATAAGATGGTACGAGATTATATGGAGCAAATTAAGCCATAGGGAGTTATTTTTATGGAAAACGTTAAATGCGAATGTGGGCATGTAAATCCACATGGTACAATTTTTTGTGAGGCTTGTGGTAAACCTGTCCAAAACGAAGAAGAAAATCAGGGTGGAAAAGAGAAAAAGCCATTGCTAGATATGAGGTATGAGGGTAGTGCAAGGCGCTCTCAAACCTATAATAAATCAATAGTTGATAAGATATGGAATTTCTTTTCCTCTGTAAAAGTGGGGATTTGGATCATCGTTGTCCTTCTAATTGCTTCAGCATTGGGGACAATTTATCCGCAAGAATTATACATACCTCCAGCGATGAATCCAGCTGATTTCTATGAACAAGAATATGGCATCACAGGAAGATTATATTATCAGTTAGGTTTCCACAACCTATATGGTTCTTGGTGGTATATGATTCTAATAGCAATGCTTGGTATTTCCTTAATTATTTGTAGCATAGACCGTGTAGTACCTCTGTATAAAGCATTAAAAAAACAAGGTGTTACACGTCACGAAAGTTTCCTAAAAAGACAGCGTGTATATGGTAAAAACACTGTCGAAAATATCGAGAAGGACTTTGAAAATGTTAAGGATAAACTAAGGAAGAAACATTATTCTGTCCGTGAAGAAAATGGGAATATTTTAGCCGAAAAGGGTCGTTTTTCTCGATGGGGCCCATATGTAAACCATTGTGGACTTATTCTTTTTCTTATTGGTGCGATGCTTCGTTTTGTACCTGGAATGTATATTGATGAAGTACTCTGGCTTCGTGAGGGAGAAACAGCAAGTGTTCCAGGAACAGATGGAAAGTATTATTTAAAGAGCGAACAATTTCTTGTAGAAGTTTACGAGAAGGGCAAGGAAAAAGAAGTATTTGATAAAGCGATTGAACTTGCCGGAAATGCGATGGTAGTAAAAAACTATCAAACAGATGTTACTTTATTCGAACGTACAGATGAAATTATTCCGGGAGTGGAACCAGAATTAAAAGAAGTTAAATCTCACGAAATCCGAGTAAATGAACCATTAAAGCATGATCATTATGCAGTCTATCAAGTTGACTATAAATTAAATGAATTTAGCACGATGTCCTTTACAATGGTAGACAAAGAGACGAATCAGGAATTTGGTTCAATTACCATTAACTTAAGAGATCCGCAAGATAAATATGATTTAGGTAACGGATATTCAATCGAGTTGGCAAGCTATTTCCCTGATTTCTTTTTTAATGATGAAGGGGAACCTGCCACAAAAACAAAAATACCGAATAACCCAGCATTTGTATTTAAAATGTATGCTCCAGATAAACCAGAAGGAGAAATCAGTTTCGTAGCTATTCAGCAAAATATCGAGCCTGTGGGTGAGAATAAGTATAAAATGGCGTTTTCTGGTATTGATATGAAGAATGTATCTGGATTAACTGTCAGAAGAGACTTTACATTATGGTTACTTGCTTTGGGTGGTGCAATATTTATGATTGGTGTTATTCAAGGATCATACTGGCACCATCGTCGGATTTGGATTCAGCGAAAGAATAATGAAGTTATTGTTGCTGGACATACAAATAAAAACTGGTTTGGTTTGAAAAATGAAATTCGTTATGTTTTGGCTGATACGGGAATCGCCGAACCTATCGATCAAGTTGATGCGAAAAATAAGGAAAATAAGGAAAATAAGGAGGGATAAAAATGGCTGAATTAAGTTCAAATTTGCTATATGCTGCTTTTTTTCTCTATCTTGTGGCAACGTTTGTCTTTGGTGGAGCGATTCGAGATAAAAAAAGTTCAAATGGGTATAACCGCTGGTCCCATATCGGGATTTCTATTACAATCATTGGATTTGCTGCACAGTTAGGCTATTTTTTTACCCGATGGATTGCAGCTGGACATGCACCAGTTAGTAACCTATTTGAATTTATTACATTTTTCGGAATGATGCTAGTCCTAGCGTTTATTATTATTTACTTTATATATAAAACAAGTATTTTAGGACTGTTTACTTTACCGATTGCATTATTAGTTATTGCTTATGGAAGTATGTTTTCAAGAGAGATCTCTCCATTAATTCCAGCTTTACAAAGTGATTGGCTCCACATTCACGTAACGACTGCTGCATTAGGGCAAGCAATTCTTTCAATAAGTTTTGTCGCAGGTATCCTTTATCTTTTAAAAAGTGTGGATCAGTCTATCAAGAGCAAGGAAACATTTTGGTTAGAATTTGTTATGTATATATTAGTGGTTGTTGTTGGATTCGTAGCCATTTCGACCGCATTTGGTGCGATGAAATATGAATCAGTGTTTTCATGGGTGGATAAAGACAACGTTGAAGCTGAGATGGTATACAAATTACCTGCTTTGGTAGTACCTAATGAAGGCGAATTACTGACAGATGGTAAGTTTTCTAGCGGGATTGAATTACCTGCCTTATTAAGTGCTAGAAAAGTAAATACATTACTTTGGTCAATTATTTCAGGATCTATTCTATATGGATTACTTCGTTTAATTTTACGTAAACGTGTAGGTGCCGCTTTACAGCCTTTAACAAGAAGATTAAATTTAGACTTAACTGATGAAATTGGTTATCGTTCTGTAGCAATAGGATTCCCAGTATTCACGTTAGGCGCGTTAATTTTTGCTATGATTTGGGCGCAAATTGCATGGACTCGCTTCTGGGGCTGGGACCCTAAAGAGGTATGGGCACTTATTACTTGGCTCTTCTATGCAGCATTTTTACACTTGAGGCTTTCAAAAGGCTGGCATGGTAAAAAATCTGCGTGGCTTGCGGTCGTTGGATTCTTCATTATTATGTTTAATACTATATTTGTAAATTTAGTTATTGCTGGTTTACACTCATATGCATAAGAAAAAAAGCCTTCATCATTTGATGAAGGCTTTTTTATCTAACATTTTTTGTGTCGAATTATCGACTTTTCCCTCATTGGATAAACTAGTGTGATATATGTTATAGCAAATTATGAAATTTTTATGTACGATAGTGATGTAGAGAAATATTCTTTCGGAAAGAAAATGGAGGAATAAGAAAATGGAAAATGAAGCGAAAATTTTAGTTGTCGATGATGAAGAAAGAATTCGTCGTTTACTTAAAATGTATTTAGAAAGAGAAAATTATGCAATTGAAGAAGCGGAAAATGGAAATATTGCCTTAGAAAAGGCTATGAAAAATGATTATGATCTCATTTTACTAGACCTCATGATGCCAGAAAAAGATGGAATTGAGGTATGTCGCGAATTGCGTGAGAAGAAATCAACTCCGATTATTATGCTTACTGCTAAAGGAGAAGAAGTAAACCGCGTGCAAGGCTTTGAAGTCGGTACTGATGATTATATAGTAAAGCCATTTAGTCCAAGAGAAGTTGTTCTTCGAGTAAAAGCTTTACTAAGAAGGGCATCACTTACAACCTATCTTCAAACTGAAACAACGGCTAAGGATGTTATCGTGTTTCCACATCTAACAATTGATAATGATGCACACCGTGTGCTTGCAGATGGCAAGGAAGTGGGCTTAACACCGAAGGAATATGAACTCTTATGCTTTTTAGCAAAATCACCTGACAAAGTATTTGATCGTGAACAATTGTTAAAAGAAGTATGGCATTACGAATTCTTTGGTGATCTTCGTACTGTAGATACACATGTTAAACGCTTACGTGAAAAGTTAAATAAAGTGTCTCAGGATGCGGCGAAAATGATAGTAACTGTATGGGGCGTTGGGTATAAATTTGAGGTTGGCCAAGAATGAAATTTTGGAGAAGTGTAGTAGGAAAACTATGGGCAACCATTCTTTTACTGTTTTCCTTTGTGTTATTTGTTTTAACGGTACTATTCATGGAGTACTTTGAGAATTACCATATTCAAGAAGCTGAAAGAAGCTTAACTCAACTTGCTGCAAATATTGCTGTTATTATGGAGCAGCATGAGGATAAAGATGTAGCAAGGAACCTTGCTTGGGAGCTTGTGAATGATGAAACAAAGGTTATTATTGCGGCAGACGAAAACACGTTATGGGTATCTCCTGATCGAACGGCTGTACCAACCATTCCTGTTACAGTTATTACAGAAGACCCAGATCTTAGACGTGTTATTACAAACGACCAAAACGCAAGCAAAAAGATAAAACTAACAGAAAGTGGAAAAACTCCTCAAGAGCAAAGACAAGAACTATTTGTGGTTGGGGCCCCTCTTCACATCGAAAATGATCAGATGGGTGCTGTTTTTCTTTATCAATCCTTAGATGTAGTTCAAAAGACTACCAAGGATACTACTCAATTCATAATATTGGCTGCAGGTATCGGAATTGTCCTTACAACAGTATTTGCCTTCTTTCTATTAACGCGTATTACAGCTCCATTGCGTAAAATGAGGGAAGCTGCTACCGAAGTAGCTAAAGGGAAATTTGATACGAAGGTTCCTATACTTACTCATGACGAAATTGGCGCTTTAGGAATGGCGCTAAACCAAATGGGAAGGCAGTTAAAGTATAATATAAATGCCCTTAATCAAGAGAAAGAGCAGCTTGCAAGCATATTAAACAGTATGGCCGACGGAGTTATCACTTTAAATCGTGATGGAACGATATTGATAACAAACCCACCTGCGGAACGCTTTTTGCAAGCTTGGTATTACCAACAAGGTATGTATCAGGACGTTGGTCAAGAGCTTCCACCAGAAGTCAAGGATTTATTTCAACGTTCCGTTTCATTTGAAAAGGAGCAATTTATTGAAATTAGTCTTCAAGGTAGAACATGGGTTATTTTAATGAGTCCACTTTACAATCAGACGTATATTAGGGGTGCCGTTGCGGTCCTTCGCGATATGACGGAGGAAAGACGTTTGGACAAGCTACGTGAAGATTTTATTGCTAATGTTTCTCACGAACTGCGAACTCCGATCGCAATGCTCCAGGGCTATAGTGAAGCAATTATGGATGACATAGCGAGTTCCGAGGAAGAGCGAAAGGAAATTACCAAAGTCATCTATGATGAGTCATTACGAATGGGTAGACTTGTTAACGAGTTATTAGATTTGGCTAGAATGCAATCAGGGAATATTACCTTAAATAAAGAAAAAGTTGACTTCGATACCCTTATTAGTCGGGTGATTCGGAAATTCCAAGGTTTAGCTAAGGATAACCAAATAACGTTAACTGCTACAAAGGTAGACGACATTGGTGAGATTTATATAGACTCTGATCGTATTGAGCAAGTTTTTACAAACTTAATTGATAATGCAATTAGACATACCGATGAAAATGGTCAGGTTGACGTACATGTTACTGGTCAAGAAACTTCAATAAAAGTTGATATTAAGGATACGGGTTCTGGAATTCCAGAAGAAGATTTACCTTTTGTATTTGAACGGTTCTATAAGGCGGATAAGGCCAGAACAAGAGGGAAATCTGGTACTGGTTTAGGGCTTGCGATTGTAAAAAACATTATTAGTGCACATAACGGGAATATCTCGGTCCATAGTAAGCTTGGTGAAGGAACGACATTTACTTTCGTAATCCCTCGAAAAAGTGAGTAATTTGAAAAAACGTGGCGAAGATTCTTGTTCCATAAGAAACAATTTCCTTGTAAAAGAAAAATTCTTCTTGTAATATAGGGATTGTTAAATAGAAAATTAAATAATTTATTGAATTTTAGGTGTCAGAGAATGTTGTATTTGATTCTTTAAATAAAGGATTAAAAAGGAGGATGAAGAGGACCGAGAATTTCAAGGCGGCGCAGCTTTGAGTACCGGAGCGTATGCAGTTAATACGTGAGGAACGGAAAAGCAAGCCAACACAGAAATTCGAAGCGTCATATTCACCGCACTTTTTAAACATCCTCTCTAAGACTTAAAAGGGAATCTGGTGTGAATCCAGAACTGCCCCCGCAACTGTAAAAGTGGACGAAATGAGAAGAACCACTGTATGACTGGATGGCGAATGCTGTTCAACATATGGGAAGGACTCAAAGTAGGACGAAGCTTAAGTCAGTAGACCTGCCTAATTCATTTCTTTTTTAATTCTCCGGGGTGCGAGAATTAGCATTAAAACACCATGCTTTTTTGTTGTTTTCCTGTTATATCTTTAAAGCTCACCCCAAGGGTGAGCTTTTATTATTTTATTCCGCAGAAGAAGGACACTTCTACGAAATAAAATAATAGCCTCCGGCAGATGCCACGATTTTTCAAAGGAAATTTTTCGATCTGTAAGATCAAAGACTAAGAACGCCACATCCTGTGGCAACGTCTTTATGACCCACTTCCTGTGGGCCTAAAAATTGGGCGCAAATACGCCAAGGCGCATTTGATTCGATGTTAGGTGCATAAAACACTTATTCATACACATATTTTAACAAAAGGGGAGCTAGAAACATGAAAAAACTATTAGTTGCTTTACTATCATTGGGAATTTTATTTGGATGCAGCAATGACCCATCTACAAATGAATCTTCCAACAACAACACATCAGAAACTGTAGATAAAGAAGAAACAGCAGAGATTGTAACAGTTGTTATCTCCAAAAACAATGGTGAAGAAATCATTGAAGAAAAAGAAATTGAAATTGAATCTGGAAAAGAAGTTACCGTTATGGACGTCATGCAAGCAAACTTTGACGTCGAAACACAATTCGATGGTGCTTTTGTTGCCAGCATTAATGGCGTTGCAGGAAGCGAAGAAGAAAAGACATCATGGTTTTATTCTGTTAATGGTGAAGAAGCCATGGTAGGAGCTAATGAATACCAATTAGAGCCTGAAGATAAGGTCGAATTCGATCTCCATAAGTGGGAATAATGAATTTATCTGTTAAAAACTTAACGCTCTTATCGATGCTAATCGCCTTGTCTGTTGTGGGTCGAATTACATTTACATTCCTTCCGAATGTCCAGCCTATGACTGCGATTATCGTGATAACTAGCTTATTTTTGGGTCCAATCTATGGTATGGTTGTTGCTGTTTTCGGTTCTGTATTATCGAATCTTGTAATGGGTATGGGTTTATGGACCATTGGACAAATCGTTGCATGGGGGATAATTGGGTTAATTAGTGGGGCTTTACGGAAGTATCGTGATCGAATTCCTGTCATTTTATTAGCCATCTATGCAGTATTTTGTGGTTTCTTATATGGATTTGTTATCTCAATCCCTCTTTATTTATTCTCGGGTAAGTTCCTAGCCTATTACCTAGCTGGATTACCATTCGATATGAGTCACGCAATTGGGAATGGAGTATTTTTTCTCATTCTGTATCCAATCCTGAGACTACTATTCTTAAAAAATGTAACAATTGCAAAGTAAGGAAGAATATTACCAAAATATTCTTCCTTTTTTTATTAATTCATACTATATTGGGAGTGTAACTTTTTTTATTAATCATTCGACTAATGAAATGAACGGGAGGATTTGCAAATGGATTCCTTGTTTGAGGAACTATATGAAAAGTATCATCACGATGTCTTCTCCTTCTTATTTTATATGGTAAAAAATCGTGAACAAGCTGAAGATCTCGTTCAGGAAGTTTATATAAGAGTTTTAAAATCATATGATAGATTCGAAGGGAAAAGTAGTGAAAAAACATGGTTATTTTCAATTGCAAGGCATGTTGCGATTGACTCGTTCCGGAAACAAAAAGGGTGGAAACAGCGAATAATGGATTCCTTTGATTGGAGTCGCCAAGAGGTAAGAGACTTTGCTCCACTTCCGGAAGAAATAGCGTTGCAAAATGAGCAGGTACAAATGATGTACCGTTGCTTGGAAAACTGTACGACCGACCAGCGTATCGTGCTTATTTTACGATATATCCAATCACTTTCAATTGCAGAGACTGCTGAAACTCTAGGATGGACGGAGAGTAAGGTAAAGACAACTCAGCATAGAGGTCTAAAGGTCTTAAAGAAGTATATGGAGGAATCAGGCGTAAAGGAGGGTATAGATGATGAAAAATTCAAAGTGGAGTGATGAACAACTCGAGCAGATGCTATCGCAAATGCCAGGAATAAAAGACAAACGGAAACCACAAGAGATTTATCAAAATATAACCCTTAAGATGAATAAGAAAAAGAGAAAAATGTGGCTTGTTCCTACCCTTGCATCTGCAGCAGCAGTGCTTCTATTATTCATCTTAGCTCCTTCTTTCATTAATAATATGAATAGTTCAAGCTCAGACTCAGCTGAAATGGCAAGGGAAAATACGAATATTGCTATGGATTCTGAAAACAGAGAAGCAGCATCAAAGGATGCATCATTTAACACACTAGAAAAAGCAGAGGAACCACAACAAAATGAAGAGGCTGGAATATTTTCATTTGAGGAACAACCAAGCAATAGTTACACTGTAAATAGTGTAGGGGAAAACGAAGTCCTTCTCACATATGGTGTGTATTTGGGCGGTGTAATGTTTCCTTCTGTAGTTTCAGTAATCGTCGAATCTAATGGGGAAAATGTTGTTGAACAATGGCAAAAGACAGTTCCAAGAGTAAATGAGGCTATTCGCAAAAACAAAGAATGGGGCATTGATGAAATTTCGAATTCATATTTTGAAGATTTTTCAGAAGTTGTAACGAAAGACAATTCAAAGGCAGTAAGGGTGGACGTAAATAACTCGATTAATACTGAGTCATTTGCTACTGCTGAAGCTGCAGAATTTTCACATACGATTAGTTCGTTCCGTTATCTGTTAGAAGACTATCAACATGTTGAACTTTTCCAAAATAATCAACAAGGAATTACTATAGGGCAATCTGGTATCATTGAAAATAATATTGATGTTGAGAAAGATACAAAAAAGGCATACCTTTATTATGTAAATGATCATTCAGACCGCAAAATTTTAGCTTTAACTTATGAAGATTTTAATACGATTGAACAAGCGCTGGAAGCAATGAAAGCGGAGGCTAATCAAGGGGATTATACCCTGCATCCACCAATCATATCTGAAATTAAACAAATTAAAGCAAATGGTACGAATTTAGAAATTCATTTTAGTGATGATGCGGTTTTAGAGAATACAGATAATTATATTCTTATGTTGGACGCAATTATGCTAACCGCTAAAGAGTTTAACTTTGATACAGTTACATTTTACGGAAATATAGATCAAATTGGTGATGTACGAATAGGGGAACCGGTACCAGTACCGCTCGCACCAAATCTAATTCAATTGCAATAAGAGACACTAAGATGTCTCTTTTTTTTGCTTTTAAATATAATTTCTGGGAAGTATCACCTTACCAGTTACGAAAAGTATTACTTTATTTACATATTTTAAGAAAATTTTTCAAATAATGTAAGGGTGTCCCTTATTTGCTTAGTAAATAGAGATAATGTTAGATAGGGGGTGTCCTTGAATCTAAACATAACGGGTTCACATTTTCATAGCATCATTGTTCAATATTTTGAGGAGGATCAAAATGTTTGGTAAACGATTTGCAATTGTTGCCATTTTGGCAGTTTGTACAGGATTACTCTTTATAGGAGAATGTAATGTCAACGCACATGAACTTCCAGGTAACAAAGCAACAGAGGAATGGGCGTGGCCAGTCACAGGGAGAATCACTGATACATTTGGAACGAGACAAGGCAATCACAAAGGCTTAGATATCGCTGCTCCACTTGGAGATCACATATATGCGGTTGAGGAAGGAATCGTAAAAAAGTCGTATTTCAAGGGTTCATATGGTCATGTCGTTTTTATTGAGCATCCAAATGGATATGAGACAGTTTATGCACACTTAAGTAAACGCAATGTTCAAGAAGGAGAAAAGGTTGTAAAAGGTCAGTTAATTGGTCATATCGGTAGTACAGGTAATTCAACTGGTCCACATTTACATTTTGAAGTACATAATGGAGAATGGAATTCTTCTAGAAACAATGCGATTGACCCTCTTTATATGCTAACCGATGAACAAATTTTAGTTCCTACATTAATGGAATTGGAGAAAGAGGACACTGAAGTTTTAAAAAAGCTTGAAACCTATACAGTGAAGGCTGGGGATTCTTTATCAGTCATTGCGCATAGGGTAGGTATATCTGTTGAGGAAATTAAAATGTTAAATCAGTTAACCGATGATTTAATTTTTCCAAATCAAATCTTAATTGTCGAAAAATCCTAAATAATTTTGAGCTTTTTTATTCCCCTAGAGAGACAAGTTCATGTATAATAAGAAAAACTTTGGGGGGATTCGGTATGCGAACTGATTATCACAATCATTTAGAGCTTGGAACGCTTGAATTAGACTATTTAATGAAGTTTATTGATGAAGCAAAGGCAAAAAAAATTGATCATTTTGGGATTTCTGAACACGCTTATCATTTTTATCAGACAAAAGATATTCTGAGTAATCCGTGGGTTGATGCAAGAAGATATTATGACATGAAGGATTATGTAGATTTATTTAAGCTTGCCTGGAAAAATAATATTGATGTAAAAATGTCCATTGAAATGGATTATACACCTGGAAAGCATGCAGAAATGGAAAAATTCATTTCTACTTATGATTTTGATTATGTAATTGGCTCCATTCATTGGGTTGACGATTTTGGAATCGACCTTGCGGAGTTCCGTGAAGAATGGGATAAAAGGGACCTACATGATACATATACAAAGTATTATGATCAGGTGATTACATTGGCCGAATCAAACTTATTTGATATTATGGGTCATATTGATCTAGTCAAGATTTTTAAATATATTCCTGAAGATGAGGAGTTCCTTTTGCATCAATTTGATCGTGCAACGACAGCATTAGCGAACTCAAAAACCTGCGTTGAAATTAGTACTGCTGGATTACGAAAGCCTATTGGCAAGCTTTATCCGGATCCTCGACTACTGCAAATGTGCTTTGACAAAAACATTCCAATCGTCTTGTCATCGGACGCACACCGCCCACAGGATGTAGGTGCTGATTTTGATCAAGCAATTGAACTAGCTAAAAGTGTAGGCTACAAAACCTTAATGACATTTGAAAAAGGGGAACGTAAAGAAGTTCCAATTGGATAATCAAACGACAAAAAGCAGGCAATGCCTGCTTTTTATCATTTAAAAAAAGAACCCTTAAACGAAAGGGTTCTTCCTTGAATATAAGGACTATTCAAATTTTAGTGGATCACCGTCGAATGGCTCGTCTGCTACCTTAATGGAATCCGTTGGGCAACCTTCAAAAGCATCGATCATGTCTTCCTCTAATATTTCTGGAATTTCTACAATTCCTTGGTTATCATCAAGTGTTACAAATGCAATTCCGTCATCATCGTAATCGTAGATGTCAGGTGCAGCTGCACCACATGCACCACATGCGATACAAGTTTCTTTGTCAACAATGGTATACTTTGCCATGTGTACTTTACCTCCCGAAAAATCGTTACATGTATAAAATGTATATTTATAGTAGTTCCCCATCCTACTTCCTCATAGCATGGAAACAGCTTCCTCATATTCATTGTAAAGCTGTTCACAAAACTTTTCAATAAAAATATATAGTGAGATTGCTTAATCTAAAAGGGTTTTTCCCGTTTGACAAGCATGTTCATAATTCCACACGAAAACATCCCACTTTTCGTTATTATTTGATAAAATAAAAGTAACATTCGTTCGACAATTTTCCATCTATTTCGTCGTTTGAGGGGGGAGAAGCCGTGAACATAACCTATCGCTCAATATTAATCTTATATTGCTTGCATAAACTAGATGGTGAACGGACTGTTTATGGGATTCATCATTTGTTGAACGGTAAAAAGTCCTCTCAAACGATTGGGGATGCAAATCTATTTGGCCTCACTCCTCTATTCGGTATTCTAAGGCCGATTGCAAGAGAACAGGTTGAGAAGGAGATCCAAATACTTCATGAACATGCTCTAATTCAAGAAATAACTGGTTCAAGTAATAAATTTACAATTACATCTCTTGGTATAAGGGTACTAAAAAAGGAATTTGAAAAGAAACCGATTCCTCCCCAATTAAATGGCTGGAAACATAATGAACAGTCCATCTTGCTATGGCGAAGGCTTTCATTGTTAACGCAGGTTTTGTCGAATTTGGTAAATGAAAAAAAACAATATACTCCAATCCAACAAGAAGATTCAATTGCTGACTGGGTAAAAGGTTTCTTGATTAAAGATGGACATACTCGATTTACATTATCAGAAGCCCTTTACAAAGAGATTTTGTCGCTCCTTGAAATGGTTTCAGAACTAGAATCAACTATATTTGTCATGAGGCTGACCAGTTCAGCGAGAATTGGATATACAATCGATCAGATTAGTTCTTTACTAGGTGAGGATGAAGTATGGTGCCAGGTTCTCTTTTTACATACCTTACATACGATGATTCATCATCTTGAAATGAATAGGCACAGTTTCCCTCTGCTTGGTTCTATGATTGAGGCTCATCATCAAGAGGAAGTATTACTAACAGCTTCAACAAAGAAAACGTATCAATTGCTACTGCAGGGTAAAACAATTGATGAAATAGGTATCATTCGAAATCTAAAACGGAATACAATTGAAGATCATATTGTTGAAGTAACGCATCAAAAACCTAATTTTTCAATTGATCGATTCGTTCCACACGAACATCTGCAGCAGATACTATCTGTTTATAAGACATTACAAATAAAGCAATTACGACCTTTAAAGGAAAAATTGACGAATGACATCTCGTATTTTGAAATTAGACTAGTTCTTGCAAGATTTGGTGGTAAACATGGATCTTAATGTAATTTTAAAAGAAAAATTTAATCATTCTACGTTCCGAGAAGGGCAAAAGGAAATTATAGATGATATTTTAGCTGGACAAGATGTCATGGCACTCTTACCCACAGGTGGAGGGAAATCGCTATGCTATCAACTTCCAGCTCAAATTCTCGAAGGTAGTGTACTTATCATTTCACCACTTGTTGCACTTATGGAAGATCAGGTCCTTCAGATAAGAAAAATGGGTGAAAAAAGGGTAGTTGCCCTTAATAGTTTTTTATCAAATGAGAGAAAACGTAAGGTTCTACCCAGCTTGCACAAATATAAATATATTTTTGCCTCCCCTGAAATTCTCCAGTCAAAATTTATTTTAAATCGATTAAAAGGAATTCGTTTTTCTATGTTTGTGGTAGATGAAGCACATTGTATCTCACAATGGGGGCATGATTTTCGTCCAGACTATTCCCGTTTGGGTGATATTCGTCGTGAAATCGGATCCCCACCTTGTTTAGCATTAACCGCAACAGCTACAAAAGAGGTTTTAGGGGATATTAGCAGGACATTACAATTAAATGATCCGAAAATGCACATCCACTCAATTGATCGACCCAATATAGCCATAATGGTGAAAAAAGTTGATTCGCTGGAAGAAAAGAAAGATGTGCTTTTAAATTATATAAAAAATTTGCAAGGGCCAGGAATTATTTATTTTTCAAGTCGATTATGGGCCGAAAATATTGCGCAATTTTTAAAAGAGGAAGGCTTTGACCGAGTTGCTTATTACCATGGTGGAATGGAACAGGAAAAAAGAATGTTGATCCAGGAGCAATTCATCAATAATCAACTATCCATTATTTGTTGTACAAATGCATTTGGGATGGGTGTGAATAAGTCAGATATCCGATATGTCATTCACTTCCATTACCCTTCACAAATAGAGGCATATTTACAGGAGATGGGGCGTGCTGGCAGGGACGGTCAATCAAGTATTGCTATTTTACTTCATAGTGAATTTGACCGAGAAATACCTGAAGTTTTGCTTAAATATGAGTTTCCATCGAAAGAACAAACCCATCAAATAATTGAATACATGAATAAAGAAATACAAACGAACGGAAAATTTACAAATACAAAATCGGTTGAAGAGTATTTTTATTCAGCATTCGGTGTATCTGAAGTTCAATGGCGATTTATTCAATTTTACCTGGAAATAGATGAGTGTATCGAGCACGAACTCAACACACGGCAGAAAGTTGAGATCATAGAGGATGCTGCAAATAAACGATATTCATACAAGTACAGCAAACTTAAACAGATGGAGAGATGGTTAGAGACTCACGGATGTCGTAGGGAAGCTGTATTATCATACTTCGACGAAAGCCTAAAAGTGAGACCTTCATCTTGCTGTGACTTATGTGGAATTGACTTCAATTTGTACAAACGAAACGGTAAGGACGTAAATGAATGGGAGCTACCGTCTTGGAGACAAGAATTGCATCGTATCTTTCATAGAAATGGGTGAAAATTATGGGTAGGCGCCAAGCTGATATTATCAAAAATTTAACAGATAAAGAAATCGTTTTTCACCTTTATCTAACACAAGGAATCTTATTAATTTTGTCTTTAGGGCTTGGTTTTTTCCTGTTTGATCATTGGTCATCATTTATGGAGCTCTGGAATTGGAAAGATTGGAATATTCTTCTTATTGGTTCTGGATTTGCAATAGCTGTTGTTATTATTGATTTATTGCTTGTAAAATGGCTTCCAGAAGCAATGTATGATGATGGTGGTATTAACGAAAGAATTTTCCGAAAAAGAAGTATTCCGCATATTTTTATTTTATGCCTATTGATTTCCTTTGCGGAAGAGATTTTATTTAGAGGTGTTATTCAAACCCATTTTGGACTGATTATAGCAAGTATTATTTTTGCATTATTACATGTACGCTATTTATATAAGTGGGTTCTACTAACGTCTGTTGTTCTTTTAAGCTTTTTATTAGGATTTATTTATGAGGTCTATCAAAATCTTTGGATTACTGTATATGCTCATTTTTTGATAGATTTTATTTTGGCAGTAAAGCTTAGAATTGATTATTTGCGTGATCAAAATGAGGGGGTATCGTCTTGAAGCATCCTGAAGGGGAAGAAAAGTCAGTTGATATAAAAAAACGCACTTCGACTTTACCATCTCGAAGTGAAATCCATAGACAAAAGAAAAAGAAAACACGATTTAAGATAAAATACCCGATTATTCGTTTGTTGGCTCTTTTATTTATTTTACTTCCTGTTGCAATTCTTAGCTTTAAATTTAATACGAATCCTGAAAAACTGGAGGCAAGTCCGGTAAAAAAGAGTACGAATTTTGAAAGCATTAGCTATGAAAATAAAGACGAGGCTGTTCGTTATCCTGAAACTGATGAGGAAGAAACACCAACTGAAGAAACAGAGACTGAACGAGTACCGGAAACAACTGAACAAGAAGTAAAAACTGTTGAGCAAGAGGAAGCAAAACAGCCAGAAGTCAAAAAACAAGAGGAACCTAAAGAAGAAGCAGGTCAACAGGTTAATGAAAATATATCGAGTAATGAAGAGGCAAAGCAACCAGTTCAGGCACAGCCAGAGGACCGTTATGAAGTGAAATATCATCAGGTAAAAGCCGATGAAACATTATATCGGATATCTATGAAATATTATAATAGTCGCTCTGGTGAAGAGTTAATTAAAAGATGGAATAATCTAAATGGTGATACCGTTATGGAAGGTCAAGTTTTAGAAATACCGATAAAAATAAACGAATGAATAACGCGAGGTTTTCGCGTTATTTTTTTTGATTAGACATATACAGATGTACAAGCACATATTTTATAATAGGTCATTCTAGGAGTATAAGGTTTGGAGGGATTAAAAATAGAAGAAAAAATTAAGGAGTTAAATGAATATACGGATGATGTAACAAAGCAAATGCTTCAACATTCGGTTGATAAAAAGAGAAAATTTGAAAAGTTAAAGGCAAGAGCCTATTATATGAAGCTTTGTGCACTTTTTTTATTATCGATTTTTTTAGTGTATGTGTATAAAACAATCGTCCTTCCATATAGCCAATCCACGGAATTAATGATTAGTATTTTCCTCGACGGATCCATTTATTTTATGTTTGTATTTATAATCGGTGGACTTTATGGTGGAATTCGCTATGTAGATAAAAAGAAAGACGAAGCTGAGGATAAATATCATGCGATCCGATGTGAAATTGTTGATAAGAGTAAGGACTTATGGAAGGAACCAGTACAGTGGCGTGAGCGCCAGCGGGTATTTGAAATGATGAAAAAAGAGTTTGACGTGAATTTATATCATGAAAGTAAATAGCTGAATATAGCATTCAGCTATTTACTCATTTAGAAAAACTTCTTTTTATCTCTTTCTTCCTTAAGAATTTCAACAGCTTCTCTAAATCGTTGAGCATGTATTATTTCCCTTTCACGAAGAAATCGAAGACTGTCATTTAAATCTGGGTCATCACTCATATTAATAATCCATTGATAGGTGGCTCTTGCTTTTTCTTCAGCTGCAATATCTTCATATAAATCAGCAATCGGGTCGCCTTTTGCCTGGATGTATGTCGCAGTAAATGGTACACCGCCAGCATTTTCGTAAAATAATGCAGAATCATGGTTCACATAGTGTGCCGCTAGACCAGCGGCTTTTAGTTGTTCTGGTGTTGCGTCTTTCGTTAGTTTATATACCATTGTCGCAATCATTTCTAAATGAGCAAATTCTTCAGTTCCGATATCATTTAACAATCCAATTACTTTGCCAGGTATTGTGTAACGTTGATTTAAATACCGTAATGCAGCGGCAAGCTCACCGTCAGCACCACCATATTGTTCAATCAATAATTTAGCTAAAGCAGGATTACACGTACTTACTTTTACAGGATACTGTAGTTTTTTTTCATATATCCACATTTATATTAATTCCTCCCCTTGATGAACAAAAATGATTATTTTGTTAAACCTGCCATGGCCAAGGTTCGTCATCCCAGTTCCAAGGATAAGCGGAATAGCTATAACGACCATATTGAGTTAATGGCCCAAACCTTTCCTCATATAGCTTTGCTACTTTTCTTCGTTGCTGTGAAACTGAGTTGAACTGTTGAATCGCCTCATAATCATTAGGATGGGTATCAAGATACAGGGTGAGATCTACTAAGACAAAATCCAAAGCCTGTAAATCTTCTAATAACGCATAATACTCTGGGGGCATCTGTTTAGGATTCATTCATTTTCAGCCTCCCTTTTAGGTTCATATGGACCGTAATACGGATCATAAAAGATTTTCCAAAGTGTGCCTGTGTATAATGCTTGCTTTGGTGTGAATTGTGGTAGGTTTGCTGGTTGAAATGTTATATAAAGATTTGGAGGAGTAACGTAGGTTTTACATGTGATTGGTTTGCATGGATCAAAAGGGCTTACATAGGGATAATAGGCCTTCCTAGTAGTAAACATGAAGCAACCTCCTCGATGTCAAAATACAAAACGATGTCAGTTTACTTTATGGCTTTAGAAATAAAAAAATGACTAGGAAATTATTTTTAATACGTAAAAGGAAAATTTGTATCTATTTTATCCTCTCTTCATAATCTGAAATAAGAAGGAGATGGGGGTATGGATAAATTTATATATGAAGTGATTGGATTTTTTTGCGGGTTCATGCTCATTTTTTTAACATCAGGAACTTCCATTATTGAAATACCACAGTTGTTGACAAGTTTTATCATAAATCCGTTCCTGTTTTTTATTTTAATGATTTGTTTTTTTATTGGGTTTTTAGCCCATTCTGTGCTAATTAAGGGTGCCATTGAAACCTTTTATCACATGGCTAAAGGTAATCGTTTTTCAATTATGCAATTAATCATCCCTGTAAGTTTAATAGGTGGCTATTTCATTTTATTTATGTATGGTCCTTGGCAAACCTTTTTATTGATAGCCTTTTCCATTATTTATGGTATCATTACTGTAGATTTACCTTCATATAGTCAAAGTTCAAACTCCGAATGAATTAAAGTAAAAAGCTGATTAGATAGGTAGGGCAAGACCATGACCATGCTCATTTTTTACGGTATACTTTTAATTGGAATAATACTCTTTCTCTATATGTGGCGTGAAGCAAGAATGGACCGTGTTATAACGAATACACTTACGTTTTCAAATTTTCCAAAAAGCTTTGGGAAAATTACCATTTTCTTCATTTCAGATATTCACAGAAGAGAGGTTTCAGAAAATATTATCAATGAGGTAAAAGGAAAAGCAGACATTGTTATAATTGGAGGGGATTTAACCGAAAAGGGAGTACCGTTTGAAAGAGTGGAGAGAAACCTTCAATTAATAAAAATGGTTGGACCGACTTACTTTGTATGGGGAAATAATGACTATGAAGTTGATTACCATGAACTCGATTCTCTTCTTTTAAGTATGGGAATTAAAATTCTTGATAACACAGCTATGTTTTTTGAAACTGGTGAGGGAGAAAAACTCGCTCTCTTAGGAATAGATGATTTGAGGGAAGGCCGAAGTCGTTTGGACCTTGCTCTTCTAGACGCAGGGGATGAGGTAGATTTTAAAATTTTGGTTAGCCATAATCCGGAAATTAAAAGTGAACTTCAACCAGAACAAGGGATAAGTCTCCTACTATCTGGACATACCCATGGTGGACAAATCCGGTTTTGGAAATTTGGGCTTTATCCTAAAGGCGGGGTAGAGCACAAGAATGGAACGACCATTTTCGTGAGTAATGGTTATGGAACATCCGGTATTCCACTCAGGCTTGGTGCACCACCTGAAACACATTTACTTATCCTACAATCATCACAAAGTGAATAGACGTCGCAAAAAAAGTCCCAACAACGCTAATTCCAAGAACATAATTTATATTCCTTCATAAAATAAAGAAACGGTTGCTGTAGGTGTGATGGTGAGGGAGGGTTTTTAATGCGTCTCGAACGCTTAACTTATAATAAAATCAAGATTTTTCTAACATTCGATGATCTGGTTGATCGTGGCCTCACTAAAGATGATCTTTTGTCGGATTCGCTTAAGGTCCACCAGTTATTCCGAGATATGATCGAAGAAGCAAGTATCGAATTAGGCTTTGAAGCCGATGGTCCTATTGCTGTTGAAGTGTATTCCTTACAGGCGCAAGGTATGGTGATCATCGTAACCAATTCAGTTGGGGACCTTGAAGACGAAGAATTTATGGATGAAGATTATATTGAAATGCAGGTTACGCTTGATGAAAGTAAAGATATCTTTTATGAATTTCGCTCATTTGAAGATGTGATCCAACTTTCAACTAGATTAATAAGTTTATCAATAGATGGTGGAAGGCTATATTCATTTAAAGACCATTTTTATCTACTACTTGAAGATAATTTGACACTCCAAACTGAAAACGTCATTGCCATTTTAGCTGAGTTCGGCAATCCTGCAACTATTACAAAATATAGGGTCCATGAATATGGGAAAATACTTTTCAAAGAAAATGCAATGAGAGATATTTACAAGTATTTTATTAAAAAATAGGGGAGACCTCTAACCTTGATTAGGGGTTTTTCTTTTATGTTGTTCGCTCTAAAATCTCAAATTGTAAACTGATTTACAATTTAGAAAGAAAAATGAAGATTCTTCATTTTTCATCTTGCATAAACATATGGAAGGTGTATACTAGTGACTGGAAAGGTGGACAATAAGGGAAATTCGATTCGCCATGTTCACCGCACTTTTTGAACATCCTCTAATGGAATTGTGAAAAATCTTGGGAGGTTTACAAATGGTAGCCGAAAACAAAAAGGACATTTCAGGACAGAATAAGGAAGAGAAGATGGATGTCCTCAAATCTACACAAACAGTTATACATAAAGCATTAGAAAAACTAGGGTACCCTGAGGAAGTTTATGAACTATTAAAAGAACCGATTCGAATGATGACCGTAAAAATTCCTGTAAGAATGGATGATGGATCTGTTAAAATCTTTACAGGCTATCGCGCACAGCATAACGATGCGGTAGGTCCTACAAAAGGTGGAATTCGCTTTCATCCTAATGTGACCGAAAAGGAAGTTAAAGCGCTTTCGATTTGGATGAGTTTAAAATGTGGTATCGTTGATTTACCATATGGTGGAGGAAAAGGTGGAATCATTTGTGATCCTAGAGATATGTCATTCCGCGAGCTTGAACGATTAAGTCGTGGATATGTTCGTGCAATCAGTCAAATCGTAGGTCCTACAAAGGATATCCCGGCGCCAGATGTATTTACCAATTCACAAATCATGGCCTGGATGATGGACGAGTATAGTCGCATAGACGAATTTAACTCACCAGGATTTATTACGGGTAAACCGCTTGTGCTAGGTGGATCACATGGTCGTGAGTCTGCAACTGCAAAGGGAGTTACAATTTGTATTCGTGAAGCGGCGAAAAAGCGTGGCATTGATTTAGAAGGTGCCCGTGTTGTTGTACAAGGCTTTGGAAATGCAGGAAGCTTTTTATCTAAATTTATGCATGATGCCGGTGCTAAAGTAATTGGAATTTCAGATGCATATGGTGGTTTATATGATCCGAATGGTTTAGATATTGATTATCTATTAGATCGTCGAGACAGTTTCGGAACAGTTACGAAGTTATTTAACGATACAATAAGCAACAAGGAATTATTGGAGCTTGATTGTGATATTCTTGTTCCTGCTGCAATCGAAAACCAGATTACTGAAGAGAATGCCCATAATATAAAAGCAAGCATAGTAGTGGAGGCTGCAAACGGACCTACTACACTTGAAGCAACACAAATCTTAACTGAAAGAGGAATTCTACTAGTACCGGACGTTTTAGCGAGTGCTGGTGGTGTTACCGTTTCTTATTTTGAATGGGTTCAAAATAACCAAGGCTATTACTGGTCAGAAGAAGAAGTGGAAGAAAAACTTGAAAAAGTAATGGTCAAATCCTTTGAAAATATTTATACAACTGCGCAAAATAGACGTGTTGACATGAGACTTGCAGCCTACATGGTAGGCGTAAGAAAAATGGCAGAAGCTTCACGCTTTAGAGGCTGGATTTAACTTTATTTTCATGTGGGTTTCAAAAGTCTGGGCAGGAAATAAGTATGTCGTATTTGATTTATCATTTTATTTGCAAAGACAAGAAAAAACTCCTATCATTTTGGTAGGAGATTTTTTTTTGACTAGTAGGAGTGACAAGCATGCAATTGGAAGAAGTCATCATTGTTGGTGGGGGTCCCTGTGGACTGGCAGCAGCAATCGCACTGCAAAATATTGGAATCGATCCATTAGTGATTGAAAAGGGGAATATTGTAAATGCAATATACCACTATCCAACTCATCAAACATTTTTTAGTTCAAGTGAGAAATTAGAAATAGGGGATGTACCATTTATTATTGAAGGTCGAAAGCCAAAAAGAAACCAGGCATTGGCCTATTATCGTGAAGTAGCAAAACGAAAGAAAATTAGAGTCAATGCGTTTGAAAAAGTGGCAGAAGTCTTGAAGCAAGAAAATGGAGAGTTCCAGATCACTAGTTCAAAGGGTAAATATCAAACAAAATACGTCATTATTGCGACTGGATATTATGACAATCCAAACTATATGAGTGTTCCTGGTGAGGATCTACCTAAAGTGTTTCATTATTTTAAAGAGCCACACCCTTACTTTGATAAGGATGTCGTTGTTATCGGAGGAAAAAACTCGAGCGTGGACGCAGCATTAGAACTTGCAAATGCTGATGCAAGAGTAACAGTCTTATATCGTGGTTCCGAGTATTCGCCTAGCATTAAACCATGGATTTTACCGGAATTTGAAGCATTAGTACGAAATGGGATTATTACCATGGAGTTTAATGCAAATGTCCTTGAAATCACCCCAGAAGCCGTTAGTTATCAGGTTGGGAATGAGAAAAAACAAGTGAAGAATGATTATGTATTTGCAATGACGGGTTACCATCCGGATCACAGTTTTTTACAAAAAATGAATGTTGAAATCGATAAAGAAACAGGCAGACCATTATTTAATCCTGATTCAATGGAAACGAATGTAGAGGGTATTTTTATTTCCGGTGTTATTGCAGCAGGAAATAATGCCAATGAAATATTCATCGAAAATGGACGTTTCCATGGAGACTTAATTGCAAAAACAATAATTGAACGAAAATAGGGCGCCCTTGAAGGCGCCCTTTTCTTATTTATAAAACATTTCTTGGAGTTCATCATGGTCATTTGTGATTTCTAACGTGACAAGTAGCTTGAGTCTTGCCTTTTGACCATTCAAACCATTTGAAAAAATCACACCAAAATCTTTTAATTGGCGTCCTCCGCCTTCATAATTGTACACTTCCTGTACATATCCATTGAAACAGCGGGAAACTAAAACAACCGGTATTCCACTATTTGTAAGCTTCTTTAACTCTGGTACCATTGTTGGGGGGAGATTACCTTGTCCAAGGGCTTCGATAACTAAGCCATCAGGATGTAATGAGCGAATCGCTTGAATGATGGACCCATCCATACCCGCGTATGCTTTTAGTAGGACAACATTTTTTGTGATCTTTTCTATTTCATATGTTTCTCGAACATTTGGTACATGGTGAAAGGTAATCTCTCGTTTACTCACAATTCCTAATGGACCATACTGTGGGCTTTGGAATGTAGCAATATTACTTGTGTGAGTTTTTGTTACGTTCTTTGCTGAATGTATTTCATCGTTAAGGACAACTAAAACCCCTTTCCCAACTGCACTATCGGAAGCAGCTACCCGTACAGCTGAGATCAAATTATAAGGACCATCTGCCCCAATCTCATTGCTTGATCTCATCGCTCCAGTAACAACAATTGGTATATCAGATTGGACGGTTAAATCAAGGAAATAAGCCGTTTCCTCAAGTGTGTCAGTCCCATGAGTAATAACTACACCTTCGATCATATCTTCCTTGATACTTGTTTCTATTTTTTCCTTTAGTATCAACATGATCTTTTCAGTAATATGTGGAGAAGGCAACTGGAATAAATCCTCTACCTTAACATCAGCAATGGATGATAAAGCATCAGTGTGAAGAAGCAATGGATTTTGTTGGTTTTGCTGTACCGCCCCGGTGTCTTTATCCTCCATCATTGCGATTGTTCCGCCTGTGTGTATAATAAGTATTTTTTTCAATGTTTCTCCCTCAATTCTATATAGGAAAATTATCCATAAACAGGATAGTTCATATTTTCATTTACCAATTTACATGTTACGATAAAAGTATCTGTTACTCAAACATTAATTGATTATTAGGGAGAAGAGGAATTATATGGTGGCGGTCATAACCGCAGGACTTGCACCTGGACTTGCGTTATTAAGTTATTTTTATTTAAAAGATAAATATGAAGCAGAACCCATTTTCATGGTTTTTCGAATCTTCATTTTTGGTGCTTTATTGGTATTTCCAATCATGTTTATCCAATATGTCTTAGGGGTTGAAGAGGTATTTAAGCACAGCTTTTCACAGGCGTTCTTAAAGGTAGCTCTATTAGAAGAGTTTTTTAAATGGTTTATCCTTTTTTATACCGTTTATCAGCATATTGAATTTGATGAACAATATGACGGAATAGTCTACGGTGCAGCGCTGTCGTTAGGATTTGCAACTTTAGAAAATATTCTTTATCTATTGGCGAATGGGGTTCATTTAGCTGTAGGTCGTGCCTTATTGCCAGTATCAAGTCACGCTCTGTTCGGTGTGATTATGGGGTTTTATCTTGGAAAAGCTAAATTTTCTCCGAATGAAAAGCGAAAATGGATTTTGATATCCTTCTTATTTCCATTCCTCTTACATGGGATGTACGATTACATACTTTTATCTTTAAAAAAGTGGATTTATATGATGATCCCATTTATGTTGTTTTTATGGTGGTTTGGATTACGAAAAGTAAAAATAGCAAAACCAAATGTTTAGATAACCTGTCGCTTAGGCAGGTTATTTTTTATGTTCATTTTTAATCAAATATAAAATCTGAATAAAATACCAATCTCTACAGAAAATACTTGTAAGTATATATAGAAAATGGTTAGGGAGGTAATTGATCATGAGCTTCAAAAAATATTTGATGTTCCCCATCGTCCTTATCATGTTTGTCAGTGTGTTCATCGGCGGAACTAATTATAATGTTCATGCTTTTTCAGAACAGATTATTCAACGTGGTGCAACAGGTGACGATGTAATTGAACTGCAATCAAGACTTCAGTATAACGGTTATTACCACGGAACGATTGATGGAGTGTATGGATGGAGTACGTATTGGGCTGTTCGTAACTTCCAAAAGGCTTTCGGGCTAGAAGAAGTAGATGGTCTCGTTGGAGACAAAACGAAAGCCATGATAAACCGCTTTACAAAATATAATAAGCAATTCGTATATGATAATTTGCGTAAAGGAAATCGTTTTACCCACTATGGAGGCGTTCCGTGGAGCATCCAGTCCGCTCCATCTGAAGCAAATATCCAAAAAGCAAAAACAGCGGCAGAGGCAAGGCGAACTGATATAGAAAAGCAATTTACGGCGGAGCAAAAGCAACCACAGGCTGGAAAGGGCCAAGCTCAACAACCGAAGCCTAAAGCGCCAGCACAACAGCAACCGCAAGCGAAGCAACCAGCGCAACAGCAGCCTCAAGCTCAGCCGAAACAACCACAAGGGCAGCAGGGCCAAGCTGGTCAGGCTCAACAGCCTAAAGCTCAACCGAAACAACCAGCTAAACAACAAGCTAAGGTTCAACAGCAGGAAGAGGTACAATCACAAGGACCTACAGCAGTAAATATGCCGGGTGGATTTTCGCAAAATGATATTCAACTTCTTGCAAATGCTGTTTATGGAGAAGCACGTGGAGAGTCATATGTTGGACAAGTAGCAATTGCGGCAGTGATTTTAAATCGTTTGGATAGCCCGACCTTCCCGGATACAGTATCTGGTGTTATTTTTGAACCACTTGCGTTTACGGCAGTTGCCGATGGACAAATTTGGTTGACGCCAAACGAGCAGGCAAAAAAAGCAGTAATTGATGCGATAAATGGTTGGGATCCGACAGGTGGTGCAACCTATTACTTTAATCCAGATACAGCAACAAGTAAGTGGATTTGGGGTAGACCACAAATTAAGAGAATCGGAAAGCACATATTCTGTAATTAGAATGGAAGGTGAGACAAGTTGCTAAGAGGAATATTAATTACAGTACTTACGATAGGGATTATTGGAACAGGCTATTGGGGCTATAAAGAGCACCAAGAGAAAAATGCCATTCTAATACAAGCAGAAAATAACTACCAACGAGCGTTTCATAATTTAACCTATCATATTGACCTTTTACATGACAAAATCGGAACGACACTTGCAATGAATTCACAAAGTTCACTATCTCCAACACTTGCAGATGTGTGGAGACTTACGTCCGAGGCACATTCAGATGTAGGACAATTACCATTGTCTCTTATGCCTTTTAATAAAACGGAAGAGTTTCTAAGTAATATCGGGGATTTTAGTTATCGTACAGCAGTACGTGACCTATCAAAAGAACCATTGTCTGATAAAGAATACAATACGCTTCAACAGCTCTATAAAAATGCAGAAGATATCCAAAAGGAGCTTCGGACTGTCCAACATCTAGTTATGGAGAATAATCTTCGCTGGATGGATGTTGAATTAGCGCTAGCTTCAGGTGATAAACAGGCTGATAACACCATCATCGATGGTCTTAAAACCGTTGAAAAAAATGTGGCTGCTTATTCTGAGAGTGAGTTTGGTGTCACGCTTACAACGACGAAAAAAGATGGTAATAAATTTCCTAACTTAGAAGGACCAGAAATAAATGAAGAACAAGCAAAAGAAGTCGCAAAAAAGTTCCTAGGGTTAAAAGGGAACATTGAAATGAAGGTTACCGAAAACGGTGAGGGATCACAAAATGGATTTTATAGTCTAGAAATAAATGATCCAAAATCAAAAGTAAATACGTTCATGGATATTACGAAAAAGGGTGGAATTCCGATTTGGATCATTCGTAACCGTGAAGTTGCAAAAAGTACAATTAGTCTTAATGATGCATTTAACCGAGCTCAGAAATTTTTAAAAGAGAATAAATTCGAAAACTTAGAGCTATTTGAAAGTGCTCAATATGATAACATAGGAGTATTTAATTTCGTTTCCTCTACTAATGGAGTCAGAGTGTATTCAGATTCCATTAAAATGAAAGTAGCACTTGATGATGGAAACATTATCGGTTTTACCGCAAGAGATTATTTAATGGCTGGCAAGATTAAAACAACTGGTAAACCAAAAATTTCAATAGAAGAAGCGAAGAAACATATTAACCCGAATCTTGAAATAATGGAAGATCGTCTAGCTATCATAACAAATGACCTAGACCAAGATGTCCTTTGTTATGAGTTCTTAGGAACAATTAATAATGATACGTACCGAATCTTTATCAATGCTGAAAATGGATTTGAAGAAAAGGTTGAAAAGCTTAAAAATGCTGAGCCAGTCTATAAAGGGTTAAACAAATCATAGGCATACAAAAAAGGAAAGCAAATTTGCTT
This sequence comes from Ferdinandcohnia salidurans, assembly GCF_042680725.1. Classification (NCBI taxonomy): domain Bacteria; kingdom Bacillati; phylum Bacillota; class Bacilli; order Caryophanales; family Bacillaceae; genus Ferdinandcohnia; species Ferdinandcohnia salidurans. The sequence goes on from NZ_JBHUEK010000004.1 coordinate 168,214, forward strand.
TCCTTTTTTTATTTTTTCATGGTTTAATTAATATATACAGAATGTTTTAGAAAGAGTGAACGTCCGTGTTGAAAATTGGGGATATGATAAACCTTGAACCAACCACTAATCCAAATGGTGAAAAATATAGATGCAGGGTTGTTGAAAGAAGAGAACACAAGCTCTATATTGACTATCCTGTTAATACGAAAACAGGGAAAACAGTTTATTTATTAAATGGAACAATGTTAAAGGCTTTTGTAGCGGGAGATAGTACTTCGGCTTATTTATTTGATACTTCAGTACTAGGCAGAGTAAAACAAAATATCCCTATGATTGTTCTTTCCTTTCCAGGTGACGATCATATGTTTAAGATTCAACGACGAGAATATGTACGAATAGAGACACCGGTAGATGTCGCAATCCACAGCATGAACGGGGAGTTTCAGCCATTTGTTACAATTACACATGATATTAGTGCTGGTGGCGCCTCAATCATTCTACCTTCTTCGAATAGCCTTAATCCTGGAGTAGATATAAACACATACTTTGTCTTCCCATCTCTTTCTGATGAATATCAATATGTATCCTTTAAAAGTAAAGTAATCCGTATTGTTGAAGGGAAAAACGGAGAAAGAAAAAAAGCGTCAATTAAATTTGTGGACGTTACAGAGTCTGCTAGGCAACAGTTAATTAAGTTTTGTTTTCAAAGACAATTATTGTTAAAGAAAAAAGGCCTACATTCTAGCGAATTGAAAGAATAGCATCCTTTTCTAGAATAAAAAAAGAGTTACATTAGCATACTAGTAGTAAAAACTTGGTTTAGGGCTGGTATGGAATGAAAAATTTTGAACGTATTTTAATTAAGCTTGCTATTATTCAATTTATCTTTCTACTTGTTGCACAGGCTATTATTTTATATAGCCCGTTGACTCCGTACATCACGAGAATGATTGAATATGAGGGTGTCGACAAATCAGACACGACTAAAACCATTGAAACATTATTAAATAACAATTAAAATATAAATGCAGGGATTCCCTGCATTTTTTCGTAAGTAGGAATACTGTTCTAATGAATAAATATAATAAGCTTTAGAGATCAAGCTTATTTGTTTATCGAGGTAAAGGACCTTTTTAGAGCGTTACTAACAGGAGGCATACTTAGTTTATGGACAAGAAGATTTCAATCGCAATAGACGGACCAGCGGCTGCTGGAAAAAGTACTGTTGCAAAAATTATTGCAAAAGAATTATCTTACATATATGTTGATACAGGTGCCATGTACCGTGCATTAACTTACAAAGCATTGCAATTATCCTTAGATCTAGAAAGTGAAGAACAGCTACTTGATGCTCTTCAAAACGCAAATATAGAATTAAGACCTGGCGAAAATGGTCAGCTTGTTTTTATTGATAACAAGGATGTAACCGAAAAAATTCGTGAGCATGATGTAACAAATTCAGTTTCAATTGTTTCTAAACATCGTAAGGTTCGGGAAGATATGGTAAGACGCCAACAAAGCTTCGGTAAGTCCGGTGGAGTTGTGATGGATGGAAGGGACATCGGGACGCATGTACTGCCAGATGCAGAAGTGAAAATATTCCTTCTTGCTTCTGTTGATGAAAGAGCAGAACGCCGCCACCAAGAAAACCTTTCAAAAGGATATCAGTCGGATCTAGAACAACTAAAGTTGGAAATTGCTCAAAGAGACAAATTAGATTCAGAACGTGAGGTTGCTCCATTACGAAAAGCAGAAGATGCGATCGAAATTGATACAACATCATTAGGCATCGAAGAAGTTGTTGCGAAGATTATGGATGTTGTAAAGGAAAGGATTTGAATGGAATGAATCTTTACCCCTTTGCAAGAGGATTAGTTGGAGCAATCATCAAGCCTCTTTACCGTATTGAAGTTATAGGTAAGGAGAATATACCTAAGGAAGGTGGGGTCTTGATTTGTTCGAATCATATCGACAATTTAGACCCACCAGTAGTTGGAGTAACTTCTCCAAGGCATATTCATTTTATGGCAAAAGAGGAATTGTTTAACGTACCAGTATTAGGTGCGATTTTACCAAAAATAAATGCATTCCCAGTAAAACGTGGGATGAGTGATCGTGAAGCACTAAGAACAGCATTAAAGGTGCTAAAAGAAGGGAGTGTGTTGGGCATTTTCCCTGAAGGAACAAGGAGTAAGGATGGAAAGCTTGGAAAAGGTTTAGCGGGAGTTGGCTTTTTTGCACTACGAACTGATTGTGTTGTTATCCCGTGCGCAATTTTAGGGCCTTATAAACTGTTTGGTAAATTAAGAGTGGTATACGGTGAGCCAGTTCAGATGGAAAAGTTCAGAACTGAAAAAGCATCACCTGAAGAAGTAACCAATAAAATTATGGATTCTATAAGAGAAATACAGGAAAAATATCAATAGATTAAGAGTTTATACTTGACAAATATCTCTATTTATTAGAAGTTAATTAAAAGAATATTTTTAACTTTATTAAGTAGAGGTATACCTCTACTTAATAAAGTTAGCCTCCGGCGGATGCCACGATTTTTCAAAGGAAATTTTTCGAGCTTGTTCGAAAAAAATCGGGCGCAAATACGCCAAGGCGCATTTGATAATATTATTTATACATACATTGTTTTTCGTGTTTGACTTTGAAGGAGGTAATTGGAATGGCAGAGGATATGAACCAAGTTGAGTACAAAGAGTTACAAGTTGGTGATGTAATCACTGGCAAGATTACAAAGGTTGAAGAGAAGCAAGTTTTTGTTTCAGTTGAGAACAGTAAGTTAGATGGCATTATCCCAATTAGCGAGCTATCCAGCCTACATGTTGAAAAAGCTAGTGATGTTGTTTCAGAAGGAGAAGAATTAGAGCTTTCTGTTACAAAAGTAGAGGAAGAAGCTTTAATTTTATCCAAAAAAGCTGTACTTGCTTCTAAAGCATGGGATGATTTAGAGCAAAAATATAATTCGGGTGAAGTATTCGAAGCGGTTGTTAAAGATGTTGTAAAAGGTGGACTTGTTGTTGACCTTGGTGTAAGAGGATTTATTCCAGCATCTTTAGTTGAAAATTATTATGTGGAGGATTTCTCTGATTACAAGGACAACTCATTAACTGTTAAAGTTGTTGAGCTTGACCGTGAGAAAAATAGAGTAATCTTATCACATCGTGCTGTAGTTGAAGCAGAGCAAAAGAATAAAAAACAACAGGTTTTAGATTCTTTACAAGTTGGAGCTGTTCTTGAAGGTACTGTTCAACGATTGACAGATTTCGGCGCATTTGTTGATATCGGTGGCATTGATGGACTTGTGCACATTTCCCAGCTTTCGCATGAGCATGTTTCAAAGCCTTCCGATGTTGTTTCAGAAGGTCAAGTGATTAAGGTTAAGGTATTATCTGTCGACCGTGATAATGAAAGAATTTCGTTATCAGTGAAGGAGACATTACCTGGACCTTGGGAAAGCATCACTGAAAAATTATCGATCGGCGATGTAGTTGAAGGAACAGTAAGAAGACTTGTTTCCTTTGGAGCTTTTGTTGAAGTGTTACCTGGAGTTGAAGGGCTTGTTCATATTTCACAAATTTCTTCTAAGCATATCGGTACTCCTCATGAGGTATTAAAAGAAGGCCAAGAAGTAAAAGTGAAGGTCCTTGAACTGAATCAATCTGAAAAACGTATTTCATTAAGCATGAAAGAACTAGAAGAAAACGTTGAAGAAGATTACAGCAAATACCAACAACAAGAAGAAACAACAGGTTTTCAGCTTGGAGAAGTAATCGGTGACCAATTAAATAAATTAAAGTAGGCAGTATCGAAAAAAGCTCTCACCCATAAGGGTGAGGGCTTTTTTATTTTGGATTCATACGGTTCATTTCCCTAGCTTCATCAGGAGTATCTAATCTTGTTGCGCCGGGATAGTCAAGGGATTGATCACGGTCAGACTCCGTTAATCGCGCCTCTTTATGCTTTTTTTCCTGTCTATCTTTACCCACTTCATTTCCACCTCTTTCTTCCTACATAACTATCCTTTTTTGGGGGATTGTATATAGGGGTATTGGCAATTTCTGATTTCATTTTATTGTTTCATAAAAGGAATTTTGGTATTCAAATAAGGTTAAAATTCATAATTTCTAGCCATAATGGGAATAATGGGAGGTGGAGATATGGAGGGTGTCTTATTTTATTGGATTTCTTGGATGGCCTGGGTGTGTAGTACTTTTTTAATGAAGAAAAACAAAGAAAGGCTTTTCCTATCTATTTTGTTTCTAGTAACTATCATATTATCACCGTACTACATTGAAGTGGGTGATATCAAAATAAATAACAGTATCTTTCCAATCTTGTTTTTTTGCGTAAAGGAAATTTCAAAACGACCGAAAAAACAAGTGTTTTATATGCTAATTTGTATTCTTACCATTTCATTAGCATATTGTAGTTTCTTAATGTTCGAATTATATGACCCGGTCTGGCTTTTTTTTAACCGTAATTTGATGCTCGGAGCTGCATTAATATATGTAACATTAATGTTATTAAAGGATTTCCGATTACGTTTGGTTGGGCTTTTAGTTGGTGCCATACAAGGGGATATTCTTTATGGAATTATTATAAATAATGTTAATTTTTCATATGAAATTGGTTCATTTGTCTTCTTAGATGTTATTGCAATTAGTTTTTGTTTTATTTTTGTTTGGTCATCCTTAGAACTTCTTCTACATCATGTGGATGTTCTGGTCCAAAAAAACACAAAGGAGAAACACGGCTAGCATGAATGAATATACATACCCTATTTTATTTGGGGTCATATTTGGAGTTGCTGTACGCCTTTACATGCTGCGTACAGATTATCGTCAGTATCCAACCTATTTACATGGTAAAATCATTCATATTGCGTTAGGTTTTATTGCAGCAGGATTAGGAACTGTAGCAGTACCTTCCATTATGGAAGAGGATTTTACCGCAATCACCTTTTTAACGATTGCGGCTTCGCAATTTCGGGATGTGCGAAATATGGAGCGAAACACACTTACTGAACTTGATTCATACGAACTTGTTCCAAGAGGAAAGACATATATCGAAGGGATCGCGGTTGCCTTCGAAAGTCGAAATTACTTAGTTATTTTTACTTCCTTTTTATCTACCTTTGCCTATTTAGCGATCAATATGTGGGTTGGAATACTTGTGGGTATCATTTGTCTGTTAATTTGCAAAAAGCTAATGGCTGGAAGTAGACTAAAGGATATTGTTGAAATCGAGTTTGTTAAGCCATATTTTAAAGATGCGGGCTTGTATGTTGATAATATTTATATCATGAATATTGGACTACCTGCGAGACAACAGGAAATATTAGAATATGGGATGGGGTTTATTTTAAAGCCGAAAACGTTTAATGCAAGAGCTACCATTGCAAATTTAGGACAAAGACAAGCCATCCTACATGATGTATCTACCGCTTTGGGGATATTCAGAGATTCGGGGACCCCTGCTCTCACGCCGTTGGCAAAACGAGACTTGAATGATGGACGAGTCGGAATTTTTGTTTTGCCACAAGAAAAAGATGTTGAGAAAGCAATTGAAATAATAGGTCGTGTACCAACATTAGAAAATGCAATCCGAATGCCAACAGAGAGGAACGCAAACGAAAAGGGGCGTCCACTTAAATGAATATCGAAAAATTTGTGTTAGCGGCGATTAAGATGGACACATCAAAGGTTAATGTTTCTGGGGGAACACCCGTGTTTTCATGTCCTACCAAAGAGGAAATGGAGACAGTAGCTGCAAATTTGGAGGCAATCTTAGATGGAATTGCTCACGAAATCAGTGAGAATTTGTACATAATCGTAAAACACTAAACAATTGATTGTTGTTACCATTTATTTTTGATAGAATGTAAAAGCATGACCCTTCTAACGTAGAAGGGTTTATTTTATACATAACGTTGATTTTAATCATATTTTATGTGATATATGTAGTATCAGATAGTTTAGAAGGGAAGAACGCATGTGGCAAAACCAGTAGTGGCTATTGTTGGTCGTCCGAACGTTGGGAAGTCAACAATTTTTAATCGTATAGTAGGAGAAAGAGTATCAATTGTAGAAGATGTACCTGGAGTGACAAGGGATCGAATCTATAGTTCAGGTGAATGGTTGAATCAAGAATTTAGTATTATTGATACAGGTGGTATTGATATTGGTGATGAACCTTTTCTTGCCCAAATTAGACATCAAGCTGAAATCGCAATCGATGAAGCAGATGTAATTATTTTTATGACAAGTGGTCGCGAAGGCGTGACAAGTGCGGACGAAGAGGTTGCTAAAATATTATACCGCTCCGAAACGCCAGTTGTTTTAGCTGTTAACAAAGTAGACAACCCCGAAATGAGAACAGATATTTATGATTTTTATGCATTGGGATTTGGTGAACCTGTGCCAATTTCAGGCTCCCACGGAATTGGCCTTGGAGATTTGCTAGATGAAGTTATAGGCCATTTTCCAAAGGGTGGAGATGAAGAATATGATGAAGACGTCATTAGGTTCTCTCTAATTGGTCGTCCTAATGTAGGAAAGTCATCGCTTGTAAATTCTTTGTTAGGTGAAGAAAGAGTCATCGTAAGTGACATAGCGGGAACCACAAGGGACGCTATAGATACAAAATACACAGTTGATGGTAAGGAATATGTCATCATCGATACAGCTGGTATGAGGAAAAAAGGAAAGGTCTATGAAAGCACTGAGAAGTACAGTGTGTTAAGAGCGCTGAAAGCTATTGAACGCTCTGACGTCGTCCTTGTTGTCTTAAATGCTGAAGAAGGTATTATTGAACAAGATAAAAAAATTGCCGGCTATGCTCATGAAGCGGGTAGAGCAGTGGTGATTGTTGTTAATAAATGGGATGCCATAGAAAAAGATGATAAAACCATGAAGGAATTTGAACAAAAAGTACGTGATCATTTTCTTTTTCTTGATTACGCACCGATTGTATTTTTGTCTGCAAAAACAAAAAGAAGGGTCCATACGTTGCTACCGATGATTGATATGGCCAGTGAAAATCATACAATGCGTGTTCAAACGAATGTGTTAAATGATGTCATCATGGATGCTGTTGCTATGAACCCGACACCAACAGACAAGGGAAAACGATTAAAAATTTTCTATGTATCACAGGTTGCTGTTAAGCCACCGACTTTCGTTGTATTTGTAAATGAACCTGAATTGATGCATTTTTCTTATGAACGTTTCTTACAGAATCGAATTAGAGATGCTTTTGGTTTTGAAGGTACGCCAATTAAGATAATCGCGAGAGCTCGAAAATAGAAAGGAGAGGAAGTAATGGAGAAGATAACGGTTGTTGGAGCTGGTAGTTGGGGTACTGCACTAGCGCTCGTTCTTGCGGACAATGATCATGAGGTAAGGCTTTGGTCACATCGTAAGGAACAGGTGGATGAGATCAATTCGAAACACACTAACTCAAAATACGTGCCTTCAATTGAGCTTCCAGAAACCATTATTGGGTATTCGGATTTAGACAAATCCTTAGAGGACGTCAAAACAATTGTACTTGCTGTTCCGACAAAAGCGATTCGTGAAGTACTTCAGAAAATAACTCAGGTCATTTCAATTCCTTTAACGATTATTCATGTTAGTAAAGGAATTGAACCGGATACATTAAAGCGGATATCTGAAATGATTGAGGACGAAATGCCGTCAAACTTACTCAAAGATGTTGTTGTTCTTTCTGGGCCTAGTCATGCCGAGGAAGTGGTACTTCGCCATCCAACAACTGTTACAGTGTCATCCCAAAATATGGAAAGTGCTGAATATGTGCAAGACTTATTTATTAATCAGCATTTCCGTGTCTACACAAACCCTGATATTGTGGGTGTAGAAATTGGTGGGGCATTAAAAAATATTATTGCTTTGGCTGCAGGTATTACGGACGGACTTGGGTATGGTGATAATGCCAAAGCTGCGTTAATCACACGCGGTTTAGCCGAAATTTCACGGTTGGGTAGCAAAATGGGGGCAAATCCCCTAACTTTCGCTGGATTAACCGGGATTGGTGATTTGATCGTAACCTGTACAAGTGTCCACTCAAGGAACTGGCGTGCAGGAAATCTGCTTGGAAAAGGTCAAAGTCTGCAGGAAGTTCTAGATAATATGGGAATGGTTGTCGAAGGTGTTAGGACAACAAAAGCAGCCTATCAGTTAGCCCAAAAAATGGACGTTTCCATGCCTATAACATTTGCCCTATATGATGTTCTTTTCAACGGTCAGTCACCAAAAGAAGCTGTAGATAAACTCATGTCCAGAGGAAGGACAAACGAAATGGCCGATCTTTTCAACTATTTAGAAGAAAAAGGGTCAATGTAGCAAGATTTAGCACACCTACCGCTTTTAGCGTGCATATGATGGCAAGGAGAATACCATATTAGCGGGATTTCTAATAATTTCGCATAGCAAGGATTTTCTACTGAGTAAAACGTTTGCACTTTTCTTGCTAAAAATAGGCATTAGACGATACATTTCATGCCTTTTTCGCATAAAATGCAACGTAGTATACTGTGTGGGTTGAGCGATTGGATTAAGGGAATATTTAGTTGTTCAAGTTTTGCTGAGGTAAAGGCGCCCCTCTTTACTTCAGTTTTTTTGTTTATTTAAGAATAAAAAAGTTTACATGTTCACAGTTAACAACATTGCCTTAGTTTATAGATGCGTATTATGATATAATATTTGACGGAATGTTAAGATGATGTTCAAAAAGTCCGGTGAAAATGACACTTCGAATTTCTTTGTTGGCTTGCTTTTCCGCTCCTCACGTATTAATTACATACGTTCCGGTGCTCAAAGCTTCGCCGCCTTGAACTTCTTGGTCCTTTTCATCCTCCTTTTTGAATACACTTAGATGTTGGACAAGGGAGTGAAAAAGGTGACACCAGGATTACTAAAAATGTGGATATCATTTGCGGGCATTGCATTTATGTTTATCGCTGTTATATCCATTTATCTTAGTCGTTTTAAACTGAAGGGCTTCTTAAAAGGATTAGTAGCCACGATTGCATATATTTTTATGATTCTAGCAGGAATCATTATCTTCTTCGTCGTATTCAGCGGACCTGTTAGTGAATAAAGATACAAACATAAGGATGGTATTATTATGAGAGTTACGTTACAACTGATAGTAATTGTTTTTTCTTTATCATTACTTACAGGATGCTTGTATCCAAAAGAAAAGCTTACTCAAAACCAAATTCCATATGAAGACCAAATCGCAGATGTTCAGAGGGCGGTTGACCAATTTAAAGAGGATAATGGCGGGCTCTTGCCGATCAAAACAAGAGACATGGAGACTCCTCTATATCAAAAATATCCGATTGATTTTACTCGACTTTCACCCAAGTACATAGCCGAACCTCCTGGTAATGCATATGAAACTGGTGGAGTTTATTTATATGTTTTAGTTAATGTAGAGACAAATCCAACTGTTAAACTTTTAGATGTACGAATTTCAGAGGAAATTAGTGAATTAAATTTACGAGTGGAAATGTATCGGTCATCAAATGGATATGCGCCATTTAAAGACCAACTGCAAACAAATGTATTTACTTTGGATTATAGCAAGCTAGGTTTGAAAGAAGAACCTTTTGTGGTTAGTCCTTTTACAGGAAAAAATTTACCACTCTTGATAACAAACACAAATGAGATATTTGTAGACTATCGTATGGATTTATTTGAGTATTTAACAAAGTATGAGCATACCTATCAAACAGGTGATGATATTCGGGATATTTTAGTTGAACATTCAATGTTTGTTCCAATCAATTCCCTCCCCACTACGATTGATGATAAAAATGAACCAATATTTTTAAAGAAATAAGTCATGAACCCTTCTTTTAGACATAAACTCTAAGAGAAGGGTTTTTAATTTGTAAATTATGTTCAAAAAGTGTAAGAAATATAGCTTGCTAGGGTAGTTTTCATTCTTCTTTTTGAACTCAACTTTGCTGCTACATATTATGGGGGGAATTTTTTTCTAGAAATAGTCATATTTAATTAGGACAACGTCATACAAATATAATGTCCTAGAATATGTAGTAAACGGATAAAATTATCCCAAGAACTGTAAAATCGGGAGGGATCACACTTGGAAAAGGTAGATATTTTTAAAGATATCGCTGAGCGCACCGGTGGCGATATATATTTAGGAGTCGTTGGTGCAGTTAGAACTGGCAAATCTACTTTCATAAAGAAGTTCATGGAATTAGTAGTCTTACCGAATATTGGTAGTGAGGCAGATAAGGCACGTGCACAGGATGAGCTACCACAAAGTGCTGCAGGAAGAACAATTATGACAACAGAACCAAAGTTTGTTCCAAATCAAGCTGTATCTGTACATGTTGAGGATGGGCTAGATGTTAACATTCGCCTTGTGGATTGTGTGGGATACACGGTTCCAGGTGCAAAGGGCTATGAGGATGAAAATGGGCCACGTATGATAAACACACCTTGGTATGAAGAGCCTATTCCTTTCCATGAAGCAGCTGAAATTGGCACAAGAAAAGTAATTCAGGAGCATTCAACAATTGGGGTTGTGGTAACAACAGACGGCTCAATTGGGGAGATTCCAAGAAGAGATTATATTGAAGCAGAAGAACGTGTGATTGAGGAACTTAAAGAGGTAGGAAAACCATTTATTATGGTTATAAACACTGTTCATCCTCATCACCCAGAGACAGATGCACTTCGTCAAGAGTTAAATGAAAAATACGATATTCCGGTATTAGCGATGAGCGTTGAAAGCATGCGTGAAGCAGATGTATTCAATGTTCTACGTGAAGCGCTTTATGAGTTCCCAGTACTAGAGGTAAATGTAAATCTACCAAGCTGGGTAATGGTCTTAAGAGAGGATCATTGGTTAAGAGAAAGCTATCAAGATGCTGTGAAAGATACAGTCCAAGATATCAAGCGGTTACGAGATGTTGATCGCGTTGTTGGGCAATTTAGTGAATATGACTTTATTGACCAAGCAAGCTTGGCTGGTATCGAAATGGGGCAGGGTGTAGCTGAAATTGATTTATATGCTCCAGATGATTTGTATGATCAAATCCTTAAGGAAGTAGTGGGTGTTGAAATCCGCGGAAAAGATCATCTCTTACAGTTAATGCAAGACTTTGCACATGCAAAAGCAGAGTATGATCAAGTGGCAGATGCACTAAAAATGGTGAAACAAACGGGTTATGGAATTGCAGCACCAGCGTTATCTGACATGAGTCTTGATGAGCCTGAAATTATTCGCCAAGGTTCAAGATTTGGAGTTCGCTTAAAGGCTGTTGCGCCATCTATTCATATGATTAAGGTAGATGTAGAATCTGAATTTGCGCCGATTATTGGTACAGAAAAACAAAGTGAAGAATTGGTCCGATACTTGATGCAAGACTTTGAAGATGATCCGCTTTCTATCTGGAATTCAGATATATTTGGTAGATCATTAAGCTCCATCGTACGTGAAGGTATCCAGGCGAAATTATCTTTAATGCCTGAAAATGCGCGCTACAAGCTTAAAGAAACGCTTGAAAGAATCATTAACGAAGGTTCGGGCGGATTAATTGCCATCATATTATAGGATAAGGGCTCCTCACAAGGGAGTCTTTTTTCTATGCAATAATTGCACAAAAAGATGCGAATTTGCTTACGAAACACTAATGTGATAAGCTTTTTACAAAAAAACATAGACGAATTGGTGAAATATACATAAAAAGGTAAAATTTCTGTTGAAATATATTGAATTATGTCTAATAATCGTTTATTATAAGGCATGTTAGTATCAGACTAACGTTGTAGACACTTGATGACACAAGACTCGCAGAGCAATGAATAATCACTCATATTGAATGAATAGCATATTTGGGAGGAGGTGAATGTCATGAACAAAACAGATTTAGTAAACGCGGTGGCTGAAAGTGCTGAACTATCTAAGAAGGATGCTACAAAAGCTGTTGATGCAGTTTTTGATTCAATTCTTGAAGCCCTTAAAGGTGGAGACAAAGTTCAGTTAATCGGATTTGGTAACTTTGAGGTACGTGAGCGTGCTGCTCGTAAAGGTCGTAATCCTCAAACTGGTGAAGAAATCGAAATTGCTGCTAGCAAAGTTCCTGCATTTAAACCAGGAAAGGCGCTTAAGGATGCAGTAAAATAATTTTACATAGAAACTATGTGAAAGATACAAAATGAATGTTCAAAAAAGAGGATGAAGAGGACCAAGAATTTCAAGGCGACGCAGCTTTGAGTACCGGAGCGTATGCAGTAAATACGTGAGGAACGGAGAAGCAAGTCAACGCAGAAATTCGATGTGTCATATTCACCGCATTTTTTGAACTTCCTCTAAAGAGGGTCGTTTTTAACGACTCTTTTTTATTTTTGTTTTCTGTACATAATTATGCTAGAATCAATGGACTGGTAGTACGTAATAAGAAGAGGGGTTGGCTAAAATGACTTCCATAGATTATAAAAAAATAGAGCAGGCAGTAACCATGATTTTAGAAGCAATCGGCGAAGATCCACAGAGAGAAGGACTAGTCGATACGCCAAAAAGAGTCTCTAAAATGTATGCGGAAGTGTTCTCTGGTCTCCAAGATGACCCAAAAGAATATTTTCAAACGATTTTCGGTGAGGAACATGAAGAGTTAGTGCTTGTTAAAGACATCCCATTTTTCTCAATGTGTGAGCACCATCTTGTCCCATTTTTTGGTCACGCACACGTTGCTTATATTCCTAAAGGCGGTAAGGTAACTGGCTTAAGCAAGCTTGCGCGCGCCGTAGAAGCAGTCGCTAAACGACCTCAATTGCAAGAAAGAATCACCTCAACAATTGCCGATTCCATCGTTGAAACCTTACAACCTCATGGGGTAATGGTAGTAATTGAAGCAGAACATATGTGTATGACGATGCGGGGAGTGAAAAAACCAGGAGCAAAAACAGTTACTTCTGCTGTTCGTGGAATATTACAAAAAGACCCAGCTGCTCGCAGTGAGGTATTATCTTTAATTAAGAATTGACATACGTAATGAAGTACGAGATAGTAAAAAAGATGTGAGTTTCACTCATTTTCCATTAAGTGTTGGATGAGTTGAAAAAATTTCCTTTACATAGCATTCATAGGAGTGAAGAAGGATGAGTAATAATTCAAACTCAGAGTTTATTGTAATTAAAGCAGTAGAAGATGGAGTGAATGTAATCGGTTTAACGAGAGGATCGGATACTCGCTTTCATCATTCGGAGAAATTAGACAGAGGCGAAGTAATGATTGCTCAATTTACTGAACATACTTCAGCAATAAAAGTTCGTGGTCATGCAATTATTCAAACGAGTCATGGAGAAACTGAATCAGATTCCAAAAGATGAAGCAGGTAATTCCTGCTTTTTCTTTTGGATTGCATAAAACTAAGGGAAAAACTATGGGATATATGTTATAATTAACGTTGTTTTAAAGAGACTAATATAAAGACCTTCAAAATAGATATTTTTTTATTTAAATTGGGGAAACAAGGGTGATTGATTTGCATGACATCAAGGAAATAGTTGCCAATCTTAAGGAGCGTATTGAGGTTGAAACAAGACACTCATACCTTCAAAGATATATGGAAACACCTAGCATAGATGAAGATAAGATATTATTATTAAATTCGATATGCGAGGATTTACTTTTGCCAAAAGAGCAATTGGAAAACTATATAGTAACAACTATGCTTGTTCAACAGGCATTGGATACCCATGAATCAGTCCCCAATCGACTTTCCTATTCAGATGAACGCATGCGCAGTCAGCAGTTGGCTGTATTGGCGGGAGATTATTTTAGCGGATTATATTATAAACTTCTGGCTCAAGTCTCTGATATTAACTTCATACGAGTACTTGCAGAAGGAATTAAAGAAGTTAATGAAGCAAAAATTTATTTGTATCAAATGGACAATGAAGATATAGACAAGCTTTTTACTTGTGTGACAACAGTTGAATCGGCCATTTTTCAAAAAATCGTAAAAAGCTTTCAAATAAAAAAGTGGGAAGAGCTCATTTTAAATTTTTTGTTATTAAAACGACTACTGCATGAAAGAGAACAGTATTTAGAGAATGGGAATTCAATTCTCTTCAAGACTCTAAAGAAAATCGTTTTTCATCAAGAAAAACAAGTTCAGGAAGCAGAAGTAATGATCGTTTTTAACAGGCAGCTTTCTTATGTAACAAAAAAGCTGGAGCAGTTTTTAGCAACGAACCCGAAAATGAACAGTATGCTATTAAATCGAGTTAATGAGTTACGATTTGAAGGTGCTTCAATTTCAATGAATAAGATTGTGGAAGAAGGGTAATTATGGAGCAATCTAAAGAACAGCGTGTACACCATGTGTTTGAAAAAATATATAAGAATTATGACCAAATGAATTCTGTGATTAGCTTCCAACAACATAAAGCTTGGCGTAAAGATACAATGAAACGAATGGATGTCCAAAAAGGTTCCTCCGCGTTAGATCTTTGTTGTGGAACTGCAGATTGGACGATTGCGCTTGCAGATGCAGTGGGTGTTACGGGGAAAGTGGTTGGTCTAGACTTTAGTAAAAATATGCTGAAAATTGGCCAAGAGAAGGTAGACAAGCTGCAATTAAATCAGGTTAAATTGGTACATGGAAACGCCATGGAATTGCCGTTTGAGGATAATTCCTTTGACTATGTAACAATTGGCTTTGGCTTACGAAATGTTCCCGATTATATGACTGTTTTAAAAGAAATGCAAAGGGTAGTAAAACCTGGTGGTAAGGTTGTTTGTTTAGAAACTTCACAACCAACAATAATTGGATTTCGTCAATTATACTTTTTCTATTTTCGTTTTATTATGCCAGTTTTCGGAAAGCTTTTTGCAAAAAGTTATCAGGAATATTCATGGTTGCAAGAATCTGCCCGTGATTTTCCAGGCATGAAAGAATTAGCAAATATGTTTCGAGAAGCAGGCTTAAGAGACATTGAAGTTAAACCGTACACTTTAGGTGTAGCTGCTATGCATTTAGGGTATAAGAAATAATGTTTTCGCGTCATATTTTTGTAAACTAAGGTGAAACTCATGAAATTATCTTTGATGTATTCGTATTTGAATACAGATTTAGCCATTATAGAAAAGGAACTGGAGGCTTCCATTAAAGGGGAGCATCCTGTTCTTCAGCAAGCTGGTTTGCATTTATTGCAATCAGGTGGAAAACGATTACGACCTGTTTTTGTCCTATTAGGTGGCAAATTCGGTAAGTATGATATTAATGTGATTAAAAACGTAGCCGTAACACTTGAGCTTATTCATACAGCATCGCTTGTCCATGATGATGTGATTGATGACGCGGACCTACGTCGTGGCAAGCCTACCATTAAAGCTAAATGGGACAATAAGATTGCGATGTATGCTGGAGATTATATACTTGGAAGTTCATTAGAAATCATCACGAAGCTTGATAATCCTTTATTACATAAACTTCTTGCTCATACAATCGTCGAGGTATGTTTAGGTGAAATTGAGCAAATTAAGGATAAATATCGGTTTGATCAAGACCTACGGTGTTATTTGCGTCGTATTAAGCGGAAAACGGCCCTATTAATCGCAAGTAGCTGCCAACTAGGTGCAATTGCTGCAGGTGTTCCTTCTGATGTCCATAAAAAACTGTATTTATTTGGTTATTATGTTGGAATGGCCTTTCAAATTACAGATGATATTCTAGATTTTACAGGCACTGATCAACAACTAGGAAAACCTGCTGGTAGTGATTTGATGCAAGGGAATATTACATTGCCTGTTCTATATGCAATGAAGGATGAGAAACTAAAAGCCCTTATTACTCAAGTTTCAGAACATACAACATCTGCTGAAATTAAACCTTTAATCACGTTGATTAAACAATCAGATGCGATCAAGCAGTCCGAGGCTATAAGTAACCGTTATTTAGATAAAGCGTATAAAGTATTAGAAGAATTACCTTCTGGTCGTGCTAGAAATACGCTTTATAATATTGCAAAATATATCGGAAAAAGAAAATTTTAACTATATTTGACCCCTTTGTAACCTACCCCGTGTTGTCATTGAAAAACTGAACGCAAAAACGCAAAAATGTAAAAAGTGTTTTGATGAATAAAGTTGCAAACCAATCAAAATAGTGTTACTATTTTGATTGGTCGCTAAAAAATGACTATTATACATATTTTGGTGGGGTGGAGAGAATTATGGAAAAAACGTTTTTAATGGTTAAGCCTGATGGAGTTCAACGTCAATTAATCGGTGAGATTGTTTCACGCTTTGAAAGAAAGGGCTTTCAATTAGTCGGGGCAAAATTAATGGTAATTTCTGAAGAGCTTGCTGGAGAACATTATGGTGAGCATAAAGAGCGTCCATTCTTTGGAGAGCTTGTAGATTTCATCACTTCTGGTCCAGTATTTGCAATGGTTTGGCAAGGTGAGAATGTAATTGCAACTGCACGTCAAATGATGGGCGCAACAAATCCGAAGGATGCCCTTCCAGGAACAATTCGTGGTGATTTTGGATTAACCGTTGGAAAGAACGTTATTCACGGTTCTGATTCACCAGCAAGTGCTGAGCGTGAAATTGCACTTTTCTTCAAAGAAGAAGAAGTAGCGGCATACGAAAAGGTTATTAATAACTGGATTTATTAATCCATCAAAAACCAGCTCTATTAGGGCTGGTTTTTCTTAAGGAACCTTCCATTATCAGCGCCAAAATTATGTTTAGTTTTTAGTTTAGGAGATCGCGATGAACACAGATTACATAACTTTTATCCAACAAATAAAAAGGAAAACAGGTATTGATTTACGTTTATATAAGGAAGCTCAAATGCTAAGAAGGCTTACATCGTTATATGAAAAAAGGGGATTCGTGAGTTTTGTTGATTACTATAAGGGCCTTGAAAAGGACAATGAACTATTTCACGAATTTTTGGATCGGATGACGATAAATGTTTCCGAATTTTATCGAAATGCGAAAAGGTGGGAAATACTAGAAAAGAAGATTCTCCCAAAACTTATAGAAAAGAATCGAAATCTAAAAGTATGGAGTGCTGCGTGTTCTGCGGGTGAGGAACCTTATACTCTAGCAATGATTCTATCGAAATTTTTGCCTTTACAAAAAATAACGATTTTAGCTACAGATATTGATGAAAATATACTAGCTAGAGCAAAGCTTGGTGTGTACTCTGAGCGCGCACTTCAAGAGCTCCCGAATGACATGAAGAATCATTTTTTTTCGCAAAAGGATACTTATTATCATATCAAACCTGAGATTAAAAAGACGGTGACCTTTAGAAAGCAAAATTTATTAGCAGACCCATTCGATGCTGATTTTGATCTTATTGTCTGTCGTAATGTATTGATCTATTTTACAGAAGAGGCTAAAGATATGGTATACAAAAAGTTTAGTAACGCCTTAAAAAGTAATGGAATTTTGTTTGTCGGTAGTACTGAACAAATTTTCAATCCAGGTTCGTATAATTTAGAAACCGAAGATACATTTTTTTATCGAAAAAAATAAAGCATTCAAAATAAAACGTCAGAAAAATGACAAATCTAATAATGTTTGCTACGATATAGTAATCGAATTTGCCTATGGGTGAATTCTTTTTCTTTATCACAATGTATATAATCATAGAAATTTTTGAAAAAATCTATCCGGAATTACAGAGATTATGATATATTGGTACATAATCGCTTTAAATTACGAAAGTGAAATTCTTTTTCACTATTGCATATAAGGGGGAAACATACATGAGATACTTAACAGCTGGTGAATCACACGGGCCACAGCTTACAACCATACTTGAAGGTGTACCTGCTGGTCTTGAAATTACTGCAGAAGATATAAACTTTGAACTTGCTAGACGTCAAAAAGGACATGGACGAGGCAGAAGAATGCAAATTGAAAAGGACCAAGTGCAGATTGCAAGTGGTGTTAGGCATGGTAAAACATTGGGGTCTCCAATTGCATTAGTCGTTGAAAACAACGACTGGAAACACTGGACGAAAATAATGGGTATCGATCCAATTACTGATGAAGAAGCTGATGATATTAAGCGTAAAATTACACGTCCACGACCTGGACATGCAGATCTTAATGGAGCTATCAAATACGGACATCGCGATATGAGAAATGTTCTTGAAAGATCTTCAGCACGTGAAACGACAGTACGAGTTGCAGCTGGAGCAGTAGCTAAAAAATTCTTGGCATCTCTAGGGATTCAGGTTGCTGGACATGTATTAGAAATTGGTGGAGTACGTGCGAAAAATACTACATACTCAACCCTAGAAGAACTGAAAACAAAGACCGAAGAATCTTCAGTCAGATGTTTGGATGAGGAAGCAGGCATTCAAATGATGAATGCTATTGACGAAGCAAAGAAAAATGGTGACTCCATCGGCGGGATTGTAGAAGTCATCGTTGAAGGTGTACCTGCAGGTGTAGGAAGCTATGTTCATTATGACCGTAAACTAGATTCGAAAATTGCAGCAGCAATGGTAAGTATCAATGCCTTTAAAGGTGTTGAGTTTGGTATTGGATTTGATGCGGCAAGAATTCCTGGAAGTCAAGTTCATGATGAAATCATTTGGGATAAAGAAGATGGATATAAGCGTAGAACCAATAATTTAGGCGGCTTTGAAGGCGGTATGACAAACGGAATGCCTATTGTTGTTCGAGGTGTTATGAAGCCAATCCCAACTCTTTATAAGCCATTAAAAAGCGTAGATATTGAAACAAAAGAAGTATTTGAAGCAAGTATAGAAAGATCTGATAGCTGTGCAGTACCTGCCGCATCAGTTGTCGCTGAGGCAGTTGTGGCTTGGGAAGTTGCAAACGCAATTGTTGAACAATTCGGACAAGATAGAATCGATTTAATTCAAGAAAATGTAGCGAAAATGCGTGAGTATTCGAGGGAATTCTAATGGACCAGTTAACCATAGCAACAAAATCGAAAACCTATCCAATGTACATTGGAACTGAAATTATCGATCAATTGCCACAGGTTATAAAGGATACTTGTAAATCGGTATCAAAGGTACTTATTATAAGTGATGAATCTGTTGCGTCACTTTATTTAGAGAAAGTAAAAGATATCCTTAACGCCCAATTTGATGAGCTGTTATCATTCGTTATTCCTGCTGGGGAAAGTGCAAAATCTTTTGAAATGTATTATCAATGTCAGACCTTTGCGCTGGAAAAAGGGTTAGACCGTTCTTCGGTGATTCTTGCATTAGGTGGGGGTGTTGTTGGCGATTTAGCCGGTTTTGTCGCGGCAACATTCATGCGTGGCATCCCATTTATCCAAATTCCAACTACATTACTTGCTCATGACAGTGCAGTTGGAGGGAAGGTCGCCATTAATCATGAACTTGGAAAAAATATGATTGGTGCTTTTCATCAACCGAATGCGGTGTTATATGATATTGATTTAATGAAGACATTGCCAAAAATCGAGCTTCGTTCGGGCTTTGCCGAGGTCATAAAGCATGGATTAATTTGGGATCCGGAGTTTTATGAGTGGTTAACTGAAAACATTACGTCTTTGGACGATTTAAAAGGTGAAAAGCTTCAATATGCTGTATTAAAAGGTGTAGCCGTAAAGGCAAAGGTTGTTTCCGAGGACGAACAAGAAAAAGGACTACGTGCTATCTTAAACTTTGGGCATACCTTAGGTCATGCTATTGAAGCTGAATCTGGTTATGGAAAGATTACCCATGGAGATGGCGTTGCGATTGGGATGATTTTTGCATTAAAGCTGAGTGAAAAAATCTTTAATCATAATCTATCATCTGAAAATATTAAAGAATGGTTCAGCTTGTTTGGGTTCCCAACAAGCATACCAGAACAATTAGAAGCTGAAAAATTACTTGAACGAATGAAGCATGATAAAAAAGCTACCTCTGGTAAAGTAAAAATGGTCTTATTAAAAAATATTGGGGAAACTGTTATTCAAGATATAGAAGATGAGCATCTACTCCGTTTCTTAAAGGATTTTATTTAAGATAAGATGTCTTCATGCTAAAAAAGGAGGAGTGTAAATGATAAGGGGAATACGTGGCGCTACAACTATTAAAGATAATAATAGACAAGAAATATTAACAGCTACTGAGCAGCTATTGCGTGACATGATCACTGAAAATCACATTGAAGCTGCTGATGTTGCACAAGTTGTATTTTCAGTTACCGATGATATTGATGCAGCTTTTCCTGCTGCAGCAGCAAGACAAATTGATGGGTGGACATTTGTTCCAGTAATGAGTATGAGAGAAATTCCTGTACCAGGTTCATTGCCAATGTGTATTCGTATATTGATGACTGTGAATACTACGGTAAAACAAGAAGAAATCAATCATGTTTATCAAAATGGAGCGATCGTCCTAAGACCGGACCTTTCAACCGTTCAAGGTAAATAAACTATACATTGACAAATGGAAGATGTATATGATAAATTTAGTTACAATATTTGATAAAGTTAGAGTTTAGTAAGTTTTCTGTGAAGTTTAGAGTTGAGTTTAGGGTAGATGAGAATGAGAGAGTTTAGCCGAGGTTAGCAGAGTTTAGTTATGTTACTTCTACCCAAAGATACGAATGTGTCTTTGGGTTGTTTATTTTTATCGTTTTTTATTTCAAAAAGCGATTCCTATCTTCAAATACCTCCTAAATCCTCATTCTCCATATTATATGGAGGAGTGAGCTAAATGAATACGTATGATTTTTCCTCGTTTGCGTCCGATGCAAAACAATATCGGACAATTCCGATTGTCAAACGTTTCTTAGTTGATACGTTGACACCCATTCAAATTTTTCAAAACCTAGAAAATGAAGCATCCTTTCTGCTTGAAAGTAAGGATCATGAATCCGAGTGGTCTCGGTATTCATTTATTGGCTTAAAGCCATTCCTGTTTATGGATGAAAATAAAGGTCACTACTACGTGAAAAATGAAAACCAGCAAAGCTTGGTAAAGAAGCCAACAATGAAGGATGCATTTAACTGGATTAAGGATTACCTTGCCTTAAAGCCCCTTGATATTGAAATCCCTTTTTATGGAGGGGCAGTTGGATATATTGGGTATGATGCAATCTCAACATTTGAAAAGGTAGATGAGCACTCAAACAATGATTTAAACATGGAACGCTATCAATTTTTCTTTTGTGAAACCATTTTAGCGTTAGACCATCATTCACGCGAGTTGATTGTCGTTCATTTTGTTCGATTAAACGGCGGTGAAGATGATCGGATTCAAAAGGCTGTTTTCGATCATGCCCACTCAAAAATCAATATGTATTTGTCCCGAATCATTCAAAATAAAGAACAAAGTGAAATGTTACTACTTCCAAAATTACATGAAATACCGAATGTAAAAGATATAAAAACGAACTTCGAAAAACAAGATTTCTTAGATGCTGTTAGTAAAATAAAGGACTATATCACGGATGGGGATATTTTTCAGGCGGTCTTATCACAACGCTTTGAAATTCCGGTCTCAGTAAGTGGATTTCAGCTTTACCGTGTCTTACGGATGGTAAATCCTTCACCTTATTTGTTTTATATCAAGATCAATGATATCGAAATCGTAGGTAGCTCACCAGAGCGCTTAATCAAAGTTCATAACAAACATCTTGAGATTCACCCGATTGCAGGTACAAGACGGAGAGGGAAGACGAAAGAAGAAGATGATGCACTTGCATCGGAATTGCTTCAGGATGAAAAAGAGATGGCGGAGCATTATATGCTAGTCGATTTAGCTCGTAATGATATTGGCAGGGTATCTACATTTGGCTCCGTTAAAACGCCTGTATTAATGGAAATTGGTCGATTTTCACATGTGATGCACATTATCTCGAAGGTCACTGGTGAATTAGATGAAAAAATTGATCCATTAGATGCGTTACAAGCAGCTTTCCCAGCAGGAACTGTATCCGGAGCACCTAAAATTCGAGCAATGCAAATTATCTCAGAGCTGGAACCAACCGCTCGAAACTTATATGCTGGCACCATTGCTTATATAGGCTTTGATGGAAATATCGATTCCTGTATTACAATTCGGACGGCGATTATAAAAGATGGCGTTGCTTACGTCCAGGCGGGAGCAGGTATCGTTGCCGATTCAGTTCCTGAACATGAGTGGATGGAAACCGTAAATAAAGCAAGTGCCTTAATTCAAACAATCCAGTTAGCAGAAGAAGCATTCGATAAGGAGGATATTCATGTTTAAACAACTTTTAAATAAATGTATCACTGGTGAGGTACTAACTGAAGAAGAAAGCTATCGAGTGATGGACGTGATTATGTCTGGTCATGCAACGGCAAGCCAGATTGCAAGTTTACTTTCTATCCTTCGTTTTCGTGGGGAAACAGTTGACGAAATTACTGGCTTTGCAAGAGCGATGAGGGAGCATATGATGCAGCTAGATTATGAAAGTGATCACGTAATTGATACATGTGGGACAGGTGGGGATGGTGCTTCTACCTTTAATATTTCAACTGCATCTGCAATTATTGTCTCTTCCTTAGGAATAAAAGTTGCAAAGCATGGTAATCGGGCTGTGTCATCAAAAAGTGGTAGTGCGGATGTCTTAGAATATTTAGGTGTTGAAATTCAATCAACCAAAGAAGAAGCGAAAGCTGCATTAAATAAACGAAATATGAGCTTTTTATTTGCCCCTATCTACCATGCTGCGATGAAGCATGCAGTCACGCCGAGACAGGAAATTGGATTTCGAACCATTTTTAACCTATTAGGGCCAATGGCAAACC
The DNA here is from genome assembly GCF_042680725.1 of Ferdinandcohnia salidurans. Taxonomy (NCBI): domain Bacteria; kingdom Bacillati; phylum Bacillota; class Bacilli; order Caryophanales; family Bacillaceae; genus Ferdinandcohnia; species Ferdinandcohnia salidurans. The sequence goes on from NZ_JBHUEK010000004.1 coordinate 191,006, forward strand.
CAGCTAGATGTAAAAGGCAAGTTTTAGGTGTGTACTCAACTGAGTACGCTGAAAAGATGGCATATGCCCTTCAAAAACTCGGTTCTGAGCATATTTTATTTGTTTCAGGACGTGATGGGCTAGATGAATGCAGTATCACAACTGAAACAGATATTGTGGAATTAAAAGATGGAGAGATTACAAGATTTGTCCTCTCACCTGAAGATGTCGACCTACCCCGTGGAAATATGAAGGACATTCAAGTATCTTCCGTGGTTGAGAGCGCAAACCTGTTGCGGGATGTTTTATATGGAAGTGCCAATCAAAGTGCAACGAATATTGTACTATTAAATGCTGGAGCTGCTATTTACATCTCGGGAAAAGCGAACAGTATTCGTGAAGGTGTTGAAATGGCAAGAGAGGCACTTGTAATGGGGATAGCAAGAAACCAATTTGAACAACTAAGAAATCGTGAGGTGGAGTATTATGCTAAACAAAATTCTTGAACAGAAGAAAATTGAAGTTACAAACATTAAGTATCCTGAGATTGACAGTGTTGTAAAGCGAATCTCTTTATATGAAGCACTATCTAATCCTAATCGTTCCCTTGGTATCATTGCTGAGGTGAAAAAGGCATCACCTTCTAAGGGTGTAATACGAGAGGATTTTCATCCAGTCGAGGTTGCAACAGAATATGAAGAAGCAAAAGCGGATGCTATTTCAGTTTTAACAGATGAACCGTTTTTTCAGGGGTCAATTGAATATTTAATGGATATTAAGAAAAATGTAAACATCCCTGTTCTTCGGAAGGATTTTATCGTTGATGCAAAGCAGATTAAACAAAGCGAAAAAATCGGTGCAGATGCGATTTTATTAATTGGAGAAGCACTGGAGCCCAACCAATTACATGAATACTATTGCGAGGCGTATGAAAAAGGCTTAGAGTGTCTTGTTGAAGTCCATTCTAGGGAAACGCTAGAACAGGTGTGTAGCATTTTTACACCTAAAATCCTTGGTATTAATAATCGGAATTTGAAAGTGTTTGAAACTTCGATAACACATACAGAAGAAATTGCAAAAGATGCTCCAGTAGATAGTCTGGTCGTGAGTGAAAGTGGAATTCACACTTCACAGGATATTAAGTCCATCATTAAATATGGAGCAAAGGCAGCGCTTATCGGCGAAGCATTTATGCGAGCTGAGTCTCCAGGAATTGGAATTAAGCAAATGTTTGGAGAGGTGCCTCATGCAACGTCCTCTCATTAAATATTGTGGAAATAAAACATACGAGGACTTACAAGTGGTTGCAGAAAGCAATGCGGATTATATCGGATTTATTTTTGCAACCAGTAAGCGAAAAGTAAATCCTGTTGATGTGAAACGATGGTTACAAGAAATTGACCTGCAGGATAAACAAACTGTTGGGATCTTTGTTAATGCAAACCTGGAAGAGATAGAAACTGTATTAGCCAATGTCCCATTATCTGTTATCCAATGTCATGGATCAGAGTCAGTTGATTTTATTAAACAACTAAAAAAGAAAACCGGGACTATTGTTTGGAAGGTTATCCATCATGATGAACAAGCTCTAAGAACGATGGAGGAGTTTGCTGATGTAGCAGATGGTTATGTTGTTGATACAAAGATTACAAATGTTTGGGGTGGCTCTGGTATTACATTTGATTGGAAGTCAATTCCAGTCTATCAACAAGAAGCAAATCGACAAGGGGTTCCTTGTTTCATTGCAGGCGGAATAGGCCCTGAAAATATTGAAAACCTACTAAGCTATAAGATCGACGGGTTTGATATCTCAAGCGGGATTGAATATGAAGGAAAGAAAGATCACAATATCATACAAACTATTGAGAAATGGGTGGATAAATTTGAAGAACGTACCAAATGAAAATGGTAGATTCGGAGATTTTGGTGGAAAATTTGTACCGGAAACACTGATGATGCCATTAGAGGAAATCGAAAAGGCATTAGACGAAGCATATCAAGATGAAGAGTTCCGTAACGAATATACTCGTATTTTAAAAGAATATTCAGGTCGACCTACAGCACTTACATATGCTGATCAATTAACGAAAGTATTAGGTGGGGCGAAGATCTATTTAAAGCGTGAGGATTTAAATCATACTGGCGCACACAAAATCAACAATGCGATTGGTCAAGCTCTCTTAGCAAAAAGAATGGGTAAGAAAAAAATAATTGCTGAAACAGGAGCGGGTCAACATGGTGTTGCAGCTGCTACAGTGGCCGCTAAATTTGGATTGGAATGTAAGGTTTTTATGGGTGTAGAGGATATTGAGAGACAAAAGCTAAATGTGTTTCGAATGAGACTTTTAGGTGCTGAAGTAATTCCAGCCACCAGTGGAAATCAAACATTAAAGGATGCAACGAATGAAGCAATCCGTTACTGGGTACAAAATTGTGACGATCACTACTATATGATTGGCTCGGTAGTAGGTCCACATCCTTATCCGAAAATGGTCCGTGATTTCCAACGAATTATCGGTGATGAAGCAAGAGAACAGTTTTTAAAACGCGAAAATCAATTGCCTTCAACAGTAGTTGCCTGTGTAGGTGGCGGAAGTAATGCGATTGGTATGTTCTATCCGTTTTTAAATGATGACGTGCGTTTGGTCGGTGCTGAAGCAGCGGGAAAAGGTGTCGATACAATGTTACACGCAGCAACAATTACAAAAGGTACAAAAGGTATTATTCACGGTTCGCTTACGTATCTTCTTCAAGACGAGCACGGCCAAATTACAGAGCCATATTCCATTTCTGCTGGATTGGATTACCCTGGTGTCGGCCCTGAACATGCATATCTTGCAAGCAGTGGAAGAGTGAAATATGAAAGTGTAACCGATCAGGAAGCTCTCGATGCATTGCAATTACTTACTCGTGTTGAAGGAATTATCCCAGCTATCGAATCCGCACATGCGATGGCTAAAGCAATCCAGTTGGCAAAAGAAATGTCACCAGAAGAATCAATCTTAGTTTGTTTATCCGGACGAGGAGACAAAGACGTTCACTCACTAATGACATATCTAGAAGAAGGGGGAGCTAAAAATGAACACAACCTTTACGAACCGATTACCCAAGGCTGAAAAATTATTTATCCCATTTATCGTGGCAGGGGATCCTCATCCTGATGTGACAGTTGAAATCGCACTAACATTACAGGAGTCTGGTGCTTCAATCATAGAATTAGGGATTCCATATTCAGATCCATTAGCAGATGGTCCTACTATTCAAAGAGCTTCTGGGCGTGCGCTAAAAAATGGGGTTACACTAGAAAACTCAATGAAACTTGTTTCGGTAATGAGAAAAAAAGGTCTAAAAATTCCAGTAATTATCTTTACCTATTACAATCCTGTGCTACAATTAGGAGAAGAAAACTTTTTCGCTTTAGCGCGACAAAATGGTATTGACGGGCTACTTGTTCCCGACCTTCCTTTTGAAGAAAGTGAAGACCTCAGAAAAAAATGTGAAAATGAGGGATTAAAATTTATCTCTCTAGTTGCACCAACTTCTTCAAATCGAATTGAAAAGATCGCTTCGAATGCACAAGGGTTTTTATATTGTGTTTCATCCCTTGGTGTAACGGGTGTTCGAAATTCGCTTAATAATGAGGTATACTCATTTTTACAAGAGGTAAAACGCTATAGTACTATTCCTGTAGCGGTTGGGTTTGGTATTTCTAATTCTTCTCAAGTAGAAGCACTTAAAGACCATTGTGATGGGGTGATCATGGGAAGTGCCCTTATCCAAAAGATCGAAGAGTATCTACCAGAATTAGTAAATGAAGAAACAAGAGCTACCGCCTTATCCCATTTTAAAAATTTTGTAGATGATGTATTGCATCCAATTAACTTTATTCAGCAGAAGACTGAATAAAGTTAAAGCCTCCGGCGGATGCCACGATTTTTCAAAGGAAATTTTTCGAGCAGTAAGATTAAAGACTAAAAACGCCACTTCATGTGGCAACGTCTTTATGACCCACTTCCTGTGGGCCTAAAAATCGGGCGCAAATACGTCAAGGGCGCATTTGAATATGATAAGAGGTGTAGCTTCAGATGAATATCAAGGAACAGTTATTAGATTTAAAACCATATCAACCAGGAAAACCAATTGAAGAGGTAAAAAGAGAATACGGTTTAGAAAAGATTGTGAAATTAGCTTCAAATGAAAATCCATATGGTTGCTCAGAAAAAGTAAAAGAAGCAGTTAAAAATAGCTTGGACTCATTTGCGATTTACCCTGATGGCTATGCAACAGAGCTTAGAGAAAAGCTTGCAAAGCACTTAGGTGTAGATGGTTCACAACTTCTTTTTGGGAATGGGTCTGACGATGTCATTCACATTATTACGGCTGCATTGCTTGCACCCGACAAAAATACAGTTATGGCTAATCCATCATTTTCGCAGTATAAGCATAATGCCATTATTGAAGGGGCAGAAGTGCGTGAGGTTGAGCTAATTGATGGTCATCATGACCTTGATGGTATGCTCAAGCAAATCGATGAGAATACGGAAATTGTTTGGGTTTGTTCTCCAAACAACCCATCAGGAGTGTATGTGAACTCGGAAAAACTTCATCATTTCTTGAAGCAAGTTCCAAAACATGTCCTAATTGTAATGGATGAAGCTTATTATGAATTTGCGGCAAATGAAAAGGATTATCCCAATACAGTTGCACTTCTAAATGACTATCCTAACCTACTTGTATTAAGGACTTTTTCAAAGGCTTATGGCCTAGGTGGGCTTCGCGTTGGCTATGCAATTGGAAATAGTGATTTCATTAATAAAATTGAACCTGTCCGTCAGCCGTTCAATTCAAATCGAGTGGGTCAAATAGCAGCAGCAGCTGCAATAGATGATCAAGAATTCATCGCTTCTTATGTTAAGAAAAACAAACAAGGCTTGCAGCAGTATTATAGTTTCTGTGAGGAAAATCAATTATCTTATTATCCATCGTTTGGAAATTTTATTTTGATTGATTTTAAACAACCAGGTGATGATGTGTTCCACTATTTATTGGAGCGTGGCTTCATTGTTCGCTCAGGAAATGCTCTAGGCTTTCCAACTAGCCTTCGAATTACTGTTGGAACAGAAGAACAAAATAGTGAACTTATAGCGATACTTTCAGAGATGCTAGAAAATCAACAGAAGTAAAACTGTGGGGGTTCAATGTAACCCCCATTAGTGTTTCTATTATCGGTGGTGATGAGATGGGAAAAAACATATTAGTAATTGGACTTGGTTTAATAGGGGGTTCAATTGCACTTGCGATAAAGAAGGAACATCCTCATGCTACAATTTATGGTTTTGATAGCCATACAGAATCATCACTGTTGGCAAAAACGTTACAAGTGATTGATGAAGTGGTATTTAAGCTAGAGGATGTCGTACATACTTGTGACTATATTTTTATATCGGTTCCAGTAAAGCAGACCATTGACATTATTCAGGAGCTCAGCTTATATGAGCTAAAAGAAGACGTCATCGTTTCTGATGTAGGGAGTACTAAACAGGAAATTGTTCATACAGCAAATTCGATTCTTGGGGAAATTGGTGTAACCTTTATCGGCGGCCATCCAATGGCTGGTTCTCATAAAAGTGGTGTTGTTGCTGCGAAGGAACATTTGTTTGAGAATGCTTTTTATATTTTTACACCCCATAATGAATCTCCTTCTAGTAAGCTTGGTGTAGAGCAACTTAAAACACTATTAAAGGGAACAAAAGCAAATTTTGTTAGTATGACTCCTGAGGAGCATGACCGTGTTGCTGGTGTAATTAGTCATTTTCCACATATTGTTGCAGCTAGTCTAGTTCATCAAGCGCTAAAATATGATCAGAAAAATGAACTGGTTCGTCCATTAGCAGCAGGAGGTTTTCGCGATATTACTAGAATCGCATCTAGTAATCCGTCCATGTGGCGTGATATATTATTACATAATCGAAATGTATTACTAGATCTTTTTGAAAATTGGATTGACGAAATGGAACAAATCCGAAACTTTGTAGCAAGTGGAAATGGCGATGATATTTATAATTATTTTATGGATGCCAAAAATTTTCGCGATGGACTTCCTACTCGTACAAAAGGTGCTATACCTTCATTCTATGATTTATATGTTGATATTCCGGATTATCCTGGTGTCGTTTCGGAAATCACTGGTCTTCTCGCCCAAGAAAGAATTAGTATTACGAATATCAGAATTATTGAGACAAGAGAAGAAATCTACGGTGCGTTACGTATCAGCTTCCAAAGTGACGAGGATCGAGCCAAAGCTAAGTTATGTATTGAAAGCAAGACAAATTATGAAACATTTAATGGATAGCTTGTAAAATACACAAAGGGGTATTTGATTAGGAGTGGTAATATGGATTCAATAAAGTTACGTACAAATATTACAGGCCTCAATGGTTCGATTGATATTCCTGGTGATAAATCCATCTCCCATCGCTCTATTATGCTTGGGGCGATTGCAGAAGGGAAAACAGTTGTGGACAATTTTCTACCTGGGGATGACTGCTTAAGTACGATTAGCTGTTTTCAAAAACTTGGTGTGAAAATTACACAGGATAAGGACCATGTTGTAATTGAAGGAGTAGGTTTTGAAGGACTACGTGAACCAGATGTAGTATTAGATACAGGTAATTCTGGAACAACCACAAGACTAATGGTCGGACTTCTCTCTGGTATACCAATTCATACTTGCATGATTGGTGACGAGTCAATTGCAAAGAGGCCAATGAAGAGGGTAACAGCACCATTGCGTCAAATGGGAGCAAAAATTGATGGAAGAGAAGATGGAAATTTTACTCCGCTCTCAATTCGAGGTGGCGAATTACAGGGAATTGACTATGTTTCTCCTGTAGCAAGTGCACAAGTAAAATCGTCTATTCTTTTAGCGGGTTTAAATGCGAAAGGGACAACATCTGTTACAGAGCCGCATAAATCAAGAGACCATACTGAACGCATGCTGCGTGCCTATGGCTGTGATGTTGAAGAGGAAGGACTGACTGTTAAAGTAAAAGGCGGTCAGAAGCTCATAGGGACAAATATTCAGGTTCCTGGAGATATTTCGTCTGCAGCGTTTTTCCTTGTTGCAGGGGCGATTGTACCAAACAGTCGAATTACACTGAAAAACGTTGGAATGAATCCAACAAGGACAGGAATTATTGATGTGCTGGTTAGTATGGGAGCACGTCTAGAAATCGAGAACGAGAGAGTGGAAAATAACGAACCTATTGCTGATTTAACAATCCAAACATCTGAATTAAGAGGGATTGAAATTGGTGGTGACCTCATTCCGCGTTTAATTGATGAGATTCCCGTCATCGCGCTTTTGGCAACACAGGCTGAAGGTAAAACAATTATTAAAGATGCCGAGGAGCTTAAGGTAAAGGAAACAAACCGAATTGACACAGTTGTCGGCGAACTATCTAAACTTGGAGCTTCAATTGAACCGACAGAAGATGGAATGATTATATCAGGTGAGAAGAAACAATTAACGGGTGGACATGTTCATAGTCATGGAGACCACAGAATTGGCATGATGCTAGCTGTTGCAGCATGTATTGCGGGTGATGATGTTTCTCTTGAAGATTATGATTCCATTAAAGTTTCGTACCCAAGCTTTTTTGAACATCTTGATTTATTAATAAAGGAAGATTAAGAATGAAAACCCGTGGAAAACTGAATTTCCATGGGTTTTCTGTTTTATAAAGAACAAAAACTAACATATATCCACCACTTTTTGCATAGCTTGTCTTAAGACTAAGTTTTGCGAAAGGGGAGGTTTGATGCCATATATATTAGAAAAAGCGAATGTGTTAAAGGATAATAGGGTCATAACATGCTCCATTCTTATAAAAAATCAACGAGTTGATTATATGAAAGAAAACCTCAAAAGACTCTCTTTTATGAAGACAAACCTATCACAATACTTATTAACACCCGGTCATGTTATGATTAACTACTCCTTTTCGAAAGGGCATTCATTTCAATCCTTTAAAATGGAAGTGACCGAAAAATACTTAAAAAAAGGGTGTACAACCTTACTAGTCATAAGTGACGTAAAGAGCGAACGCGAACTGGCCGATTCTCTAAAGAATACTAGGCATTACCTATTAAATAGTCCAATTGATTATTATTTAGGCATTCGTATTCCCCTTGAATCCTTAACGCCATCTATCATTGTAGCCTGCAGGCGAAAAAAAATCCCGGTCATTATTGTTACAATTGAAAAACTGGACGATCTATACAAGGTGCCATGGGGTTGGATTAGGGAATCCTACCATTCCTTTCAAATTCCAATCATTCCCGAGTGGAAAATGAAGGAGAAGGCGATTTTTAATAATAATCGAAAAGACGAGATGTGGAGAGTGATGACTGAACAGAATCGAATCCCAACGATACCGGTTTGTCCGACTGAGAATGAACCATTGTCCTTTGATATGTTAAAAAAGATTGGGATTTACCCAGACAAAGGGGATATACGCGTAGGTGGAGAACTGGATTATAATTTATATGAGCATAATTCTATAGGCTATTCAGTTGATGAAAAGCCAACTCTCGATTATCATAATCTTATACCCACAATCACCATGCATAAAGGTAATTTTACAAAAGTAGATGCTAATGTATACTTTCGTTCCGGCTATGGTAATGAATGTATAGTAAAAAAACCTGGCTTTTTTGCATCTTCGTATGATACGGACGTATTGGTGAAAGAGAGATAGGTAAGAGGAGTTAATGATTTTATGAATAGATTAGAGAATGCAATTCAATTAGTTGAAGATGGTAATGTTGAAGAAGGCCTCAAGGCTTTAAAGAAGCTAAGAGAATACTCCAATGATGATGAAAAATACACCATTGCAGAAAGTTACTATAAATGGGGCTTTGTCGAAGAAGCCAAAGAAATCGTTGAGGAATTAATCGCGAGATACCCTGATGAAGGTGAGCTCTTTGTATTTCTGGCAGAAATCATGATCGATCTAGATATGGAAGAGGAATCAATTGATATTCTCGAGCAAATTTCAGAAGATGACCCAGTCTATTTGGAATCCCTTGTTTTGCAAGCTGACTTATTTCAGATGCAGGGTTTACACGAAGTGAGTGAGCAAAAGCTTTTGTTAGCTAAGGAAAAATCAGGGGATGAGCCAATCATTGATTTTGCTTTAGCCGAATTGTATTCAACTCACGGCGAATACAGCAAAAGTATTCCTTATTATGTGAAGGTTTTACAGGATAATGACGAAATTGCAGGAGTAAATGTTAATGCCAGAATCGCGGAAAGCTTTAGTACAACAGGTAAATTTGAAGAGGCTCTTCCGTATTATGAAGAAGCAATCAAAAAACAAGAAGATAGTAATACATTGTTTGGTTTCGGCGTTACTGCTTTTCAGGCAAAATACTATAAAAAGGCAATCCAGATTCTTTCTAGACTAAAAGAGCTAGACCCGGATTATGGTTCACTTTATTTATACCTTGCTAAAGCATATGAAGAAGAAGGAAGTCTCACGGAAAGCCTTCAGGTTCTCATAGAGGGCCTTGAAGTGGAGTCATTAAATAAAGAACTCACATTTTATGCAGGCAAAATATCAATGCTGCTTGGCGATAAGGAAAATGCTGAGAAGTTCCTTCGGGCTGCAGTTGGAATTGATCCAGGATATGTGGAAGCAACTTTACAACTTTCAAAGTTTCTATTGCAAGAAGAAAGATTCGAGGATGTTGTGGAATGCCTCGATAATGTCATGAGTTACGGCGAATATGATGAACAATTTGAGTGGGACCTGGGGTTTGCAAAAAATAAACTAGAACAATATTCGGATGCATTAAACCATTACCGTCATGCATATACTTCTTTTAAAGAAACTCCAGAGTTTTTAGAAGAGTTTGGATATTTCCTATTGGAGGACGGTAAGCGGGAAGAGGCAATCGAAGTATTTAAGGAACTTCTTAAGCTTGACCCGATGAAGTACGAGATTGAAGAATTAATATCTGAACTGGAATAAGCTTAAAGTTCTGTTGTTTTTAACATCCTTTTGAAGGATATTTTGATGTCAATGTTGAAGTATAACATTAAATTACTCCATACTAGCAGAGGAGGGAAGCATGCGATGACTACCCCTGTATCTGTCAACGAGAAAAAAGACTTCATTCGCTGGTTTCTGAATAATTATCAGCTAAAGAGAAGAGAGTGTGTTTGGATTTTAAACTACTTAATGAGCCATGACCAACTCATGAAAAATGTCCACTTTGTCGAGCAAGCCCAATACTGCCCTCGAGGAATCATTATGTCGACTCATTGTGTTGATGATGTACCTTTCCGTTTTTATAAGGAAAATGTCATGACCACTGATGCTGAAAAGTCATTTCATGATATTCGACTAAATAGGGAAGAAGAAATTTATATTCAACTAAATTTCAGATCCTCCTTCCATTCTCCGAATTATGTGGCTGTACTTGAAGAGAATCCATATATGCCAAAACACCTTCAAGTGAACGAACAGGATAAAGAGCTGGCGAAAAAGTTTCTTGAGGAATCCATTCATATGTTTCAAAAAGAACACCTGTTGAAGAGGATTGATGAGGCGCTTGACAAACAGGATGAGACAGCGTTTAAAAGGCTAACTGAACAACTTAAACAATTATAGAGGGTTGTGTAAACATTGGGGCTGACAAAGTGTGTCAGTCTTTTTTATTTGTCCAGAATATGGTATGGTAGTTTAGGAGTTTACCATTACTACATAACGCGATTGAGAAAGGAAGCATACATAATGAAATGGGTAACCAAGGATATGGATGTGTATATTCAAGCTAAGGAATATGTTGATACAGCTGTTATTCCACTCATTCCAGTTTCGCTTGAAGGAAACTTAAAAAACACGGTTTCGATGGGGGAGTTCATTGCCATACTTTCCAATGAAGTGGAACGTCAATTTAAAGGAAGAATTATCTTATTTCCTGCGTTCACGTATTCAAATGGTGAAGAACTTGAAATGGCGAAAGTTCGATTAAATCAGTGGACAAGCGATCTAAATAGTGGTGGTATGAAACATACGATATTTATCACGTCTGATAGCAGCTGGAAACAGGTGGAATCCGATTTAAATGGATCCCTAATCTGGCTTCCTACTTTACCACTTGAATATGTTGAGGAAAAATATAAGCAAACGATGCTTCAAGATCAAATGAAACAACTTGTCACATTATTTACGAACATCTGGCAAAGATAATCCATCATTATTTAGCAATAATATTGAAAAATTCCTTACTTTTCCTAAGAAAGTCACATAGTTGCCATTGTTTCGGTAAATCCTATTATTGACCTGTACCAAATATTGATATATCATGAGAATGTCCTAGTTTTAAATGTGTACAATTATGTCCGGAGTGGACTTAGCTTAGCATAGAGGGGGGAAAAAAATGAGCGAGAATAAACAACGGGTTTCAAGACGTCAATTTTTAAACTATACTCTAACAGGTGTAGGTGGATTCATGGCAGCTGGGATGTTAATGCCAATGGTTCGCTTTGCAATTGACCCATTACTTCAGCATGATGCTGAACAAGACATGGTACAAGTGGTAAGTGTTGATAAGATTTCAAATGATCCTCAAAAATTTGATTTTAAAATAAATCAAGTTGATGGATGGTATGAATCAGAGGTTCCAAATTCAGCATGGGTTTATAAAAACGATAACGGCGACATCATTGCATTGTCACCGGTATGTAAGCACCTTGGCTGTGCAGTTTCTTGGGGTGAAGATCCAGCTAACCCAGATCGTTTCTTCTGTCCTTGTCATTATGGTTTATATGAAAAGGATGGTATGAACGTGCCAGGCACACCACCAATGGGCCCATTAGATGTATTTGAAAGTGAAGTAAAAGATGGTTATTTATATTTAGGAAAAGCAAAACCTAATCCTAGAGGAGGCAAGTAATCAATGTTAAATAAGATTTTTGATTGGGTTGACGAACGTCTTGATATTACTCCTCTCTGGGCAGATATTGCAGACCATGAAGTTCCTGAGCATGTAAACCCAGCGCATCATTTTAGTGCGTTTGTTTATTGCTTTGGAGGACTAACATTCTTTATCGTCGTCATCCAAGTACTATCTGGTATGTTTTTAACAATGTACTATGTACCAGATATCATTAATGCATGGAATTCTGTTTATTACTTACAAAATGAAGTAGCATTTGGACAGATTGTTCGCGGAATGCATCACTGGGGAGCTAGTTTGGTTATCGTCATGATGTTCCTACATACCCTACGTGTTTTCTTCCAAGGTGCTTATAAAAAACCTCGTGAGCTTAACTGGATAGTGGGAGTTTTAATTTTCTTTGTCATGTTAGCGCTTGGTTTAACAGGTTACCTATTACCTTGGGATATGAAAGCGTTATTCGCAACAAAAGTTACAATCCAAATTGTTGAATCTGTTCCACTCATAGGGCCTTACTTAAAGACTCTAATTGCAGGACACCCTGAAATTGTTGGGGCACAGACTTTGACACGTTTCTTTGCTATTCATGTATTCTTCTTACCAGCAGCATTATTTGGATTACTAGCTGCTCACTTTATCATGATTCGTCGTCAAGGTATTTCTGGTCCATTGTAGGATGGAATTCACCTTCATTTTATGAAGTGTAAAGTGTGCACTATTCACAATGGATTGATATGGACTAATAATTTTCGAGCTTGCTCGATTGTATAATGAAAAATATGTACAAACTCTTTTGAGTGTAATGTAAATTCTCTAAAAAGGAGGGGGACTGATTATGCATCGCGGAAAAGGAATGAAATTTGTTGGGGACTCACGTGTTCCTGTAAGTAATAAAAAGCATATTCCTAAGGATTACTCCGAGTATCCAGGGAAAACAGAAGCATTCTGGCCAAACTTCCTCTTAAAAGAATGGTTAGTTGGTTCTGTTTTCTTAGTAGCTTTTTTATGCTTAACAGCAGCACACCCATCACCATTGGAAAAAGTCGCTGATCCAACTGCGGCGGGATATATTCCATTGCCAGACTGGTATTTCTTATTCATGTATCAATTGATTAAGTACACGTATGCATCAGGTGATTATAACATAATTGGTACACTTATTATTCCGGGACTTGCGTTTGGAGCACTTCTACTAGCACCATTCTTAGATCGTGGTCCTGAACGTAGACCTTCTAAACGCCCAATTGCTACAGGTATGATGCTTTTAGCATTTGCTGCTACTGCTTACTTAACATGGGAATCAGCTTCTCAAGTAGACTGGGAAGCAAGAGCAGAATCTGCGAAAATCGTAGCAGAAGTTGAGGTAGATAAAGAATCTGAAGGATACTTACTATACCAAGACAAGGGTTGTATCGGATGTCACGGTGGTAACCTTGAAGGTGGACCAGCAGGTAAGGCGTTAGTTGATAACGGATTATCTCCTGAAGAAATCTCTAACATTGCGAAAAATGGTCAAGGTGCAATGCCTCCAGGTATGTTCGAGGGTACTGATGAAGAATTGCAGAAGCTAGCTGAATTTATTTCAGGTGTAACTTCTAAATAATCAAACAAAAAGCTGACTTATACAGTCAGCTTTTTTTATTAGGAATATACCCTTTTTTAACTTGACAAAGAGACTATTTATAAGAGAATCTTGAGGTAAGAAAAAAGGAAAGTTGGTACATAGATGAAGTGGATTACATATTTAATGGGGCAACGCTGGGTGCTTTGGATTCTCTTACTCATTAACATACCTGGTACGATATATGGGTATATTTGGTATGAGAGTCAACTAAACATCACACCTCCTAAATTTTTAATTTTTGTTCCAGATAGCCCAACGGCAAGTTTATTTTTTTGTTTTGTGTTAATCGCTTTTTTACTGAGAAAGAATTGGCCGCTTATTGAAGCGCTGGCGATTGTTACCCTATTTAAATACGGGATCTGGGCAGTAGTTATGAATATTCTTACTTATTTTGTGGACGGCCTAAATATATACGGGTATATGCTTATTTTTTCTCATCTAGGAATGGCAATTCAAGGTCTATTATATGCTCCATATTATCGAATAAAGTCGATCCATTTAGTAATTGCAGCTATTTGGACCCTACATAATGATGTAATTGATTACGTTTTCTTTATGATGCCAAGGTATAGTGTGCTGGATCAATATATCCCTCAGATCGGCTACTTCACATTTTGGTTAAGTATGGTGTCAATGTTAATTACCTATCTTCTTTGTATAAAAAAAGATCGATTTAAATTAGAGTTAAGGTAAAATTAGTGGTCTACTCTTGTCCAATCTATCATACATTTTACTAGATGTTTGAGGAGGGACAAGTATGAAAATTTCTAGAATTATATGTATTATTTGCTTTATAGTTATGATTCATCCTATATCCATAAACGCCACCTCCAACGAAGAAAATTGGGAAAAGCTCGATCAAATCTCTGATCAGGCACTACAAATGGTGAAGCAAGAAAGATACAAGGATGCCAAGCAATTATTAACACATTTTTCAAATGAATTTTTACGTATGAATCAGCGAGAACAATCATTTTCAATGGATGACCTTCGAATTATTACAATGACCCATAATTCAGCATTTGAAGCTGTAAATTCCACTTCACTCAGTTTTGAAGAAAGGATCAATCGTGTTACAAAATTCCGTTTGGTAATGGATGCGATGAGATCAGAGCATCAGCCGATGTGGACTGAAATGGAAGATTCCATTATGACGACATTTGGGCAAATGAAGGATACTGTTGAAGAGGGAGATACTGAAAGCTTTAATCATCAACTAACAGTCTTTCTATCAAAATATGATATGATCCATCCGAGTATTGCGGTTGATATTACACCAGAGGATGTTCAAAAAATTGATTCTCATATCGCATTTTTAGATACGTACCGAAATGAAGACCTAAAGTCGACTACAAGAATCCAGCAACTTGAACAAATGGAAATGGATCTGAAGAACTTATTTGAACGCATGAAAGAGGATGAAGCCGATCCATCACTTATCTGGGTGATGATATCAACAGGTGGTGCCATTATTCTCACATTAATTTATGTCGGATGGAGAAAATATAAAGGTGATAAACAAAAGCGACAAAAACAAAGAGATTATGATCAACGATAACAGTGGGATTTAACCCACTGTTTGTTTTTTAGGCGATTAAATTTTGTAAGCAAGTCAATTGACTTTGTGTCCTACTCAAATTAAAATTAAACTATACTATAAGTATGGAGGAAAAAAAATGATTTTTGTTTATTTTGCTTTAATCATTATCATTCCAATTTATGCGCAAATTAAAGTAAAGAGCGCATATAAGAAGTATTCACAAATCCCATCTTCATCTGGTATGACAGGTGCGGACGTAGCGAGAAGAATACTCGATCAAAATGGACTATATGATGTGAGAATTGAAGAAACACCTGGTGTACTATCAGACCATTATGACCCAAGGTCAAAAGTCGTTCGACTATCAACAAACAATTACTACGGGAATTCAATCGCAGGTGCTGCAGTTGCAGCCCATGAGGTTGGACACGCGATTCAAGATCAACAAAATTACGCTTTCCTTCGCTTCCGCCATGCACTAGTACCGGTAGCGAACATTGGCTCAAACTTTTCATGGATTTTAATTATTGCAGGTATGATTTTTACAATACCAAGCTTAATGCTATATGGAATTATCTTTATGGCAGCAGCCGTATTATTCCAGCTTGTAACTCTACCAGTTGAATTCAATGCTTCATCAAGAGCGATGAATGAAATCGTATCAGCAGGCGTTATCCGAAATGATGAAGAGCGTGAAACTAAAAAGGTTCTGAATGCAGCGGCATTAACTTACGTTGCAGCAGCTGCAGTAGCGGTACTCGAACTATTGAGATTGATTTTAATGTACACAGGGATGACTCGTTCAGAAGAATAATAAAAGGTAAAAGCCGGTTATCAAGCTGATAACTGGCTTTCTTATTCATCGCTCTATTGGCTTTTTATTCTCATCTAGCGTAAAACCTTCACCTAGTACATCATGAACATCACTAACTGAAACAAAAGCATGTGGATCAACAGAGATAATGACTTGTTTTAAGCGACCAACCTCACTTCTACCCACAACACAATATAAGATATGTTTCTCTTGTTTCGTATACGACCCCATTCCCTTCAAAATCGTAACACCACGTTCCATCTCATTTAAAATCTTTTCTGCAATTTTCTCGTTCTGTTCTGAAATAATCATCGCACCTCTAGCGGCATACGCACCTTCCTGCATAAAATCAATCACTCTTGCCCCAATAAACACAGCTAGTAACGTATACATTGCCTCTCGAGGAGATAGATAGAAAATAAGCGAAATCGTGATAACAACAGCATCAAATAAAAACATTGTCCGTCCCATGGGCCAACCCACGTATTTGCGAACTAGCCTTGCAATGATATCTACCCCGCCAGTGGTTCCTCCATAGCGGAATATAATCCCGAGTCCAACCCCAATAAAAACACCCGCAAATAGGGCTGCAAGCATTAAATCCCCATCAAGTGGAATATCAAGCTGGTAGCGTTGAAATAACCACAAAAATATTGAAACACTAATAGTACCGATCATTGTATAGTAAAATGCAACACGGCCTAGCAGCTTCCACCCGAGTATAAACAGTGGAATATTTAATATTAGATTCGTATAAGATGGGTCGAATTCAAATAGAAAATAGAGCAAAAGTGTGATTCCAGTAAAACCACCTTCCGCAAGATTATTTTGCATATTGAAATGTACAATTCCAAACGAAAAGATGGCAGAGCCTAATAATATAAAAAAGATACTTTTGAACGATAACTTCAAAATGATTTACCCCCGAGATAGTAATATTTTGCCACTTTATTATAAAGTATGGGTAAATATCTGACAAATCATGTTATATAAAAGAAAAGTTTGTCAAAACTCTATATTTTAAGCTAACATAAGAAGAGAAACTTCATGAGGTGATAGAGATGGCAGATAAAACAATGAAACAGCTACAAGAAGAAGTAGATGAGTACATAAGCCAATTTAAAGAAGGATATTTCAGCCCTCTTGCATTACTAGCAAGATTGACAGAGGAATTAGGTGAACTTGCTAGAGAAGTTAATCACTATTACGGTGAAAAACCTAAAAAGGATACAGAAACTGAAAAAAGCATGGCAGAAGAAACAGGCGACATGTTGTTTGTTTTGATTTGTCTTGCAAATTCCTTGAACATTGACCTTGAAGACGCACATAATACTGTTATGAATAAATTTAATTCAAGAGATAAAGATAGATGGACTCGTATTGACACTAACGAATAAGGGAGATAAAAGAATGGAAACAATTAAAATCGTAATTGCTGGACCAAGAGGCAGAATGGGAAAAGAAGCGGTAGCACTAGTACAGGACACTGAGAATTTTTCTCTAGTCGGGGTAATCGATCATAAATACAACGGGCTGTCCTTAAGTGAGATTGATGGATTTTCAAATGTTAACGTACCTATCTTTACTGATATTAAAGAAGCGTTTGAAGAAACAAACCCCGATGTGTTGATTGATTTAACAACACCTGAAACGGGTAAATATCATACAGAGATTGCTATTGAACATGGAGTACGACCAGTCGTTGGCACTACAGGGTTCACAAAAGATGAATTAGAAAGATTGTCAGTGCTAGCAGAGGAACGTAAAGTAGGTGCAATTATTGCTCCAAATTTTGCGGTTGGTGCGGTTTTAATGATGAAATTTTCACAAATGGCAGCCAAGTATTTTCAGGATGTGGAAATTATCGAGCTTCACCATGACCAAAAACTCGATGCTCCATCTGGAACAGCTGCGAAAACAGCAGAACTATTAACAACTGTTAGAGAATCAAAGAAACAAGGACACCCTGATGAAAAAGAAACCATTCAAGGTGCTCGAGGTGCTGAATATGACGGAATTCGTATACATAGTGTCCGCTTACCTGGACTTGTCGCACATCAAGAGGTACTGTTCGGTGGAAATGGACAAATGCTTTCCATTCGCCATGATTCTTTCAACCGGGCTTCTTTCATGTCAGGTGTTAAATTATCCGTTGACACTGTAATGAACCTTGATGTATTAGTGTATGGATTGGAAAATATTATCGAATAAGGGGATACATAACTATGAAAATTGCATTAATTGCTCACGATAAAAAGAAAACAGATCTCGTTCAATTTTCTACAGCTTATAAATCTATTTTAGAAGATCATGAATTGTTTGCGACAGGTACAACAGGTTCACGTGTTTCTGAAGCTACAGGGTTAAAAATCCACAGATTCCAATCCGGACCATTAGGTGGCGATCAGGAGATTGGTGCGATGATCGCAAACAATCAAATGGATATGGTGATCTTTTTTAGAGACCCACTTACTGCACAGCCACATGAGCCAGATGTAACAGCACTTATAAGATTATGCGATGTATATGCTGTACCTTTAGCGACAAACATGGGAACGGCTGAGGTGCTTATTCATGGACTTGAACAAGGATTTTTCTCCTGGCGTGAAATAATCCGTGATAGACAAGAAGGAAATAATTTGTAAGTTATTAGATACGCATACGTGTATTTGACGAAGAAGTGGGAGATTCGTAAATGAAACTTAAAATTGGGATTACCTGTTACCCATCTGTTGGCGGTTCAGGTATTGTAGCAACAGAGTTAGGGAAGCTACTTGCAGAAAAAGGACATGAAATTCATTTTATTTCTTCAAGTCTTCCATTTCGTCTCAACAAAATTTATACAAACATATACTTTCATGAGGTGGAAGTCAATCAATATTCAGTTTTTAAATATCCACCTTATGACCTTGCATTAGCTAGTAAAATGGCAGAAGTGACAAAGAGGGAAAATCTAGACCTTCTTCATGTGCACTATGCGATTCCACATGCAGCATGTGCATTTTTAGCAAAGCAAATGGTGGGCGGTGATGTGAAGATTGTAACGACCCTTCACGGAACAGATATTACAGTTCTCGGGTATGATCCCTCTTTAACAGAACTTATACGCTTTGGAATTGAACAATCTGATGCGGTGACGGCTGTTTCACAATCACTTGTGGAACAAACGTATGAGTTAATCGAGCCCAAAAAAGAGATTAAGACGATTTATAATTTTGTAGACGAGAAAATTTATTACAAACGAAATGTAAATGATTTGCGAAGTCAATATGGGATTGAAGAGGATGAGCGAGTGATTATCCACGTTTCCAACTTCCGTAAGGTAAAACGTGTACCCGATGTTATCCGCGCATTTGACCTCGTTCAAAAAGAAGTGAAATCAAAGTTGTTATTAGTTGGTGATGGGCCGGAGTTAACAACTGCCTGTAAATTAATGAATGAATTAGGCCTAGATGATAAAGTCCTTCTTTTAGGAAAGCAGGAGAACCTTGCTGAACTGTATTCGATCAGTGACTTAAAGCTTTTATTATCTGAAAAAGAAAGCTTTGGTCTCGTTCTCATTGAAGCTATGGCATGTGGAGTTCCGACAATCGGTACAAATGTTGGTGGAATTCCAGAGGTCATTGAAGATGGTATAGATGGCTATATTTGTGAACTAGGTGATATTAAAGATATTGCAAATAAGGCAATTAACCTGCTATCTGATATTGAGTTACATCAAAAGATGTCAAATCAGGCAATTAAATCTGTCCAACAGAAATTTAATTCTGAACGAATTGTCAATAACTATGAGGATTTATATTATTCAATACTTTCGAAAAAACGTTGATAGGGGATCACGACGATGGATGAATCTTTTGTAAATGCAAAAGCAATTCTTACAACATTACATAATAATGGCTACGAAGCTTATTTTGTTGGTGGTTCTGTTCGTGATTATCTCCTTAATCGTTCAATCGGTGATATCGATATTGCTACCTCGGCATTACCAAAGCAGATCATCGATTTATTTCCTAAAACGATTGATGTCGGAGCCGTTCATGGAACCGTAATCGTTTTACATGAGGGTGAACAATTTGAGGTGACAACCTTTAGAACGGAAGAAGGTTATGAGGATTACCGTCGACCATCACATGTGGAGTTTGTTACTTCCCTTCATGAAGATTTAAAAAGAAGAGACTTTACGATGAACGCGATTGCGATGACGATTAATGGCGATATTATTGACCCTTTTGATGGAAGGAAAGCGATTGAAAAGAAAGTAATCCAAACAGTTGGTAATCCAACTGAACGTTTTCGTGAAGATGCGCTCAGGATGATGAGGGCTGTTCGATTTTTAAGTCAATTGTCCTTTTTACTTTGTGAAAAAACGCAATCTGCTATCATGGAAAATGCGTATTTATTAAATAAGATTTCAGTTGAACGGATTACAATCGAATTTGAAAAGTTACTTTCGGGTCCGAGTTGCCAGGCGGCTTTTCCAATCTTAATTGAGACAAAATTATATCAGTACATACCTGGATTAGAAAATGAAATAAAAGGGTTGGAAAACTTCCCTACATATAAATGGAATCAATTGCAAGACAGAGCTGAATATTGGACACTTGTTTGTTATTTGTTGTCTAAAGAGGATATCAAGTCTTTTTTAAGGCAATGGAAGCTCCCGAATAAAGTTGTAGAACAAGTTGTGCAAAATATAGCGTGTATACAAAATGTTATTCAAAGTGGTTGGAACAATCGACTGTTATATGATTGTGGAGCTAATTGTGTCCAACAGGTTGAGAGAATTTTATGTGTGCTTGGATTTAAACAAGAAATATCACCATATGAAGAATATGAAAAATTGCCCATTAAGCATCGATCAGATTTAGATATTTCGGGTGAGGATTTATTAAATTGGTTTAATCAAAAACCAGGAAAATGGGTTTCAGATCTCTATAATAAAGTTGAAGATGGAATACTTGAAAACGAAGTGGAAAATAACAAGGGAAAAATAAAGGAGTGGCTTCTATCGTGCAATCAGAAATAAGAAAAAGATTGTTAGAGGTCTTCTCTAATGCTAACGGAGAATTTATTTCTGGTCAAAAAATTAGTGAGCAACTTGGGTGCTCACGTACTGCCGTTTGGAAGCATATTGAAGATTTGCGAAACGAAGGGTATGAGTTGGAGGCAGTTAGAAAACTTGGTTATCGAATAATCACGAAGCCAGATAAAATTAGCGGCAACGAAATTCAATTGGGTCTTGAAACCGAATTTCTCGGAAGAAATATTCATTTTGAAGAATCACTCACCTCAACCCAAAAAATAGCACACCGTCTATCGTATGATGGTGTTGTTGAGGGCACACTTGTTGTGGCTGAAGAACAAACAACAGGTCGTGGAAGACTAGACAGGGCCTGGTATTCACCCAAGCATACAGGAATCTGGATGAGCATGATATTAAGACCGCAAATTCCACCTTCACAAGCTCCGCAATTAACACTTTTGGCGGCAGTAGGTGTAGTCCAAGCAATACAAGAAGTGACAGGGTTAGAGCCTGATATAAAATGGCCAAATGACATTTTAATCAATCAAAAAAAGATTGTTGGTATTCTAACAGAACTTCAGGCAGAAACTGACCGGATTAATTCAGTTATCATTGGAATTGGTATTAATGTGAATCAAGAATTGAACCATTTCCCTGAAAGCTTACATTCAATTGCAAGCTCACTTGCAATCGAAAAAGGAGAAAAAATTGATCGCTCGAAGCTAGTTCAAGTAATTTTATTTAAAGTTGAAAAACTATATAAGGAATATTTACAACATGGCTTCAAGGTTGTGAAGTTATTATGGGAGAGCTATGCAACAAGTATCGGCAAGAGAATCGTTGCAAGAACACTTTCAGGTTCAATTGAAGGTAAAGCAATTGGAATCAATGACGAAGGTGTATTACTTCTTGAGGATGCATCTGGTAAATTGCACCATATCTATTCAGCAGATATTGAGTTTCCTGATAAATAAAGTGTAGAAATAATATTGAATCTTTTATATAATTCAAAGTAATGGGTGGTATCCTTTCGGAACTACACCAGTCACTTACGTTTTACCAATGTCATTTACAATTATATTCTGCCTTGATCCATTGGACTGGGACAGAGGGATGAAATTTACCGAACACATTAATGTTTAATCCTTCTTTCTCTTTTTAGAAAGAAGGATTTTTTACTGAATTTACAAAAAACGTCCACGAATCGGTTATTCATCTCCTCTTTTAAGGACTCGAGGACAGCCTTAAGCAAGGCGAGCTTTAAAAGCCAAAAGGAGGAAAAATGATGAAACAAACAACAGAATTTTTGAAAATGAAGCAGAAGAAAGAGCCAATTGTCATGTTAACAGCTTATGATTATCCATCTGCAAAGCTTGCAGAAGAAGCAGGGGTCGATATGATCCTTGTCGGTGATTCATTGGGTATGGTTGTATTAGGCTATGATTCTACTATTCCAGTAACAGTAGATGATATGATTCATCATACGAAGGCCGTAAAACGTGGTGCAAAAGATACGTATATTGTAACGGATATGCCATTCATGTCCTATCATGTCTCACGATCTGATGCCTTGAAAAATGCCGCACGAATTATTCAAGAATCGGGTGCACATGCAGTTAAAATCGAAGGGTCAAAGGATGTCATTTATACGATTTCAGCTTTAACTGAAGCAGGAATTCCTGTAGTCGCGCATTTAGGATTAACACCACAGGCAGTGGGTGTATTAGGTGGATATAAGGTACAAGGAAAAGATGCAGAAAGTGCTAGGCAGCTCATTGAGGATGCCAAAAAAGTGGAAAAAGCAGGTGCGATCGCTTTAGTATTAGAATGTGTTCCGAAGCAATTAGGGGAAGAAATTACAAATAGCATTTCAATTCCGACTATTGGGATTGGGGCTGGAAACGGTACAGATGGTCAAGTTCTTGTTTTCCATGATGTGGTTTCATATGGAGTCGATCGTGTTCCAAAGTTCGTGAAACAATATGCTTCTGTAAATGAACCGATTAAACAAGGAATCCAAGATTACATTACTGAGGTTAAAGCAAAGTCATTCCCTAATGAAAAACATTCGTACACAATGAAAGAAGAAGAGCTTGCAAGCCTTTATGGGGGAAAATGAACATGAAAGTTGTAACATCGATCAAGGAAATGCAGCAACATATCAAGACTTTAAAGCTAGAAGGAAAAACGGTTGGGTTTGTACCAACAATGGGGTTTCTTCATGAAGGTCATTTAACATTAATGAATAAGGCAAGAAGCGAAAATGATGTATTAGCAGTAAGTATATTTGTAAACCCGCTACAATTTGGTCCAAATGAAGATTTTGATTCCTATCCGCGTGATTTTGAAAGAGATAGCAAACTCGCAGAAAACAATGGGGTTGATATTCTATTTCACCCAAGTACCGAAGACATGTACCCGACCAAAATGTCACTGACTGCAAATGTTCATTCAAGAATAGATGTGTTATGTGGTAGACAACGGAATGGACATTTTGACGGAGTGGCTACAGTATTAATCAAATTATTTAATATTGTACAGCCAGACCGAGCGTACTTTGGGTTAAAGGATGCTCAACAGGTAGCGGTGGTGGATGGTTTAATTTCTGATTTTAATTTCCCAATCAAGCTTGTTCCGGTGGAAATTGTCCGAGAAGAGGATGGGCTAGCGAAAAGCTCGCGTAATGTAAATTTAACTGACAAAGAGAGAGCAGAAGCTCCAAGATTATATGAAAGCCTTCAAATGGCTAAAACGGCCATCGAGGATGGACAACGAAACCCAAGAGTGGTTGAAGAACTAATCATGAACCATATTACAAAACATACATCCGGTGCAATCGATTATGTAGAAATATACAGTTACCCTGCGCTTGACGAACTTTCTGAGCTAACTGGTAAAATCATTATTGCCATAGCTGTCAAGTTTACAAAAGTCAGACTTATTGATAATATAACTTTTGATGTGAAAGAAATTTTTTGATTCAAGGGGGAGCATCATGTTCCGTACAATGATGAACGCAAAAATACACAGAGCACGTGTCACAGAAGCAAACTTAAACTATGTAGGTAGTATTACTATTGATGAAGATATATTAGATGCAGTCGGAATGGTTGCTAATGAAAAAGTTCAAATTGTAAATAATAACAATGGGGCTCGACTTGAAACATATATTATCCCTGGTGAAAGAGGAAGCGGAGTTTTTTGTTTAAATGGAGCTGCTGCTCGTCTTGTACAAGAGGGAGATGTCATTATTGTGATTTCATATGCGATTGTACCTGAAGAAAAACTGGCTGAACATAAGCCTAGGGTAGCGATCATGAACGAAGACAATCAAATTAAAGAATTACTTTTTCAAGAACCAGCTGCAACTGTTTTATAAGAAAAATTTAATAAGAACAACGCCCCCACATTGGGGGCGTTTGTGTTAGGAGGTGGCACTAAATGAATAAACGCTTTGTCGTTGTAGACTTGGAAACAACAGGGAATTCTCCAAATAAGGGTGATAAGATT
Source organism: Ferdinandcohnia salidurans (assembly GCF_042680725.1). Lineage (NCBI taxonomy): Bacteria > Bacillati > Bacillota > Bacilli > Caryophanales > Bacillaceae > Ferdinandcohnia > Ferdinandcohnia salidurans. The sequence continues at coordinate 215,466 of NZ_JBHUEK010000004.1, forward strand.
ATTCAGTTTGCAGCTGTAGTCATTGAAGATGGAGAAATCATTGAAAGATTTGCAACTTTTGTAAACCCGAAACAAGACATTCCTGTTTTTATCGAGCAATTTACGGGTATTTCAAATGAAGTCGTTGCGAATGCTCCTGATTTTTCAATTGTGGCTCCCGAGATTATTTCAATGTTTAAGGATTCCTATTTTGTTGCTCATAATGTTCCTTTTGACTATTCCTTTTTACAGGAGGAGCTAGCCCAGTGCGGTTTTACGAATTTTCAATGTCTTACTATTGATACGGTTGAACTTTCAAGAGTGATGATTCCATTGGCAGATAGCTATAAACTTGGACAGCTTGCTGAATCTCTTTCATTAACACATGAAAATCCACATCAAGCAGATAGTGATGCTGAAGTAACAGCAGAAATACTCTTAAAAATAGTACGTAAAATAGAGAAACTGCCGTTAGTAACGATTCAAAAGCTATATACCCTTTCAAATCATTTTAAAAGCGATATCCGTGAAATTTTGCGAGAGATTATGGATGATAAATCTAATCATGCACAACGCGAATCGAAATTTGATATCTATCGTGGACTCGCTCTGCGTAAAAAGAAGAAGCGAAAAGCTAAACCAACCCCAAAAAGTAATACATATACTGAGGTTTTTCACTCAGTGATTCACGATTTTCCTTTTCGGCAGGGACAGTTAGAAATGGTGCAAACCATTCACCATGCGCTTGAAACAAACCAACATGCAATCGTCGAAGCGGGTACAGGTATTGGGAAATCATTAGCCTACTTGCTTCCAGGAATCTATATCTCAAAAAAGAAGGGACGTTGTATGATCAGTACAAATACCCTTCAACTTCAGCAACAATTAGTAGAGCGGGATATCGCGAAATTACGAGAAATCCTTTCGTTTGATTTTGACGTTGCTCTTTTAAAAGGAAGAGGAAATTATCTCTCGTTAAGAAGGTTTGAACAAATTCTTTATGAGGACAGTGACAATTATGATGAGGTTTTAACGAAGGCTCAAATACTAGTATGGTTAACTGAGACAGAAACAGGAGACATTGACGAAATTAATTTACCTTCAGGTGGTAAGCTTTTATGGGATCGTGTGAAAAGCACATATGAAAATCCCGGATTTGAAGATACGATCTGGGAGTCAAGAAGTTTTTATAAAAAAGCAAGGGAAGCAGCAGAAAAAGCGGATATATTAATTACAAATCATGCTTTGTTATTACAGGATTTGAGACATGATTTTGAAATTCTCCCTTCTTATGACTATTTAATTATGGATGAAGCACATCATTTTGAAGCACTAGCGAAGCGTCAGGTAGGATTACATATTCATTACTTAATGATTCACTCTGTTCTAACGAGGATTGGTCAACTCGAAACAAATGATTTACTTAGGAAATCATCAAAAATAATGGAGCGGATTGGATACAATTCAGATTCATTTGAACGTGTGAATCAACTCTTAAAGGATATGAGGGCATCTGTTAATGAATTTTTCCGGATGATACGTAGTCATGCATTATCAAAACAATCATTCGAAAACCAAACTAATCGGATTCAATATGTAGTAGATCGAAAAAATGAATCTGGTGAGCATTGGCAAGAAGCGATTGAACAAATGACAAAGCTTAGTATTTCAAAAAAAGAGCTTTCTACAATGGTTCAATACCAGAACGAGCTTATTATACAAAATAAATCATTACTAACACCTTTGCAATTAGGCTTATTTAATGATTATGTATTATGTTTCAATTTGTTATTTGAGAAATGTGCTATTATTGAAAGTTTTTATGGTGTGTTGGAAAATCAAATGGTTTGGATTGAAATCGATCCAAAAGGGCCTGTAAATTCAGCAACTTTATTTGTGGAGCCCACAGATGTTTCTGATTATTTAGCTGATCACTTTTTTACATTTAAGAAAAGTGTGATTATGACTTCTGCAACATTAACAGTGGATGATTCATTTTCCTATATGATTAAGAAGCTTGGCTTGACAGATTTTCAACCAATTACATTGTCAATACCGTCACCTTTTGATTATGAACGTCAAGCAGCGATGATGGTACCATCAACTGTTCCACTCATCAATTCTGTATCACAGGATGAATTTGTTGATTCGATTTCAGTTCATATTGCTGAAATTGCAAAAAAAACGAATGGACGTATGCTTGTTCTTTTTACTTCTTATGATATGCTGCAAAAAACTTATATGAATTTAAAAAATATGCAGCAACTAGAAGAATTTGTGTTAATTGCTCAGAGTATAAGTGGTGGCAGTCGGGCAAAATTAACAAAGAATTTTCAGGCGTTTAATAAGTCAATTCTTTTAGGTACGAGCAGTTTTTGGGAGGGTGTAGATATCCCAGGCGAAGATTTAACCGCACTTGTTATCGTCAGGTTGCCGTTTACTCCTCCAAACGATCCAATTTTCGCTGTACGTTCGAAGGAAATTGAAGGAAAGGGCGGAGATTCCTTTAAGGACCTTTCTTTACCTGAAGCAATCCTTCGATTTAAACAAGGAATTGGAAGGTTAATTCGATCAGAAAAAGATAAAGGGGTAATCTTTATTTTAGATCGTCGAATTATAACAACATGGTATGGAAAGAAGTTCATTTCATCAATTCCACAAATGAAATTTATTCAAAAACCTCTTAATGAGCTATTGGAACACGTAGAAGAATGGCTATAGATTTTTAAATTCTGGAGGCTGATTTGTGAAGCATTTTAATCTGATCTTATTAATTTTTTTAACATTATTTAATTCAGACTGGACAAGTGAAAATGTGCGGACTAATATAGAGAAAATAAATGTTAAATTATCCGAGGATGAGATTGCAATTACATTTTTGGACCTCTCAAACGGTGAAGCAAGTTTGATTCATTTACCAAATGGAGAATTTTACCTTGTGAATACCGGTGGGAACGGAACCCAAAAGGAACTTAAGGAGTACCTTGAAGTCTATGAAGTGAAAAAATTAAAAGGCATTATTATCACAAAACAAGATACATTATATACTTCTAATATAGACTGGCTAATACAGCAATTCTCCGATGTACAAATCATCCAAGGAGCGCAAAATAAGCAGGAATATTCCAATATCAATATCGTTAAGTGGGAACACCAAAAGACCTATCAATTAAGCTCTTTACTAGCTGCTGAAGTCATTCATGAAGAACATGATAACGAGAAGTCTCTCGGCATGGATATATTATTGCGATTTGGTAATCATCAGGTTCTTTTTATGACCAGTGCTAATTCAAAATTAGAGCACCAAATGCTTTCAAATAAAGAGCTGCCCATAACAAATATATTAAAGGTCGCAGAGTTTGGCCATGCAAAGGGTTCAGGAGAAAAATTTGTGAATCATGTAAATCCTCAAATTGCGATTATTTTTCATAAAAAAGGATCACTTCCTAGTTCAGATGTGTTAGAAAGACTAAATAGTAGTTGGATTGACATTTACTATACGAAACAATTTGGCAGTGTCACCATCAAATGTTCACAAACAGATTATGAAGTCTTTCCGATTTCGTTAAAAAGTGACAAACCAAAGAGTGACCAAGAATAAAAAAGACCTGTCAAAAGACAGGTAAAGGCATGGGATTAGGAGTTGATTTTTTTATTCAAAAGTATATTGTGAATGGTTATACAACTGTTATAATGATGTAAGGCAACTTAGTGAAGACAACTTCAACTGTAATGTTGTAGTACTTCTATTGTTGCCGTTAGTAAGATATCGTATGAGTAGTAAAATTTGTGATGAATGAAGGGAGAGCTCTTGCTTGGAAAGTAAGATAGAAGTTCTATCGACTGTTAAGATTCAAAATACTCCTGATTTATATAAAATTGTTGATTTGTTAAATCGAAGTTTAAAGCATGAAGATCTTATGTTTGGATTGGCACTCGATAAAGATGATCAAAATAATGCAGTTTTTACAATTTATCGTACGTAAAGAAGTTGATTAAAATGAAAAAATGGATCATATGGATACTCGTCCTTCTCCTTATTATAATCATTTGGACAGGAATCAGCATTTATCAATCGGCATTAAAGCCATTTAATAATGCTCAATCAAAAGGAAATGAAATTGCGCTCGAGAAGACAGCAATTGAAACAATTGAAGAAAGTTATACATATTTTGGAACGAAAGCGTATCAAGTCGTCATCGGTAAAAATGATAAGGGTGAAAAAATGATGGCTTGGATTCCAGAAAAAGATGGTGAAATAGTAACGCGCAGTGAACGTGATGGAATCACAGAAAAAGAAGCAATTGCTATACTAAAGAGGGAACGGGATCCACAAGAAATTCGTTCCGTCAAACTTGGAATTGAAGATAATATCCCCATTTGGGAAATTATTTATATAGGTAGTGATAATCGATTAACCTACCATAAATTGTATTTTGAAACTGGCAAATACCGCAATTCAATCAAACCATAATACGTGGGGGGAAAACCATGAAATTAGCAAACAGAGTAGCAGCATTAACACCTTCATCTACACTTGCTATTACCGCAAAAGCAAAAGAATTGAAGGCAGCGGGGCATGATGTAATTGGACTTGGTGCAGGTGAACCGGATTTTAATACACCTGATCACATAATCGAGGCCGCAATAAAAGCAATGAAAGAGGGACATACAAAATATACACCTTCTGCTGGATTACCTTCGTTAAAACAAGCGATTTGTAATAAGCTTTTAAAAGACCAACAATTAGAATATAAGCCAAATGAAGTGATTGTTGGAACTGGCGCAAAATTTGTATTATATGCTTTATTCCAAGTACTCTTAAATAAAGATGATGAAGTTATTATTCCTACTCCATACTGGGTTAGCTATCCTGAGCAAGTGAAGCTTGCAGAAGGTGTACCAGTGTATGTTGAAGGAAAAGAAGAAAATAATTTTAAAGTTTCAGTAGAACAGCTGGAAGCAGCCATTACAAATAAAACAGTTGCTTTAGTATTAAATTCACCAAGTAATCCAACGGGTATGCTTTATTCAAAAGAAGAATTAAAAGCAATTGGTGAACTATGTGTGAAGCATAATATTTTGATTGTTTCTGATGAAATTTATGAAAAACTTGTGTATTTTGGTGCTACTCACTATTCAATTGCTCAGGTAAGTGAAGAAGTGAAATCAAAAACCGTTCTTATCAATGGACTTTCTAAATCACATTCAATGACAGGTTGGAGAATCGGTTATGCGGCCGGTCCTGTTGATATCATTAAAAGCATGACAGACCTCTCAAGCCATAGTGTTTCTAACCCAACATCGATCGCACAATATGCATCGATTGCTGCTTATGAAGGGCCACAAGAACCTGTTGAAACAATGAGACAGGCGTTTGAACAAAGATTAGATGTTATATATGATAAATTAGTAAGCATTCCTGGTATTTCATGCAAAAAGCCACAAGGGGCTTTCTATCTATTTCCGAATGCTAAAAAGTGTGCGGAATTGACAGGATATGAAAATGTAGATGACTTTGTTAAAGCTCTATTAGAAGAAGCACTTGTTGCTGTTGTACCTGGGTCGGGCTTTGGTGCACCAAACAACATTCGTCTATCTTATGCTACATCATTAGAACAGCTTGAAATTGCGATTGATCGTATTCGAAAATTTGTCGAGGAAAAGATGTAATTAATGGATTCATATGGGGATGGTTCGTTTGGGTTTTATTCACTCATGAACCATCCCCATGGTATTTCTTGCTTCATTATGACAAGATATGTATAATAAAGTAGGAATTTATACATAAGTGGCGCAAATAACGCCAATGCGCATTTGATTGATTTTTGGAGGGACAATTGTGAAAACAACTATTTCAGAAGTTAATAAATTTGTTGGAGAAGAGGTAACAATCGGTGCTTGGTTAGCGAATAAACGCTCAAGTGGAAAGATTGCCTTTTTACAACTTCGTGATGGGACAGGCTTTATACAAGGTGTCGTTGTGAAGGCGGAAGTGGATGAGGACGTTTTTAAAACGGCGAAATCAATTACACAAGAATCTTCTTTATATGTAACCGGTGTTGTTAGGGAAGATGAAAGATCAACTTTTGGTTATGAACTTACGGTTACAAATATTCAAGTTATACATGAAGCAGTCGATTACCCAATTACACCAAAGGAACATGGAACAGAATTCTTAATGGATAATCGTCACTTGTGGCTTCGTTCAAAGAGACAGCATTCTGTCATGAAAATCCGTAATGAAATTATTCGTGCAACTTACGAATTTTTCAATGACAATGGATTCTCAAAGGTTGATCCACCGATACTAACTGGAAGTGCACCTGAAGGTACAACTGAACTCTTCCAAACAAAATACTTTGATGAAGATGCATATTTATCACAAAGTGGACAATTATATATGGAAGCTGCAGCGATGGCTTTAGGAAAAGTATTCTCCTTCGGACCGACATTCCGTGCGGAAAAATCGAAGACACGACGCCATTTAATCGAATTTTGGATGATTGAGCCAGAAATGGCCTTCTATGAACATGAAGATAGCTTAAAAGTACAAGAAGAATATGTTGCGCATATTGTTCAGTCTGTCTTGAAAAACTGTCAATTAGAGCTGAAAACATTAGGTCGTGATGTTTCAAAGCTTGAAAAAATTCAAGCACCATTCCCACGTATCTCTTATGATGAGGCGATTGAGTTTTTACATGAAAAAGGTTTTAATGACATACAGTGGGGCGATGACTTTGGTGCTCCACATGAAACTGCAATTGCTGAAAGTTATGAAAAACCAGTATTTATTACAAATTATCCAAAGGGAATTAAACCTTTTTACATGCAGCCAGCACCTGATCGTGATGATGTGGTGTTATGTGCGGACTTAATTGCTCCTGAAGGCTATGGTGAAATCATTGGTGGATCAGAGAGAATTCACGATTATGACCTTATGAAACAACAGCTTGAAAAACATGGATTAACAAGTGATGCGTACCAATGGTATCTTGAATTACGTAAATATGGTTCAGTACCACACTCAGGCTTCGGATTAGGCTTAGAGCGAACTGTAGCATGGATTAGTGGCGTTGAACATGTACGTGAAACAATACCATTCCCACGCTTATTAAACCGTCTATATCCATAATTAACAATAGTAGAGACCTTCTTGAAGGAGAAGGTTTCTTTTTTATTTTTTCAACAATTTGAAGCCAAATATTTCTTTCTTATTGCTAACCGTAATCTCATGTTATACTAGGGTATGAAGAGGTGTTTATACATGAAAATGGATAAATTAGTTGATTTATTCGAACAAGGCAGTATTTCAATTCCGAAAATGTTAATGTCCTCGTATCGACATCTACAGCTTAATGAAGAGGAAATGATGGTCCTATTCCATATCTTAACTTTTATGGATGGTGGAAATTTCTTTCCTACACCAATTGAAATCTCAAATCGCATGACAATTACAGAAGAAAAATGTATGGAAATTCTACGCCAGCTCATTCAACGTGGTTATTTAGAAATAAATGAAGGAAATGATGAAAATCGTATCATCTACGAAAAATACTCTTTACGACCATTATGGGAGAAAATGCTCCAATATCTTGTTCAACAAAATATACACGAAGAGAAAGAAATCGAACAACAACACGAAAAGGATTTATATAGTATTTTTGAACAAGAATTCGGACGACCTCTCTCACCATTTGAGTGTGAATCCTTAGCAATGTGGCTAGATCAAGACCATCATGATCCATCCATTATAAAAGCAGCATTACGAGAAGCAGTTATGTCAGGAAAGCTCAATTTCCGATATATTGATCGAATCCTCTTTGAATGGAAAAAGAACGGTATCCGTACGATTGCACAGGCTCAAAACCATTCTCAAAAATTCCGGCAACACCAACATAAACAAAAACAATCTGAGCAACCTCAGCAGGGAGATTACAAACGAACCATTCCTTTTTATAATTGGTTAGAGAGCTAAAGATAAAAAATAGGTGATAAAAAATGCTAAACAAACAACAAATTCAATTTTGTCTAGACACAATGGGAGAGATGTTCCCGGAGGCTCATTGTGAGTTGAATCATAAGAATCCATTTGAACTGGTGATTGCTGTTTCATTATCTGCTCAATGTACAGATGCATTGGTGAATAAAGTAACAGCTTCTCTTTTTGAAAAATATAAAACACCAGAGGATTACTTAGCTGTTTCTCTTGAAGAGCTTCAAAATGATATTCGTTCCATTGGTCTTTTTCGAAACAAGGCAAAAAACATTCGTAAATTATGCCAGATGTTAATTGAAGAATATGGAGGCATCCTTCCACAAGACCGCGATGAATTAATAAAATTACCTGGGGTAGGTAGAAAAACCGCTAATGTTGTTGTGTCTGTAGCCTTTGATATTCCAGCAATTGCGGTTGATACTCATGTAGAAAGAGTAAGTAAGCGACTAGGATTTTGCAGATGGAAAGACTCTGTATTAGAAGTTGAAAAAACATTAATGAAAAAGGTTCCTAAAGAAGAATGGTCTGTGACCCATCATCGGATGATTTTTTTCGGAAGATACCATTGCAAGGCTCAAAATCCACAATGTGAAATATGTCCGCTTTTAGAGGTTTGTAGGGAAGGGAAAAAGCGAATGAAGGGGAAAGAAAAGGTTGGATAATGAAAAGGGTATATCTGATATTATTGAAAAATGGGATATAAGAAAAGAACATCTAACTCGCTGCTATCGAAATAGAGAAAAAGTAGCAGTTGTTGAGCCGATGAATGAAGCAATAGATGATTTTTTAACCTTTTTATGTTTAATAAATGAAAAGCAATTTTCGAGTGCAGAAACCGAAACCATACTTGAAAGCTCTCAGGAATTCGATTATAAGCCGATTAATTTTGAGGAGCGTATTTCTTTTATTTTGAAAAAGCCTCATCAATACCATTCATTTGTACAATTAAATGAACTTTATCACGAACTTCTAAAGCTTCATGCAATCATGAAAATTAGAACTCAAAAAAAATAACGCACAATTTGTGCGTTATTTTTTTTCTTATTCACGGTCTTCGTTAACAGGTGGGAGAGGTGGGAAGATCGCTCCTTCACCAGTACCTTCGCCTTCACCGTTACCTTCTCCATTGCCATCGCCACCACCATTGTCACCATCGTTTCCACCATTTCCATTACCTGGTGGAGTTACAGGAGGGAGTGGAATTTCAATTTCTTCTTCCTCCGGTTCCGGAACATTGATTGTGTTTGACGCAGGATCACTGCGTTTTTCAGGATTATCATCATTTACAACTGTAACTGTAAATTTGTAGATAGCTCCAGGAATAGCATCTGGAATTGTATAGGTTAATTCCTTCGTAGTTGTAAGAACTTTAGCCGGTCCTTCATCAATTGAAACACCAATCTCAAAGCTATTACCATCGAGCTCACCTTCAGTATATGCCCAAGATAGATTGATTTGATTTGTCACTTGATCATACTGCACATCAAGGTTTGATGGTGGGGTGAGTTTGTCATATTTATCTGATACTTGCGTTGGTTCTGTGCCTTTAATGAAATATTCGTAAACAATTTCATCTTTCGGCGTAAAATCACTTGGAAGTTTTGCAGGATTTGATCCTTTTTCTACACCAACTTTAACGACAGTCTTAGGCATAACGAAATCCTCTGATTCTTTTCCTTCAGAAAGATTCGTAATGATGTTCCTAAACAATTTTAATGCTAGGTTCTGTTCAGCAGGCTTAATAGGTTCTCGATTATTTTTATATCCCGTCCAAATTGCGACAGTATGGCTAGGTGTGTAGCCACTGAACCAAACATCTGGTACACCAGAAGATATATTATATTTCTTTATATCCTCTGCGGAATAGTTTGTTGTTCCTGTTTTTCCAGCAATTTGTAAACCAGAAACATCATATTTTCTCCCAGAACCAAAATCCATTACAGATTTTAGCATGTCTGTAATCATAAATGCTGTTGCTTCAGACATTGCTTCTTCAGGCTCTGGAGCAAGAGTTACTTCTCTTCCATCCGGGAAAACAATCTTGTCGACCGCATGTGGTTTAATAAAGTTTCCTTGGTTTCCGAATGCTGCATAGGCACCAGCCATTTCAAGAGGAGAGATACCTCCTGACATTCCACCGATTGAATAGGCCTCATTAATTCTTTCATCAAATGTAATTCCGAGACGTTCAGCAAATTCCGTTACTTTGGTTACGCCAACTTCCTGGAATGCCTTTAGTGCTGGAATATTTCTTGAGTGGGCTAATGCAACTCTTGCAGTTATTTGCCCCATATGCTTTCGGTCAAAGTTATTAATGGGCACGCCATTTGAATAAGTGTATGGTTCATCTTTAATTTGATGGTAGGTTGACCATTTTAAATATTCAATAGCAGGGCCATAGTCTAAAATTGGTTTAATCGTTGAACCAGGTTGGTTTTCGGATTCAAGCGCAAAGTTTCTGCGGTTATTTTGGGCCTGGTTTCTTCCGCCACCTAATGCTCTAATTTCACCTGTTTTCGTATCCACTACCGCGATTCCAGCTTGGAACTCGTCATTTGGAAATTGAACATCAGGATTTTCATTTGCTAATAATGAATCTATGTGTGCTTGTGCTTTAGGGTCAAAGGTTGTATAGATTTTCACACCTGCATTATAAACATCGATATCATCATATTCTTTAAGTTCGAGTTTTACTTGGTCCATGAAAGAATCTATTGGTGATGATTGTTGTTTTGATTCTACTATAGAAGATTCAATCGGAACCTTTTTAGCAGCTTCTGCTTCTTCTTTCGAAATAAATTCATGTCTAACCATTAGGTTTAATACAATATTACGACGCTTTTCTGCTGCTTCTGGATGAACAAAAGGGTTATAAATCCCTGGATTTTGCCCTAATCCAGCAATAAAAGCAGATTCATGAAGCTCTAGTTCGTCAAGTGGCTTATTAAAATATATTTCGGCAGCCTTGGATACACCATATGTGTTACCGACCCCGTAGTAGATTTTGTTAAGGTACATTTCAAGAATTTCGTCTTTTGAGTACTTACGTTCTAATTGAAATGCAAGCCATAACTCCTGTGATTTTCTCGTAAGCTTTTTTTGTCCTTCTTCGAAGAAGGAATTTTTTATTACCTGTTGTGAAATGGTACTCGCTCCTTCAGAACCAAATCCATCAGTAATATTTGCAACAACGGCGCCACCAAGACGAATAACATCTAATCCATGGTGCTCATAGAAACGAGCATCTTCGACCGCTATTACCGCATTCTTTAAATCCTCAGGTATTTGATCCAGAGGGACGTAGGTCCGTTTTTCTGCGCCAAATTCATAAATTTTGTTGCCATCCATATCATAAACTTTTGACGAAAGTGGATCCTTTAGTAAGGATTCATCTAATGGTGGTGCTCCACTTGCCATTACGAAGAATGTGGTAGCCCCAGCTACCATTCCTATTATTCCTATTAGTAGGATAATGAGTATGATTCGTTTAAATAACGATCCCTTCGCTTTTTTTGGTTTCTTTTTCTTTTGATTCGCATGTCGGCGTTCTTCACGTGTTTTATATTTTTCAGACATACTATTTCCTGCCTTTCAATTGCATTCATACCTATTGACGTTTTTGAATAACAAAATGTTTCATTCCTAGCCTTTTACGATTCAAAATAGAGTTGATTAATAACTTTAATATAATCAATTCTTGGCCTAAATCCAATAGATAATGGATGTCCGTATGTTTCAACTTCTTTTTTTGTAATTGATTTTCTTCCATCAGCCATTTTTCGATTCCAGAAGGTTAATAGGTGTTTGGCCTCAAGGAAATACATTTCATCTAATGTTGTAAAACGAAGAATTACAAAGCAAATCCCGTTTTGCTTTACACAATCAGACATATGCTTTATTTGGTGCTCGTGAAAGTTTTGAAGCGGAAAAGAGGTTTTATTTTTCGTTTCCTTTGCTTCAAAATCAATATAACGACCTTTGTAAATACCATTATAGTCCGTGGTTGATGCTTGCTTAAAATAGGCTTCTTTTATGACTGCTGCACTTCTTTTCGGATAATCGACATTTACGATTTGTACAGGTGTTGGTTTTTTATGAATAACTGCAATTTCCTGTTCCAAATAAAATTGATTTGTTTCGTTGAGATCTTCTTCAAGTGTCATCCCACGATTCCCATAAATTCTTTGCTTGAGGTGTGGTATATTTTTTACCTGTTGGGGCTTATATACTTTCCCATTTGGATAACGAAACTCCATACTCTCATCCCCCTTAAGACACCTATTATACCAAAAATTTCTTAGAATTAGTTTAAAGAAATTGTAACAATTAGGGTCAGGTCTAGAAGGATTACTTTTCACTATAACATACTATTCGGCTGAAAATATACTTTTGGGGGCGTGTTGCTCTAAAGGATGGACACACTATGGGTAAGAGGTGTGCCAAGAATGAGAAAAAAACAAACCGATATTTTACAAATAGAGACAATGGTAGATATTCGTAGAAACCAGGAACTGCATCTAACAATAGAAGAAAGAGAATTACTTTTGGATATTCAATCAAAAACAGCCAAAGGAAATATTGATAATATTTCGCGTACGAAGCGTTATGCAACTTACTATAAAAGAAATAAAGAGATACGATGGTCATTTTTAGCAAGTCAAGTTTCACGGAATGCAGGTTGGAATATGACGGATTTAGAAGGAGAATGGTTCCCGAAAATTCTAACAAAAAAAGAGAGAAAAATTTTATTCGACACATATGAACGCGCAAACTGGCTCATTTTTTCAGATGCATTTCCACAACTCTTGATTTACGAGTACTCGAAAAAAATAGGGAAGCCTTTGTTTTACATGCTAAAAATGTTTTCGGTATCTCAATTTATCGAGGCAGAATGGGAGCTTTTTTGGCGATATGGGAATGGGGGTCGTTTGGTAACAGCCCAAATCATTAATGAACAGAATCTCATTCAAATGCCTGTAATCGAACATCCATTATTAAATAGGAAGGTCTTTCAAAGTTTCTTCTATAATCTTCAGGACACTCTGCACTTTAGTTCAGTCCTTTTTCCAACATTGGATGGCAGATTATTTGGATTTTCCGTTCATAAATTTACAAAACTAGATAATAGAATTGAACTTGGTAAAAAGCTTGCATCCCTTTTATTTCATAAGGACTATTATAAATTTTTTATTCAATTTTCCAACGTCGTAGAGCATACTGGCTCAAGATATGATTATGAAAGGTATATAGATGAACGAAGATTTCGCAATACACCATTTTTACGAACTACCTATCCGATTATCCAACACCATAAAGGCAAGACATTAGATTGGTATAAAGGGGAGAGAAAAGATAAATGGTTTGAAGAAGTGGAGCTAGGAGACCAATTTGATCTTACAAAATGGTTCCTGAAAAAACAAAAGCAAGTACAAGCAGGCATCCTACTAGAAGAACTGCTATTAAAAAACAAAGGCTGAGAGTCAGCCTTTGTATGTATATTATGTTGATGGTCTATCTGGTCCTTCAAGTTTTTTATCTCCATAACCAGGTGCTTTCTCTTCATTACGTTCTTGCTTATTTTTCTTCTTATTTTGCTTTGCCATGGAATCTTCACCTCCTACCAGTAGTGTGAGCATCTTTCATAGATAACATTCTTAAAATGCGGGAAACCATTGTCGAAAATAGGAAAAGTTGTTGGAGGAATACCACTTTCTTTGACGAATAAAAACTAGTTTTGTCAAGCGTGCAGGAGGAAAAATTTCGGCATCGAATTAACTAAAAAAGACCGAATAGGAGGATGGATATGTTGAAGGGTGAACTTACGACGAAAGTACATGTTCTTGGGGATATTGATCAATTGCTTAATTCATTAAACACGATTGATAGGCAAATCCAGACCGAAGTAGATTTGTGTATTAATGAAGGGGAAGAAAAGAAAATGATTCATATTAAGAAGCTTGAAAATGATCTCATTTCTTTACAAAAAACATATCATAGTCAAAAACCTGGACAATCATCGCAAACCGATAAGGAGCATTCTTATCACTTAACATTAAGCTATTAAAGCGGTAAGATAGATGTTGAGGTGAGAAAATGTATACCGAACTATTGGCGAAGACGAATATTTTAAAGGATCTCTGTGACCAATCCCTTAAACGATTAGAGGATGTTAAAACGAGTGAATCCTATGAAGTGGATTTTTATAAAGAAGTAAAACCTTTTGTAGATTCTACAATGAAAATAGCAGATAGTTGGAGAGATTTGGCGATTAATTGGATTAAAAAAGAGTTTCCTAAAAATCTTCATCCTAATCAGATTGATGCTACACATGAAAATATCCAACACATCTCCATCCAAGGTTTTTATCAAGATACAAAAGTCAAACGTTTTAAAAATATGTATGAATCTGTTCAATATGTACTTGATAACATCCTTGAAAGGGCTACAAAACCAACACAATAAACCCTCCGTAAAAGATACCTTGATAGAAGGGTATCTTTTTTTTGAACACCTAACCCAACTTTTACATAATCTATAGTAAAAGAACATCACGGGAGGTTTGTTCCACATGTATCAAAATTTTCGCAGGAACAAATATGCTGCTAGACCTTATGGTAATTCTTGGCCATATTATGGGCAACCTACTTATCAGCAATTTTACGGAGGAGGGTACCAATCGAATTGGAATCAATACAATCCTCCAACCTATATGCACTATAACATGAACAGTTATCCTGGTTATGCTCCATATGGACATCAGACTCCATATTCAAATCCTTATCCAACCCCTAACCCAATTGGTTCGGATCAAATGAAAGCAAAAGGGGCGGGGGGCATCCTTAATCAATTTAAGAAAAAGGATGGGACCTATGATATCAATAAAATGATGGACACAGCAGGGCAAATGGTAGGGGCAGTAAACCAAGTTAATTCAATTGTGAAAGGCTTAACAAAAACGTTTAAAGTGTAGCACCGAACAAATAAAAGAAAGCTGTCACATATTCAGCTTTCTTTTTACATAGGTTTATTTAGGTTTCTTCTGTTCATTGTACTGCTTTGCCAAAAGCTGTAATGCTTCATTATAGGATAATCCAGAATTTGCATTCAATCGTTTTACTTCTTCGACATTTGTATTCGAATACTGCTTCGTACTAAATCCGTTTGCCATTTTATCCACCTTTTCTAAAGCAATTCATATACTTCATTAAGTTGATGAACACGTGTAAAATCTTTTTCATCCATTGCATAATTAATTTCTTCAGGTAAAACTTTGTTTAGAAATTCGATTTCTTCCTCATCTAAATCCCTTACAAATGCTTCTTCTGAAGCGTATTGATTATTTATCATCTTAGTCAGAATAGCACGGCTTGTCTTATTCTCATCACCATAATTTGAGATTGATTCTATTAAATAGCCTAGCGTTTTATCCACGATTGATCACCATTTCATCATTATTTGAACATCCTCTATTAGGATTCCTCAAAAAAAGAGGTAAATTCCTCTCTATTATCTGATTCAATTTCTTTATAATACGGGTTTTCCTCAGTTGCATCTTTAGGATCAAGATTCGTTTTAATCACAAGCATCGGTTCATCACTGGCATCTGCAATGATTCGATCATTTAATTCCTTAAAATCGGGTAAATTTTGGTTGCCTGCCTTTTTGTCCATAATTACACCTCCTAGCCATATCATGCTAATCTTCGAAAGAAAGTATGTAAAAAAGAGCATGTAATTTCACATGCTCTCATCGATCGAGATTTTTCGTTTTCTTGGTTTAGGTATCCGAATTTTTAAGACACCATTTACATAAGATGCTTTAATGTGGTTTGTGTGTATGGGGTATGGTAACGAAATTGTCCGACTGGCTTTGTTGAAAGAATTCTTTTTTACATAATAATGTTTTTTCTCATTGGTTTCTTCCACTTCTTCAACATGGTTAACGGTGATCGTAATATACCTTTCCGAGTATTCGATATCAATTTGTTCTTTTTTGACTCCTGGTAAGTCTGCTGAAACAATAAGCTCTGTGTCTGTTTCATACATATCAATGGGAATAGTTGAAAACGGGAATGGTTTTTCGAAGAATTCGTCTATTGTATCTAATAGTCGTTTGACAGGTTGCTGGGTAAAGAACTCATTCATTGATTTCATAAGTGGACCGAATGCATCATTTTCATCTTTTGGGTTTGGTTTATCTGACTTTTCATCTTTCATACGTATACTCCTCCCTAGACGTATTATCTATTGTCACTATATTCATTTCATATCAAAATGTTTTTATTTTGGGCATGAAAAAAGAACTGAGTGCAATGGCCTCAGTTCTAAATGAATAGTTCTTCCTCTAGGCTTTCAAAATCAACCATGATGTTTCCTTTTTCATCAACCTCAACGATTTCTTTTTTCTTTAGTTTTGTTAAAGTTCTACTAACGGTTTCACGGGTAGTACCAATCATATTGGCTAAATCCTTATTTGTAAATTGAGTTGTAATCATGATTTTGCCATTAGATATCTCCTGGCCATCTGTATTACAAAGGCGCATGATTAATTTAATGATTTGTTCGTATGTATTATTTAAAATTTGAGCTTCTAATCGATTTTGAAGGTCTACTATTTTCTCACCCATCACCCTAAACAGCTTGATGCTAACTTGCGGCTGCTGTAGCAATACGTTTTCAAAATGAGAAATAGAAATAACCACAGCCTTTGTATTCTCTAGCACCAAAGCATAAGCAGGATAGTTTCCTTTTCTGAAAAAACCAACATGTGGGAACATATCTCCATCCTTTTGGACAGTCACAATTTGTTCTTTCCCATTCACATCATTTTTATATATTTTTACTTTTCCTTGGTAGATAAAATAAACATTTTCTAAAGGGTCGTCCTGCATAAAGACATGGGAGCCCTTTTTATACTGACGGTATTGGGCAATGTTCACGATTTCATTTAATTCATTACTTGTTAGTTCTTTAAAAAGTGGTACGGTTTGTAACACCTCAGTTATCTCGATTCGATTCATTTGTATCACTCCAAGTCTCTACTGTTACTTTAAGTGTACCAAACTACTAGATTACAGGTAAAGCACTTGCGATTTATTTATCGGCTTAAAAGGTCGTTGTATTAAAGTATGAAAGGAAAACTAGTACTTATCACTTAAAATGAAAAGAAATTCATCGCTAGTGTCATATTTTGATGATTTTTTTTATAGATTTAATGTAGAAATCATATGATTTCAAAAAATAGTATAGGGGGTCAATTTTTTGAAAAGGAAGCTTTCAGTTGGATTGGTATTATTGCTTTCTATCTTTTTAGCTTTGTCTGGTTGCTTTAGTGGTGAAACGACGACAAATGAACCAGAAAAGCCATCAACTCCTAGTGAGGAAGGTAAAGAAAACGAACAGGAATCATCTGGACCAAAGATCCTTCGCCTAAATAATAATGAGGAGCCTGGTTCATTGCATCCAGGTACTGCACAAGGAACTCATGATTCATGGATTCTTGAGCATGCATTTGAAGGGTTGACAAAGAAAACGCCAGAAGGTGAAATTGTAGCCGGTATGGCAGAATCCTGGGAACCAAGTGAGGATGGATTAACTTGGACTTTCAAACTTAGAAGTGATGCAAAATGGTCAAATGGTGACCCTGTTACTGCTCATGATTTTGAATATGCGTGGAAATATGCTTTAAACCCAGAAACAGCGTCTACATATGCATATCAACTCTATTATTTAGAGGGTGGAGAAGCATATAACTCAGCAGAGGACGGTGCTGATTTAGCGGCGCTTGAAGCTGCAGTTGGTGTAAAAGCAGTGGACGATACGACATTAGAAGTCAAGCTTGCACAACCAACACCATATTTCTTAGACTTAACTTCTTTCTATACGTATTATCCGATTAATAAAGCTGTTCAAGAAGCAAATCCAAACTGGTACCAGGAAGCAGAATCCTATGTTTCAAATGGTGCATTCAAATTAACAGAGTGGAAGCATAAAGAAAGCATGAAGCTTGCGAAAAACGAAAATTATTATGAGAAAGATAAAATCAATTTAGATGAAGTTCATTTTGTCATTATTGATGATGAAAACACGTCTTGGCAAATGTATCAATCAGGCGAATTGGATTTAGTCTACCCACTTCCACAGGATGTAATTGGTCAGTTAAAAGCTGAAAATAATCCTGAATTCGAAATTGGCTCTGACCTCGCTGTGTATTATTACAATTTAAATACAGAGAAGAAGCCGTTTAATAATGCAAAGATTAGAAAAGCTTTATCTATGGCAGTAGATCGTGAAACAATCGTGGAGCACGTTGCTCAAGGTGGTCAATCACCAGCATATTCAGTAGTGCCACCAGGAATTCCTGATGTTTCAGGGGATTTCCAAGAGAATACAGGTAAGCTATTTGAAGCAAATATTGAAGAGGCGAAAAAGTTAATGGAAGAGGGATTAGCTGAAGAGGGGCTAGATAAGTTCCCGGCCGTAACATTAACTTACAACACGTCTGAAGGGCATAAGATGATAGCTGAAGCTGTTCAAGAAATGTGGCGTAAAAATCTTGGTGTAGAGATTACATTAGAGAATGTTGAATTCCAGGTTAAGCTTGACCGTGAAAAAGCAGGAGACTATGAAATTTCTAGAGCGGGTTGGGTTGGTGACTATGTAGACCCAATGACATTTATGGATCTTTGGGTGACAGATGGACCATATAATGACGCAAACTGGAGTAATTCTGAGTATGACAAGTTTGTCAATCTTGCGAAAACAACGATGGATCAAGAAGAACGGATGAAGGCAATGCATGATGCTGAAAAAATCCTAATGGATGAAATGCCGATTATCCCAATTTATTTCTATACAAAGCCATTTACTGTGAAGCCACATGTAACTGGTATCTATACACCAATTAATAGTTATCCTCAGTTCATCTATGCGGATATTAAAAACTAGGTAACAGGTAAAATCGAGGTATGCTAGAAATGTAGCATACCCCGATTTTTCTATAGTAGAAGAAGTTCTACTTAAAACGCTAGCAATCAAGGTTTTAGAGGGGGATAACATGCTTAAGTATATTGGAAAACGAATTGTCCTAGCGGTTGTAACCCTTTGGGTGATTGTCACACTAACTTTTATTCTCATGCACAGTATTCCAGGAAATCCATTTGCCCAAGAGGGAACCATGCCTGAGGCAGTCTATAATAATCTACAAAGCTATTATAATTTGGACAAACCTTTACATGTTCAATATGGTCTTTATTTACTTTCTATCTTGCAGTTTGATTTCGGACCTTCTTATAAATCTTCAACCTTAACAGTGAATGACTTAATCGTGAATGGCTTCCCAGTTTCCTTACATTTAGGAATTCAGGCCTTGCTAATTGCGATTCCACTTGGCTTGCTTTTCGGAATCATTGCTGCCCTTTATCGGAATAGGTGGCCTGATTACTCCTCTATGATTCTCGCAATCATTGGAATTTCTGTACCAAACTTTATTCTTGCAACCTTTCTCATCAATTATTTGGCGGTTGAATTAAGATGGTTCCCTGTTGCAACCTGGAAATCATGGTCACATACCGTTTTGCCGTCCCTGTCACTTGCGATGATGCCAATGGCTTTTATTGCACGGTTAATGAGGTCAAGCATGCTCGAAGTAATGAGTCAGGACTTCATTTTAACAGCTAAAGCAAAAGGACTTAAAAAAGGGTCGATCATTTTAAAGCATGCGATTCGAAATGCGATTTTGCCAGTCGTTACAATTGTTGGAATCTTGATTGCCAATATTGTAACTGGAAGTTTTATTATTGAAAAAATATTTGGTATCCCGGGCATGGGAGAAATGTTTGTAACAAGTATTTTTAATCGAGATTACCCTGTTATTCTTGGCTCGACGATTTTTTATTCAGCCATCCTGATTCTTTTCATTCTGATTGTTGACATTGCCTATACGTGGATTGATCCGAGAATTAAGGTAACGGGGGAGAGTAAATGAAAAATCAACCAAATCTAACAGAAGATATGTTTACACCAGTTGAACAGAAATATGCGGAAGCAGAGAAAATCGCAAGGCCCAGTATTTCCTATTGGGGAGATGTTTGGAATCGTCTAAAGGAAAATAAATTAGCGATGATAGGGCTCATAATCATTATCATCATCGGAGTCATGGCCATCATCGGACCCCATTTAAACGGATATACGTATTATGAGCAGGATTTTACCAAAAAGAACCTACGTCCGAATGCTGAGCATTGGTTCGGAACAGATGCATCTGGACGTGATTTGTTTACACGAGCATGGTATGGCGCGCGAATATCTTTATTTATCGGACTAATGGCTGCTCTAATTGATTTTGTAGCGGGGATTATTTACGGAGGTATCTCAGGTATTCGCGGTGGCAGAGTCGATAATATGATGATGAGAATCGCGGAAGTGCTTTATGCCATTCCCTATCTCCTAATGGTTATTTTAGTCATGATTGTCCTTGAAAGAGGCTTATGGGCAATTATTATTGCAATGTCCATAACGGGTTGGATACCGATGGCAAGGCTGGTCCGTGGGCAAGTGCTTCAACTCAAGGAATATGAATATGTCCAAGCAGCAAATGCGATGGGAGCAAAAACCTCATGGATATTAAGAAGACATATGATTCCAAATACGATGGGGCCAATATTAGTAAATGTGACATTGACCGTCCCAACTGCAATATTTGCTGAAGCAACACTTAGCTTTTTAGGACTTGGGATTCCTGCTCCGAAGGCTAGTTGGGGTACGATGGCGAATGATGCATTAGGTAGTATTTTAATCGGGAATTTCTATCAATTATTTTTCCCAGCTTTTCTCATCTCACTGACAATGTTCGCGTTTAATGTGTTCGGAGATGGATTAAGAGATGCACTCGATCCAAAATTGCGGAAATAGATTATCTGCATTGATTAGAAGAGGGGGAAAGTAGATGGAAAACATACTAGAAATCAATGATTTGCATGTTTCGTTTGATACAAGTGCAGGAAAAGTAAAGGCAGTTAGAGGAGTTTCATTTTCAGTAGAAAAAGGGGAAGCAATTGCCATTGTTGGTGAATCGGGCTGTGGTAAAAGTGTGACGGCTAAATCAATCATGAAGCTTCTTCCAAGCCCACAAGCAAAAATCGAAAAGGGCTCTATTCTTTTAAATGGAGATAATTTAGTACGAAAATCAGAAAAAGCAATGGAGAAAATTAGAGGAAATGAAGTAGGGATGATTTTTCAGGATCCTATGACATCGTTAAACCCTACGACTAGGATTGGGGTTCAAATTGCGGAGGGTATCATTCGTCATAGAAAGGTTTCAAAAAAGGAAGCACTTGAGTATGCCGTAAACATGCTTGAGGTGGTGGGCATTCCTCAACCTGAAAAGCGCATTCATCAATATCCACATGAATTTTCAGGTGGGATGAGACAGCGGGTGATGATTGCCATTGCCCTTGCCTGCCAGCCCAAACTTCTAATTGCTGATGAACCTACAACTGCATTGGATGTGACCATACAAGCACAAATTTTAAGGCTAATGAAGAAATTGCAAGAGCAAACCAATACTTCGATTATTTTAATTACCCATGACCTTGGTGTTGTAGCGGAAATGTGCAGTAAGGTCGTTGTGATGTATGCAGGGGAAATTGTTGAAACAGGTAGTGTCGAGGAAATCTTTTCAAATCCGACTCATCCTTATACGAAAGGATTGTTAAAATCAGTACCTCGTCTCGATATGGATAAGCATGAAAAACTATCGACCATAACTGGAACTCCTCCAGATTTACTCGACCCACCAAAGGGCTGCTCATTTTATCCAAGGTGTGAAATGGCAATGAAAGTTTGTGCTGAACATAAACCAGTTTTCGAAGGCGTTAGCCGAACACAGTACAGTTCATGCTGGTTAAATCATCCGATGGCTAAAAATCGTCTAAATCACGTTTAGGGGGGAGGTAAGAAAGTGGTAGAGAAATTAGAAGCATTACTAGAAATAAAAAATGTAAAGAAATACTTTTCTATCCAAAAGAAGCCGTTAATGGCGGTTAATGATTTGAATTTAATCATAAATAAAGGGGAAACAGTTGGACTAGTAGGGGAAAGTGGCTGTGGAAAATCAACAGCAGGAAAAACGATTATTCGATTATTTGAACCAACAGCAGGTGAAGTCCTGTTTGAAGGAAAAAACATTTATCAGTTTAATCCAAGACAAATGAAGGAGTTTCGCAAAGATGTTCAAATTATTTTTCAGGACCCCTATGCTTCCTTAAATCCAAGAATGAAAATTGAGGATATTATTGCGGAACCACTTGATATCCACGGTCTTGCTAGAGGTAAAAAAAGAAAAGAACGTGTGAAGGAACTTTTAGAATTGGTAGGTCTTCGTCCAGAGCATGCTAATCGATTTCCCCATGAGTTTAGCGGGGGACAAAGACAGCGAATTGGAATTGCCAGGGCCCTGGCTCTAAATCCAAAATTTATTGTGTGTGATGAACCAATTTCAGCATTAGATGTATCAATTCAGGCGCAAATAGTTAATCTGTTAAAGAGTTTACAGGAAAAAATGGATTTAACCTATTTATTTATTGCCCATGATTTATCAATGGTTAAATATATTTCAGATCGCATTCTTGTGATGTATTTAGGAAATATGGTTGAGTTTACGGATAGTGAGTCCCTTTATGACGAACCACTCCATCCATACACAAAAGCTTTGTTATCCGCTGTGCCGATTCCTGATCCGGTAGTGAAACGTGAACGAATTGTGCTTGAAGGAGAAGTACCCAGTCCATTATCTCCACCATCTGGTTGTGTGTTTCGAACAAGATGTCAATATGCAATGGAAAGATGTTCAATTGAGGTTCCACAGTGGAAGGAAGTAAAGCCATCTCATTTCACAGCCTGTCATCTTTATGATTAATACGTACGTTTTACAAATATAGGTAGAAAGTGGTATAATATTTACTAACTAAGTTAAATTAATAGTAATGCTTATTATAAGGAGTTTCTCAAGGAAGCTTCGCGTTAACAAAAAGCCCTAAAGCCAAAGTTAGCCGTAGTGGCGCTATCCAGTTTAAAAGCGCACAAAGAACACTTTTTATAATAAGTTTTTTTATTGTCTAGCTCCTGGCGCCATCGGCTCTCTGGTCTAAGCCAATCGCTTCGGAAGGCAAAAAACGCCTTCTGTCAGCGCTAGTCTTATGCTTGTCACCGATAGGCGGGCGCCATGTGCTTTTCTTTTTTTAACAATACTTTGCAATAAGTTTCGTGCCAACCAAAACAAAGGAGATGATTTGAATGGCTTTTGGAAGAAGACCAGTCGAAGAAATTGTTACTGAGGAAACAAAGGTGTGGGAATGCACAGCTGAGGAATGTAATGGATGGGTACGAGATAATTTTAAGAGCACACAAGAGCCAACTTGTCCATTATGTGGAGCAGAGATGGAGACCAATACAAGATTATTACAGGTTGTCAACAACCATAATAAAAGCTTTTTAGCATAAAAATTTTATCTATTTCCTCCACCAAAAAATAGAAAATAATTTTTTAGTTATAAAATGTTTTTTCTATGGACATAATAATTCATGCATTACCTTGCAACAACTTTTGTTGCATTACATAGGAGGAAACAATAATGGCACAAGGAAAAGTAAAATGGTTTAACAGTGAAAAAGGCTTTGGATTTATCGAAGTTGAAGGTGGAGACGATGTATTCGTACATTTTTCAGCAATCCAAGGTGACGGGTTCAAAACGTTAGAAGAAGGTCAAGATGTTACGTTCGATATCGAAGAAGGTAGCCGTGGACCACAAGCTGCTAATGTTCAAAAAGCATAATGAACCAATCATAAACCGTTCAAAACAGATTCTATTATAGAATCTGTTTTTTTTTGTTGAATTGAAAAAACCCCTAACTAATGTTAGGGGAGAAAAATTAATTTGTAGCGGCTTTAACTGGTTTTGCAGTTTCAGCCCCATGAACAGCCTTGTCACTAACATCTACTCGTTTGATAAACATGGCTAAGATTAAAGCAACTATATTAATACCCAACGCTACTAGGAAGGAATAATTAATTCCTGCAAGTAAAGCTTGTTGACCAATTAGAGCTTGAGTGCTTTCAGTTAATGTGGTTGGATCGACATTAGCTATGAGACTCTCGCCTTCTGATTTGGCCACGCTATTCATTATAGTTACCAGTACGGCTGTACCAATTGAACCAGATACTTGTTGTGCTGTATTATTGATAGCTGTTCCGTGTGGATAAAAACGTGCAGGTAATTGATTTAATCCATTTGTCATAATCGGCATCATGACCATTGACATTCCAAACATACGAAGAGTGTATGTTGTTATGATATAGGTGTATGAAGAATCAATTTGCAGTTGTGATAATAAATAGGTTGATACTGCTGTAACTACTAACCCACATATTGAAAGAAGACGTGGGCCGAACTTGTCAAATAATTTTCCTGTAATCGGGGACATAATTCCCATAACAATTGCTCCGGGTAACATCATTAAACCAGATTCAAATGGAGAAATTCCACGAACACTTTGTACATATGCCGGTGTTAAAATCATTCCAGAGAACATCGCTACCGCGTTTACAATGGAGATGATTGAAGCTAGTGCGAACATTGGATATTTATATGCTCGTAAATCAAGAATAGGTTCATCTATTTTTAGTTGGCGTAAGATAAAGACAATAAGTGCAATCCCGCCAATAACTAATGATGCAACAACAAGGGTATCGCTCCATCCGTCACTGCTTGCAGAGCTGAATCCATATAGTAAGCCACCAAAACCAATTGTTGAAAGAATAACGGAGAGATAGTCGATTGTTGCATTTTTGTTTACTTCCATCACGTTCTTTGATTTCCAAACAGCAAGCACTAAGCTGATTACTGCAAGAGGTAAAATCATTTCAAACAATACGCGCCAATCGTAATGCTCTACAATATATCCTGATAATGTAGGTCCGATTGCAGGTGCAGTTATCATAACCAATCCAAAAACGCCCATTGCCGTACCGCGCTTTTCTACTGGAAAACTAACAAGCATGATGTTCATTAACAATGGTCCCATAACTGAAGATCCAGCTGCTTGAACCATACGACCAGCAAGTAATACTCCAAAATTAGGTGCAAATGCTGCCATAGCCGTACCAAGTGCGAAAATGACCATTGATGTAATAAATAAGCTGCGATTTGAAAAACGTGTGATTAGATATGCTGATGCAGGAATTAAAACACCGCTAACCAACATATATCCAGTTGCAAGCCATTGTACAGTAGAATAATTTTCGATATTTAAATCAATCATAATGGATGGTAATGCAACATTTAATAATGAATTATTTAAAAAAGAAACAAACGCCCCAATAAATAATACAGCTAACATTAAATATGGTGGTTTTTTTTGTTGTAAAGTAGACTCCATTCATCTTCCCCTCGATTCGTTCGTAAAATATTTACTTGATGATTTTATACCATCAGTTCAATTTGTGCAATATATTTATACTTAAGGTATAATATGTTAGTAATAGTAAATAAAATGTTTACTTGGAATATACAGGAAACGGTTGGAGGATGTATGAATAAACGTAGGAGAAAAGTGGCTGACGTTGCTTTGAAATTATTTGTAGAGAAAGGATTTCAACAAACCTCGATACAAGATATCATTGAACAAGCCAATATTTCAAAAGGTACATTTTATAATTATTTCTCGAATAAAAATGACTGTATTGCAGAAATATTAGAAGGGTTGCGTTACGACGCTAGCCAAATTCGTATGGAATTACAGGTTGGCAAAGATGAAACGGACCGCATTGTTTTAGTTGAACAAATATCAATCCTAACCAAATTAAATAGAGAGCGTAACCTCAATACCATTTTTGAGGCGATTTTAAATTCAAATGAAGTAGAACTAAAAAAACTTGTGATGCATCACCGGATTCATGAATTGGAATGGCTAGCAGGACGATTTGTAGAAGTATATGGGTATGAAATAAGGCCATATGGGTTTGAACTTTCGATTCTTTTTTATGGGATGATGCATTATATCTCATTTACAATGAAGATGACGAATAGTACACAACCAATGCACACGACGGTAGAGGTGCTGTTAACCTATTTGGAGGCAATCATCCCAATTATGGTCAAAAATGGTAGTACTTTGCTTGACTCGTCGTCACTTCATTTTTTGCAAGCGAGAATTGATCGAAAGGTACTAAACTTACAGGAACTTTTAGATTTAGCAAAGAATATAGAGAAGGACGCAACTTTTACAACCGACCAGCGAGATTTATATGATACGATTGTGTCAGAATTACAGCGGGAGCGGATTCGAAAAAGTGTGCTTCAGCCATTGATAAAACCATTTCAATTGTCTTTTCTACAAACGGAAATTGAACATGAAGTAAATACTTTTACAAATTTTCTTTGGTATTACTTAAGGATGCATTAATAAAAACACAAAGGGGTGTTCGAGATTACAAAAAATAAAATGGGCTGGAATTTTGACAATAGTTATGTACATTTACCAAAGGATTTGTATTCAAAAACAGATCCTATTCCTGTAAATGAACCAGAACTAGTTATCTTAAACAAGTATTTAGCCGACTTCCTTGGGTTAGATGTAGAGGCTTTGCAGAAAGATGGGGTTGAGGTCTTTGCTGGGAATAAGATTCCCGAGGGGGCTGAACCTATTGCGCAAGGCTATGCTGGTCATCAATTTGGTCATTTTACAATGCTTGGAGATGGCCGTGCTGTGTTGCTCGGTGAACAGATGACTCCAGATGGGAAACGATTTGATATTCAGTTAAAAGGTGCAGGTCGTACACCTTATTCACGCGGTGGTGATGGTCGTGCTGCAATTGGTCCAATGCTTCGTGAATATATTATAAGTGAAGCGATGCATGGATTAGGGATCCCCACTACCCGAAGCTTAGCTGTAGTTACGACAGGTGAACCGGTTTATCGAGAGACAGTTCTACCTGGTGCGATTCTTACACGCGTGGCCGCAAGCCATATACGTGTTGGTACGTTTCAATTTATTGCAGGACTTGGAAAAATCGAAGAACTGCGATTGTTAGCAGATTATACGATAGAACGACACTATCCTGAGATTAAAGATGAGGAAAACCGGTACCTTGCTTTATTACGAGAGATGATTAATCGCCAAGCTGCCTTGATTTCAAAATGGCAATTGGTCGGTTTTATTCATGGGGTTATGAACACTGATAATATGACGATAAGTGGGGAAAGCATCGATTATGGACCATGTGCATTTATGGACACCTATGATCCAGCCACTGTTTTTAGTTCAATCGACACGGGTGGTCGTTATGCATTTGGTAAACAGCCATATATCGGTGGTTGGAATTTAGCCAGATTTGCGGAAAGCTTATTACCTATATTAGATGAAAATGAAGAAAAGGCACTTCAATTAGCACAAGATGAAATGTCAAAATACATCGGGATTTATGAAGGAAATTGGTTGAATGGGATGAGAGCAAAGCTTGGCTTGTTCAATGAAGAAGTCGAAGATAAGGGTCTTATTGAAAACCTATTGGAACTGATGAATTCAAACCAACTAGATTACACGAATACATTTGTAGCTTTAACCTTCGATAAACTTGATAGCATTGAGATATGTAACACAGAGAAATTTAAAAGCTGGCAGCAAAAATGGAAGGAAAGACAATCTAGACAAGGGAAATCAGAGGTTGAGATAAAAGAATTAATGAAAACATCGAATCCTGCTGTCATACCAAGAAACCACCGTGTTGAAGAAGCGTTGGAAGCAGCTGCAGAAGGTGATTATCATGTCATGGGTAAACTGTTAAAGGTATTAAAAAATCCATTTACGCACTCCCCGGACCAGGCTGAATACGCAAAACCAGCTGAGCCAACAAACAGGCCATATCAAACATTTTGTGGAACCTGAAATAAAAAGCACCCCTATTTAGGTGTGCTTTTTTGTATGCTTAAATATACCAGTAGGAATAACTTCAAAAACGAACGTTTATTCTGTACAATAGGAGATAGGAATCCTGAGGTGATTGATTATGAAGTTTCGAAAAAATATCCATGAAATAATCGATATAATAAAAGAAAACCCGCAATACGCGAAAAATATTGTACACTGGCATACCATTGAGGCTACATCTGCTAAAACAATGGACATGCCGAAATCCATAGATAATAGATTACGAGAAGCATTGGACAAAAGAGGCATACATCAGCTATATACCCATCAACATTCCGCCTTCGAAACAACACGAAGAGGTGAAAATTTTGTCGCTGTAACTCCAACAGCATCAGGAAAAACACTTTGCTATAATCTTCCCGTATTACAAACGATCATTGAAAACGATCAGGCACGTGCACTTTATTTATTTCCTACTAAAGCTT
Organism: Ferdinandcohnia salidurans; assembly: GCF_042680725.1. Lineage (NCBI taxonomy): Bacteria > Bacillati > Bacillota > Bacilli > Caryophanales > Bacillaceae > Ferdinandcohnia > Ferdinandcohnia salidurans. The sequence goes on from NZ_JBHUEK010000004.1 coordinate 243,854, forward strand.
TAGCACAGGATCAAAAAAGCGAATTAAATGAAATCATTGAGGAAATGGGAGTTGCAATTAACAGTTATACATATGATGGTGACACACCGGCAAACATCCGCCAAAAGGTAAGAAAAGCCGGTCATATTGTCATCACAAATCCGGATATGCTGCATTCTGCGATTCTCCCACATCACACAAAATGGGTTTCATTGTTTGAAAACCTGAAATATGTCGTTATTGATGAACTACATACATACCGGGGAGTTTTCGGAAGCCATGTTGCAAATGTAATCAGACGGTTAAAGAGAATCTGTGAATTTTACGGCAGCAATCCAATCTTTATGTGTACTTCAGCGACTATTGCCAATCCAAAAGAACTCGCCGAAGATTTAACTGGTACCCAGATGGAGTTAATAGAAAACAATGGTGCCCCAACTGGAAGAAAGCATTTTGTTTTTTACAACCCACCAATTGTCAATAAGCCACTCAATATCCGGAGAAGTGCGACACTTGAGGTACGAAAATTAGCCAGTGAATTTTTACAAAATAAAATTCAAACCATCGTTTTTGCACGAAGTAGGGTAAGGGTAGAAATCATCCTAACGTATTTACAGGAACTCGTTAAACATAAGCTTGGACCGAAATCAATCCGTGGCTATCGTGGTGGCTATTTACCGAAGCAACGGCGTGAAATTGAACAAGGTCTACGTAATGGAGATATTTATGGAGTTATCAGTACAAATGCGCTCGAATTAGGTGTGGATATTGGACAGCTTCAAGTTTGTATTATGACAGGCTACCCTGGAACAATCGCAAGTGCGTGGCAACAAGCAGGTCGTGCTGGTCGTCGACAAGGGGAAGCAGTGATATTTATGGTGGCTAGCTCCAATCCACTGGACCAATACATGATTCAAAACCCAGAATACTTTTTTAGTAGAAATCCTGAAACAGCCCGAATTAATCCTAATAACCTTGTTATTTTAATTGATCATATTAAGTGCGCTGCTTATGAATTGCCGTTTAAAGCAGGCGATACATTCGGTGAACTTGATCTGGAAGATATCCTAGAATTTTTAACCGAAGAAAGAGTTCTTCATCAGAATGGTGAGAAATGGTATTGGATGAACGATTCGTTTCCTGCCCACAATATTAGCCTTCGTTCTGCTTCTCAAGAGAATGTTGTCATTATTGATCAAACGGATATTGCTGCTGTCAAGGTCATTGGTGAAATGGACCGGTTTAGTGCAATGACATTACTTCATGATGAAGCGATTTATTTACATCAAGGTATTCAATATCAAGTTGAAAAGCTGGATTGGGAAGAAAAGAAAGCATTTGTAAGAGAAGTAGATGTTGATTATTTTACAGATGCCAACCTAGCGGTAAGTCTTCGCGTTCTTGAGGTTGATAAGGAACGCTCAGAGGAATCTGTAGAAATCGGCTATGGGGATGTTTCTGTCCAGGCTATGGCGACGATTTTTAAGAAAATAAAATTTGAAACGCATGAAAATATCGGTTCTGGACCGATTCATTTACCCGAAGAGGAACTGCATACGTCTTCAGCATGGATTAGCTTGAAAAAATCAGAGCTTGAGGGGATAAGTGATCAAAGGATCGAAGAAGGATTAGTTGGTGTCGCCAATGTCTTAAGACATGTTGCCCCATTAATGACCATGTGTGACCCATCAGACTTACATGTTGTTCCTCAGGTGAAAGCTGTTCACAATGAGCAGCCGACAATCTTTTTATATGACAGATATCCAGGCGGAATAGGCTTGAGTGAAAAAGTTTATGAGGTTATGGAAAACCTCCTCAATGAATCTGAAGAATTAATTGGTAGATGTTCATGTGAATCAGGCTGTCCTTCTTGTATTGGTACGGATGTGCTAAATGAACGAGCAAAAGGTGATGCACTTACGTTAATTACAAAGTTGAAACAACCTTCAAAATATTAAAAGGGGACACCGTTATGTCGATTAGAGGGAAATTAAATCGATTAAAAAATCATATTGTGAATGAAGAAGAGGTAAAGCAAAAGCCATTAGAGCAGTCTGTTCATTTGGAGGAAATTCCTTATTTAGATAAGTGGAAAGAGTTTGGAGCGGAACCTTTTTATTTTGATGGTACCTATTGTATGGTTCGTAAAGTAGAGTATCCACTGGATTTTCAGCATGGCTTGTATTCTTTTTCTAAATTAAATGATGTAATTAAGCTGTGGAATAATTCTGTATTGAACCATCCTCTGTCTGCAAAAGGACATCAAGTTTCTGATTTGTTTTTCTTTGACACTGAAACAACGGGATTAGGCGGGGGGACTGGCAACACTATCTTTTTATTAGGACACGCAAGAGTTCAAGAAGATCGCGTTGTTCTCACGCAACATTTTTTACCTAACCCCGGCAGCGAGGTTGCCCTTTACCAAAGTTTTCTTTCAAGTGTTGACTACACGACCCTTGTGACTTATAACGGAAAGTCATTCGATTGGCCACAAGTGAAAACAAGGCATACATTAATTCGAGATGAGTTACCTAAACTTCCAGAATTTAGGCATTTCGATTTATACCATGCCGCAAGAAGATTATGGAAGAACAAACTCGATTCTGTAAGACTTTCAAATGTTGAAAAAGAAATTCTTGAAATCCAGCGTGATGGGGACGTACCAGGTTATTTAGCACCGATTCTTTATTTTGATTATGTCGAAAATCAGGTGCCAGATGGGATTTTTGGTGTGATGCGCCATAATGAAATCGATATTCTATCGCTCCTAACCCTTTATATTCACTTATCAGGTGCAGTTATTCTTGACGAAAAGAATAAATATACGACTGATAAATACGAAATTGCGAGATGGTTAGAGGCACTTGGGGAAACCTCAAAGGCTCAGGAACTATATGAGCAGGTTGTTGCTGTGGACTCAGACAAAGAAATGAAGGCAAAGCTTGCATTAGCGTTTTTATCTAAGAAGGATAAAAAGCATGAGGAAGCAATAAAGCTATTTGGTGAGGTACATGAAAATGGGGCAGACCATGATGCTGTTCTAGCAAGTGTGGAGTTGGCGAAATATTATGAACATTACACAAAGGATTATAATATCGCATTGGATATTGCAAAGAGTGGATATGTGAAATGGAAAGAAATCAAGGATCCAGGCAATAAGACAAAAAATGAAAAGATTGAAAGTGAGTTTCAAAAGCGACTTGCAAGAATAACCAGGAAACTTCAAAAAAGTTAGAAAATATTACCCAGGCAAGCGCATAATTAGTGGTTTTTCGCGCTTTGTTTGTCGATTTTATGAAGATTTGCAAACTTCCTTCATTTGTCATTGTAGAACTTTGTAATACCATGTAAAATAGTGTTTTGTGTAAAGGAAATATTATTTTAGATGGAGAGAGAAATGTATGTATAAGAAAATTTTATTTCTGTACTTTTTTGTACTTTTAATAACTGTAATTGTATTAACTGGAATAAAAGAAGGCTCCTATGCCTTTTTCTAAACTTTTACAATAAAATAGGTGTTTTGATTAGTACATGACTACCCATTCCTTCATAGGCTATTAATGTAAGACAGATGAAGGAAAGGAGATAAATAAAATGTATTGTCCAACAAACGTAATGCAACCTATTGTTCACCCAACTAAATGTTGTGTCCAACATCATTGCTGTAAAACAATTGTTCCACATATTCATCCTTCACATACGCAACATGTAAATCATCATATGTATCAACATATGCATTATTACCCACACACAGAATCTGTTGCGAATGAGGTAACGAATCAACACTTTAATTGTGGACCAAGACCACCAAGACCATTTATGGGAAGATAATTCAATAATAAAACGTAATCTAAAAATGTAACGTATAATAAGACGATCTAACAGGAACTGTCATGGTTCCTGTTTTACATACTTTAAGGAGAAATTTTATTCGATGTAAAGGAGTGTTGACATGGTAAAGGTTGTTGCAATTACAGGCTATAAACCATTTGAACTTGGAATTTTTGGACAGGATCATCCGGGAATCAAATATATTAAACTAGCCCTTAAGAAGCAACTGATCTCTTTAATTGAAGACGGATTAGAATGGGTCATTATAAGCGGACAACTTGGTGTTGAGCTTTGGGCAGCAGAAATTACATTCGAACTTCAAGAGGAATATCCTGAACTAAGGCTTGCTGTCATTACTCCATTTCTAGAACAAGAAGAAAAATGGAATGAAACAAACAAAGAATTCTATCAGCTTATTTTGTCGCAAGCCGACTATGTAAACAGCATCACAAATCGAAAATATGATAATCCATCACAATTCCGCTTGAAGAATGCTTTTTTCCTTGATAAAAGTGATGCGTTATTAATTTTCTATGACGAGGAAAAGGATGGAAGTCCTCGTTATATCTATGCAGATGCAAAAAAGAAAGCTGAAAATGAAGACTATCAGCTTATTACAATAAATGCGTATGACCTTCAGGCAATCGTTGAAGAAGAACAATTCGCGAATAATGATTACTAATGGTTTCACCATTTAAATTGACAATACACGAATTATTTGAAAAAATAGGTGTAGGAATAATGGGGAAAGTGTATCGAGGTGAATGATATGATATCAGATAAAATAAAACTAAGTGCCACACAAATACTTGAAAAAGAATTTAAAACAGGCATGAAAGGCTATAAACAAGAAGAAGTTGATAAATTTTTAGATGTAATTATTAAGGACTATGAAATGTTTTACCAAGAAATTGAGGAACTTCAACAAGAGAATCTCCGCTTAAAACGTCAGTTAGAGGATTCTTATAAGAAACAGCCACAAGCACAAACAGGAACAACTAATTTTGATATTTTAAAACGGTTATCTAACCTTGAAAAACATGTTTTTGGTAGTAAGTTATACGACTGATGAAAGTTTTCTGACCAGATAAACGAGGAAAAATTTACTAGTGCGTAATTACTTGCAATCTTAATGTTTTTCCACTATACTATTTTTTACACACATTAATAACGTTCGGGTAATCGCTGCAGGGTAACCTGCAGAGGAAAGTCCATGCTCGCACGGACTGAGATGTCCGTAGTGTTCGTGCCTAGCGAAAAAATAAGCTAGGGTAGCTAAAGTGTTGAACTTTGCTAACGGCAGGGAAAAAACCTAAGTCCATTAGGATATGGTTTGACTACCTTTAAAGTGCCACAGTGACGAAGTCCTGTAAGAAATTACAGGAGTGGAACGAGGTAAACCCCACGAGCGAGAAACCCAAATTATGGTAGGGGCACTTTCTCTTTTGGAAATGAACGAGGAGAAGGACAGGCGTCCTAACGTCTGTAGATAGATGATTACCACCGGAGTACGAGGCATTCGTTTTGCCGACTGAAGTACGAAGGAACAAAACATGGCTTACAGAACGTTATTAATTAAACGACCAATATGAATAAAGAAGCAAAGCTCTTCATAATTGAAGAGCTTTTTGTATGCTTACGTTTTTTTGAGGATATTTAATAGCATTTCTTGCTTTACTCTGTGAGTTTCTTTATTCTTTTACTATACATAATGTACATAGTTAGGGTGAACGTAATGGGAAAAGTAACACTTATTGCTACGGCGGCAATGGGAATTGAATCAATTGTTGCCAATGAAGTGCGGGATTTAGGCTATGAATGTACCGTTGAAAACGGCAAAATTACATTCGTCGCAGATGAACAAGCCATATGTCGAAGTAATTTATGGCTTAGAACAGCAGACCGTATTAAGCTAAAGGTTGGAGAATTTAAAGCCACAACCTTTGATGAATTATTTGAAAAGACAAAAGCCCTTAATTGGGGGGACATTATTCCAGAAAATGCAGAGTTTCCTGTTATAGGAAAATCAGTAAAGTCAAAACTCTTTAGTGTCTCTGATTGCCAAAGCATTGTTAAAAAAGCAGTTGTTGACAGTCTTAAAAAGCATTATCGCAAAACATCTGGCTGGTTTGAGGAAACTGGACCATTATTTCGGATTGAAGTCGCTTTACTGAAAGATGTTGCGACTTTAACAATCGATTGTAGTGGAGTCGGACTCCATAAACGCGGTTACCGAGCTGGACAAGGGGAAGCGCCATTAAAAGAAACGCTCGCAGCGACATTAGTCAAGCTAACAAATTGGACACCAGATAAGCCTTTTGTTGATCCATTTTGCGGCTCAGGAACGATTCCGATTGAGGCTGCCTTAATCGGCCAAAACATTGCCCCTGGTTTTAACCGAGATTTTGTATCTGAGAAGTGGGATTGGATTGGAAAAAAGAAATGGGATGAAGCACGACAAGAGGTTGAGGACTTAGCAAAATATGATCAGCCTCTGGATATTAGTGGATTTGATATCGACCATCGAATGATTCAGATTGCTAAGGATAACTCAGATGAGGCTGGTTTCGGAGATATCATCAACTTTAAACAAATGCAGGTTAAGGATTTTACAACAACTAAAGAATACGGTGTGATTGTCGGTAATCCACCATATGGAGAAAGACTTGGTGAAAAGAAAGCTGTTGAAGAAATGTATCGCAGTATGGGAGAAGTACTTCGCACTTATGATACATGGTCAGTCTATATGTTAACGTCGCATCCAGAGTTTGAGCAATTATATGGTAAGCCTGCTACCAAAAAACGTAAATTGTTTAACGGGTTTATACGCACAGATTATTATCAGTATTGGGGTAAAAGACCACCAAGAAATCAATAAAAATTTTCGTTTTTTTCTAGTAATTCATGAATAGTTCTATTCTGAAGGACATATACTCTATTGGTGTCTACAAAATTACCAGGAGTGAATGAAAGATGAATTATATAGACTTTAAGAAAATTCAAGATGCGCTGAATGATACATATCGGGCACTTCAGAATGAAGTCGGTGAAGAGATGGATCCACTTAAATCCATTGCCAAAGCAAAAAACGACCTTCTTCATGCCATGTCTCATTCAACTTCCATTGACGTTGATTATTTACGATATAAGAATGAATAAAGAACTAAAATAAACTCGCTACGGCGGGTTTTTATTTTGTTAATTTTGCTAGTTCTAGACGTCATGTACTATTTAAAATATTGACTTCCCACATTTACTAGTAGATAATTAAAAATTGGCGCGTACCTTGGTATTGGGGGTTTTTACATATGATTGGAGAAGGGTTACCCTTTCAAATTTCCAGAAATGAAAATTTCTTTGATAAATTAAATGAGTGGATTGGCGATGTTTTTTATGACATCCTTCCTGAAAAAGGTTTTGAGCTCCGTGATGAGCAAATTTTTATGGCATTTCAACTAGAGAGGGCGTTTAAGGATAAATCTATTGTGTTTGCAGAAGCCGGTGTAGGCACTGGAAAAACAATTGTTTATCTGTTATACGCTATTTGTTATGCCCGATATACGAGAAAGCCAGCGATTATCTCATGTGCAGATGAGTCCTTAATTGAACAGCTTGTTAAGCCTGAAGGGGATATTGCGAAAATAGCTGACGCATTAGATTTGAATATTGATGTTCGACTTGCAAAGGCACAGGATCAGTATCTATGCATTCGAAAATTAGATCATGCTACTCGTAGGACAACCAATGAAAAAATTGCAAGAATTTATAACGAACTACCGGATTTTGTTCATAATCATACTACCATGCAAGCATTCCATCATTATGGAGACAGAAAAACATACCCTGATCTTGCAGATGAAGAATGGAAAAGTGTTGCATGGGATAGTTTTCAGGACTGCTTTTCTTGCGAGTTAAGACACCGATGTGGGCTTACACTTTCTAGAGAACATTACCGAAAGGCCGTTGATTTAATCGTCTGCTCACATGACTTTTATATGGAGCATGTGTGGACAATGGAAGCACGGAAAAGAGAAGGACAGCTTCCGTTTTTACCGGATAGCAGCTGTGTGGTTTTTGATGAGGGCCACTTACTTGAATACTCTGCACAAAAAGCATTAACTTATCGTATCCAAGAATCAACTTTGGAATCACTGTTAACAAGGTTGTTAGGAAATGATATTCGTGAAGAATTTGCACAATTAATTGAGGATACAATCGATCAAAATGAGCAGTTTTACAGAAGTCTCCAGAAAAATAGTCAAGCAGTTGAGGGCTCTGAGCGAATGGATATTGAGCGGACAGTACAACTAGTTGCCACCGCTAAGAAACTGCATCAAATGATTGTTGAGATAGGCAATAACCTTGTTTTTGAGGCAGAAACTTATACAATTGACCAATACGAATTACATATTGTAGATGAATACTTGGACCAATTGGAATATTCATTAAAGCTTTTTGGTGAAGAAAATGATGCGATTACGTGGGTTGAAGCAGACAGTGAGAGTTACACGCTTGTCATAATGCCCCAAGCAGTTGAAACCATCTTAGCAGAGAACGTATTTTCGAAACAAGTTCCATTTATCTTTTCTTCTGCAACATTATCTGAAAATAAATCCTTTGACTATATTGCTAACAGTCTGGGAATCAATAACTATCAATCATTTTCGGTAGAATCACCATTTGACTACGACACTCAGATGAAGATCCAAATACCTATGTTCAATACTGACGAGGATGTTTTCCAATCGAAACTGGATTTTGCATGGAATGAAATCGAAAAATCAGCGGGTAGGGCTTTGCTCTTATTTAATTCAAAGGAAGAGCTCCAGAGATTTAAAGAGAGCTGTAAGAATGAAAAATATGAGTTTCTTTTTGAAGGAGATCAAGAAATCAGTGGGTTGGTTTCTAGGTTCCAAAATAGTGAACAAAGTATCCTTTGCTCAGTTTCCTTATGGGAAGGTCTCGATATTCCAGGTCCTTCGTTATCCAATGTCATCATTTGGTCATTACCATTTCCACCAAATGATCCGGTTTTTCAGGCAAAACGAAAAGGAACAGAACATTCCTTTGAGCAAGTTGATTTACCATATATGCTTCTAAGATTAAGACAAGGAATTGGTCGACTCATTCGGTCAAGTGAAGATACAGGTACGGTTAGTATTTTTGTTGATGACAAAGTTTCTAACGAGGTTTTAAATAAAGTAAAAAATGTACTGCCAACAGAAACAAATTAATGGGGGGACTAATGATGTCAGAGCAACTAACAAAAACTGAACGAGCGTTTTTTGAATTAGTAAAGAAAATGACAAGCTACAATGAAGCAATTGGAGTTATGTATTGGGACTTGCGAACTGGAGCTCCTAAAAAAGGAGTAGAACAGCGCTCAGAAGTTATTGGAATGCTGTCTTCTGAAGTATTTGCGATATCTACTTCCGTCCAAATGGAAACCTATTTAAAAGAATTAACGAGTCCTGAAGCTCAACAACAACTTAGTGAAATCACAAAAAAAGTAGTTGAGGAATGTCAAAAGGATTTTGAACGTAACAAAAAAATTCCTGCAGATGAATTTCGTGAGTTTGTGATTCTTCAATCAAAAGCTGAATCTGTATGGGAGGATGCAAAAGAAAAATCTGATTTTGAATTGTTCCGCCCCTATTTGGAAAAGCTTGTCGATTTCACGAAGAAATTTATAAACTATTGGGGCTATGAAGGGAACAAGTATAACACATTACTAGATATGTACGAGCCAGGTGTTACGGTTGAGGTAGTTGATCAAGTGTTTGCTCAATTACGTAATAAAATCGTACCACTTGTAAAAGCAGTAACAGAATCACAAAACAAACCAGAAACTTCATTTTTATTTAATGAATTTCCTAAGGAAAAACAGCGTGCATTAAGTTTAGAGATTCTAAGAAAAATGGGGTATGACTTTGAAGCAGGACGTCTTGATGAAACTGTTCACCCATTTGCTACTGGCTTAAATCCAGGGGACGTACGTGTTACAACAAATTATGTTGAAAATGACTTTAGAACTGCGGTTTTTGGAACGATCCATGAAGGTGGACATGCTCTCTATGAGCAAAACATTTCTGCAGATTTAGTTGGAACGAACCTTGCACAAGGAACTTCAATGGGGATACATGAATCACAATCACTTTTTTATGAAAATATACTCGGGCGCAGCCTGTCATTTTGGAAAAATAATTTTGAGCTATTAAAAGAATATGCAAGTGGTCAATTTGATGGGGTATCAATAGAAGACTATTATCGAGCAATAAATGAATCAAAGCCATCATTCATTCGAATCGAAGCAGATGAATTAACATATCCATTGCATATCATGGTGCGTTATGAAATTGAAAAAGGTTTGTTTAATGATGAGATTGAAGTAAAAGACCTACCTGAAATATGGAATGCTAAGTATGAAGAGTATCTAGGTATTCGTCCTGAAAATGATGCAAAAGGAGTCCTACAGGATGTCCATTGGGCAGGCGGTAGCTTTGGATATTTCCCTTCCTACGCGCTTGGATATATGTATGCGGCTCAATTCAAGAATGCAATGGTAAAGGATATTCCTAACTTTGACGAGTTGCTTGAAGAGGGGAACTTACTCCCAATAAAAGAATGGCTAACTGAACATATCCATAAGCATGGAAAAATGAAAAAGCCTTTAGAAATCATCAAAGATGTAACAGGTGAGGGGTTAAATGCTAACTATTTAATCCAATATTTAGAAACTAAATATAGTGCTATTTATAAGTTATAAAAAAGAAAGCTACGCAATCCAGACATTGCGTAGCTTTTATGATTCTATAGTAAATGTTTAAATGGTTTTGCCCCTGGTGGTGCGTTTTGAATCATATCGACAAACGGAATTGTATAAGCAATTAAGATTAATACTGCTAGTACACCGACCCAAAGCTTCCAGTTTTCTAGAATCATAGGTGTTTTTTCTGCTTCCTCAGAAACTTCACCTACAGGGAACTCTGTTTCACCTTTTGGAGCAAAGAAGGCAAGATTAACAAAAATGACTAGAACTAAGATGATCCCAATAAATAGAATAGAGCCGCCAATCGCTTGAGCAATTTGATAAGGTATCCAATCCATTGCTTGTGCTGAATCTCCGTATGTGGAGAAAGCAGAACGTCTTGGTGCTCCTAATAAGCCAGCAAAGTGCATGGAAGTTGACATAAACGTCATACCAATTGTCCATACGATTGTTTGAATAATGGCAAGTTTGTTCATCGCTTTTGTCATGACCCGACCAGTTAAATGCGGGATTAACCAGTAGGCGATACCAAAGAATGTTAGTAAAACAGTTGTTGCTACGGTTAAGTGAAAGTGTCCGGTTACCCAAATTGTATTATGAATAACTTGGTTCATTTGGTGACTTGCATTGATAATTCCGCCCGCACCTGCTGGAATAAAGAATAACATACCAATGAATGGTGCGAAGAAACGAGCATCTCCCCATGGAAGCTTTTTAAACCAGCCGAACAGGCCTGTCGCTCCCTTTGATCTTCCGTATGACTCGAAAGACGCAAACAATGAGAATGCCGTCATTAAAGATGGAATTACAACCATAAATGTCAAAACAACTTGTAAATATTTCCAGTTTGGATCAATACCTGGTTCTGTTAACTGATGGTGGAATCCTACTGGAATTGAGAATAACAAGAACAAAATAAATGATAATCTTGCAAGGGCATCTGAGAAGATCTTTGCTCCGATTACCTTTGGAATCACAACATACCATGCCATGTATGCAGGTAATAACCAGAAATACACAAGTGGGTGACCAAAATACCAGAATAAGGTTCGACTGATGAGAACATCAATTGTTTCAACCCAACCAAAAGACCATGGAATAAATTGAATAAGAACAGATGCAGCTACACCCAGTGTTGCAACTAACCATAAAATCATTGTCATTACAGCCATAAAACTTAATAATGGTGTTACTTGACCAGGGTTTGCTTTCTTCCACTTGCCAAAATGAGTGAACATTGCAAAGCCACTGATCCAGCTACCAACCACAACTAGTGCTAACCCAATATAAAAGAACGGGTGTGCTTGTAGAGGTGCGTAAAACGTGTATAGAACAGATGCTTCACCTAAAAGAATTGTAGTTGCTGTAGAAGCAGTTCCAATTGTCATTGTCCAGAAACCAATCCAACCCGTTAAACGAATTTTCGGTGAAAGGGTTCCTGCTGTTTTACTTAAACTTGCAAATAAAAATCCTATGATAAAAAATGTAGTAAGTACAAGTCCCAATAATACTCCGTGAACGGTTAATAGTTGATAGTAACCGATTCCAGCTGGTAATGTAAATTTCCCTGAACGAACTAGAGTTTGGAGTAAACCTGCAGTTCCTCCAAGAAGTAAAGCAGCGAAGGCAACATAAAAGTGTGCCATTGCTAATTTCCCATCGTTTCTGTCTACTTTAAAATTTGAATTTGTCATTATTCGGTCACCTCAACTTTTGCCATCATTAAGTGGTGTCCAGCTCCACAATATTCATTACATAATACTAAAAATTCGCCTGTTTTAGAAAATGTTTGAGTATAAGTGCTAACATATCCAGGTTCAACCATCATATTGACGTTCGTACCGGCAATCGAAAATCCGTGAACAACGTCTTTTGTTGCTACGTTAATTGTTACCTCAGCGTCCTTTGGAATTTGGATCGTACTTGGTGTATACGCAAAGGCTTCTGCAACAAGGTTTAATTCATATTTGTTACCCTCAATATGAACAAGTCCAGGATTATCAAATGGTGCTGTTTCAGCAACCTTTTCTGGATCTATTGTTTTAATACTACTTGCTGGCTGATGACCCATCGCAAATGCGCCAACACCAACAACTGCTAGAAATACGAAAAGTATTCCGATACCAAAAGTGAGCCATATTTTTTCAAATTTATGCAGATGCATGGCTTTTTCCCCTTTCAAATTTTCACATTCTTTTTCTGTTTGTTTTCTCATAAAATATTATAAGCCATTTTTTATGAGTTCCCCTTGTTTTCTTAAGTAGAGAGTACTTTTACAATCTGTCTAAGAACAAGAAATAGACACCAAGCCAAGATAAAATTAAGAAAAGTCCAAGTAAAAATACAGATGCTAATGTTCCTTTTAAGGAAGTTCTTTCATCTTCAATTTTTGTCTTTTGGTTTGTTTTTGTAAGCTGTGTCTTCGCCATTCCTCACGACCCCCTTCAAGCGTAAATTCAAAGGTTTTTACATAATCATCATACAAAACAATTTGATAAAAACTAGTCGGTTTTGACTATTTCACAAATTGTTCATTCCTAATCTAATCACTATATTAATAGTGAAAACTTAATAAAACAGTGATTTTTATCACATTTGGAAAAGAAAACATTTGACTAATTTGTGACATACGTTATAACAGCAATTCAAACTTCAACATAAGATAATAAAAAAGGGAGTGGTGTGTAAATGATTAGGTATTATTGTTCTAGATGTCATACGCTCTTGTTAAATAATAAAGAAAGATGTTTTAAATGTGGGAATGGTACAATTAGTCAAATTGATATTAATGTACAAAAGAACGATCAAAAGTCCTCTTAATCACTATTTTTTATAGTGATCTTTTTGTGAATATGAAAGTAAAAGGTTTATTAAAATAGAAAAAATAAAATGTTACAGTTCGAAAACAATATTATTTTTATTCACACACAACCTATACCTGCCATACTCTAATGTAGGCGAATGTCTACAAGGAGGTATGTAGTTTATATGGCAAAAGTAAAAAATTATTATGCAGGTACAAATTCAAGTGTAGGTTTTTACTCGTTTTATGATGAGGCATTAAAAGGGCTAGAAACTCTCTATATTTTAAAAGGGGGACCTGGAACAGGGAAGTCCACCTTCATGAGGAAAATCGGTCTTGTGTTTATGGAGAAAGGCTTCGATCTCGAATACTTACACTGTTCTTCAGATAATCACTCTATAGATGGAATCATTATTCCTGAACGAAAATTAGGATTTGTAGACGGAACAGCACCACATGTGATCGAGCCTAAATACCCTGGAGTCATTGAAAAGGTGATTGATCTCGGTCAATACCGCAATGATCAATACTTAGCTCAATTTAAGGATGAAATCATCGAACTAACAGATGATATTTCAAAGAACTTTGAAGATGCTTATAAAACCTTTGCGGAAGCTAAGAAGGTACATCTAAAGCGCGAGGATATTTATGTTTCATCCATGAGCTTTAAAAAGGCAGATGCTGTCCTTCAAAACTTGATCGATGCAATATTTAATAAACCATTTACAGCCGAGGAACATCCAACAAAAAGAAGGCGTTTCTTTGGAGCGGCTACACCGAAGGGTGCAGTTAATTTCATTGATAATCTTACAGAAGATTATGAGAAGCGCTATATTATAAAGGGTAGACCAGGGAGTGGAAAGTCGACGTTGATGAAGAAGGTCGCCAAGCATGCTGAACAACAGGGATTATCAGTTGAATATTTCCATTGTGCCTTTGACCCGAAAAGCATAGATATGATCATCATTCCAAAGTTGGGTGTCTCGATTGTAGATGGAACGGCACCACATGTTGTCGACCCATTCCGTGAGGGTGATGAAATCGTAGATATGTTTGCTTTATGCATGGACGCCAAAATTGAAAACACGTTTAAAAAAGAAATTGAAGAGCTTAACCTAGAATACAAGAATAAAATGGCGATTGGTACGAACTATTTAAGCGAAGCAAAAAGACTTCATGACAAACTTGAAGATTACTATAAGGCTGCTATGGACTTTAATGCAATCGACAAAAAGCGAGAAGAAATCGTAAAGACATTACTATAGAAAGAAAAGAATTTTCTCTCCTATGAATCCAAAATTTAACTAGTGAATGTTTGAAAAGTTTGAGTTATACTATAAATGCACAACAACAAAACAACTCCTTTGAAACGTGAGCTTTCCCGTGTTGGGAAGGCTTTTTTTTGTGCCCTTTTTTAATTGTTTGCATACTAATTTTAAAACTGGAAAAAGTAACCTTAAGAGATTGCCTTTAAAGTGAGGGGGGCTCCCATGCCTAAAATCATTTCAGTTGGTATTTGTAATCCACCACATAAGATTAATCAATCCAAAACAACTGAATTTATCAAGGACTTATTCCAAGAACATTTTCCAGACATTGACCGTCTCATCCGAGTATTCGCTAATAGTGAAATCGAGGAACGCTATTTCAGCGAATCATTAGAGTGGTATAGCAAAGACCATAGCTTTGAAGAAAAAAATAATACATATATTGAAAAAGCAATTTCATTTGGAGTGAAATCCATTCAGAACTGCTTACATAATACCAACCTGCTTAAAAAAAAGATCACGCCGAAAGAAATTGATGCCATCATTTTTATATCGAGTTCTGGAATTTCTACGCCAAGTATTGAAGCAAGGATCATGAATCAAATGGATTTCGGAACACATACAAAGCGGATACCAATCTGGGGACTTGGTTGTGCGGGAGGGGCATCTGGATTGGCGAGGGCATTTGATTACTGTAAAGCATACCCTGATGCAAAGGTGCTTGTAGTTGCAGTTGAGCTTTGTAGCTTAACATTTCAAAAAAATGATTTTACTAAAAGCAATTTAATAGGCACTTCGTTATTTGCGGATGGAACAGCCTGTGCGTGTATTGTGGGAGATGAAGTAGAGTATCAGGAATGGTCAGTATCGGATGTTTTACCCGAATTTATTTCAGCGCAATCGACCTTAATGGCAGATTCAGAGGATGTCATGGGCTGGGATATAAGAAATACAGGTCTCCACGTCATCTTTTCAAAGGATATCCCAAGTATCGTGAAATCGTGGTTAAAAGGAAATGTAGATGAATATTTACATGCAAATCAGCTGGATATGAACAAAATAAAGCATTTTATCGCACATCCAGGTGGAAAAAAGGTATTGGACGCATATGAGGTAGCGCTTGAAATACCACGCTCGATGACAGAAATCGCTAGAGACGTTTTACGAAAGCAGGGGAATATGTCATCTGTAACGGTGCTTTATGTACTGAAGGAATTTATGGAAAAGCAGCTAAGTAATGAGGGCGACTATGGACTTGTTACAGCCTTAGGACCTGGGTTTAGTTCAGAGTTAGTCCTTTTACAATGGAGGAAATAGGATGATATTTTGGATATTTATTACGTTGGTAATCGCCCAAAGATTAATTGAAATGCGAATTGCAAAAAGAAATGAAAAGTGGATTCTGACTCAAGGTGGCTACGAGGTAGGGCATGGGCATTACAAATACATTGTACTCATGCATATCCTGTTTTTTGTGTCGCTCATGGTTGAAGTTGTCTATTTTAGCAAAGAGTTATCAATATTTTATCCTGTTCTTTTTTTCTTATTTGCGTTAACACAGTTAGGGAGATTGTGGGCACTTCAATCATTGGGGATGTTTTGGAATACGAAAATTATGATCCTCCCGACAAAACAAGTGCAGGCAAAAGGTCCATATAAATATCTAAAGCACCCTAATTACCTTGTTGTAGCGTTAGAGTTAATCCTAATCCCGGTGTTATTCCAGGCGTATATAACGGCTATTATTTTCACATTATTGAACCTGATGGTAATGGCTGTTCGGATTCCAATCGAAGAACGAGCTTTAGCAGTTCATGTTGAATATCAGAATGTCGGCTTGGTCCGCAATCGATTCATTCCAAATAGAATGAAAACGTTAAAAAAAGATTGAAAAGGGCGAAAACTGCTGATACACTATTTATAGATGAAAATAATTATCACTATCATTTGAAAGCTGGTGATTAGATTGCTAACTTTATTTATAACTCTAACAATTGGAATATACAGCTTTATCATGTATCACGTCCTACATAACGTTCTAAACTCAAAACAAAACCAGAAAAAACATCATAATGCCATCCATGTAACCAGGTAAATACCTGGTTTTTTTTATGAAAAAATGGATTCCTAATATTCTGCTTTGTCAAAAGCATAGGTGTAGAGTAAAATACATATATATTGAATTTTTATGCAATGTACAATAAGGGGATTAGACATGATACAAACAGATCAAATTAAACACATCACAAAGGGAGATTTAGAAAAAAGACTTTCTTATCTGTATGACATTTTTGAAAAAAACAATGATAAAGAAAGCAGTTCCAAAACTATTCAGTTGCTAAAAAAGCTATATAACTCTGAATATATGATTGGTTTTTCTGGACACTTTTCAGCTGGAAAGTCGAGCATGATTAATGAACTCATAGGGGAGAGTCTTCTACCATCAAGCCCGATTCCAACAAGTGCAAATTTAGTAAAAGTAAAGTCAGGACGAGAATACGCACGTGTCTATTACCGTGACGGAAAAATCATTGAATACCCAGCACCCTATGATTATGATGTAATCAAATCATATGCTAAAGACGGGGAAGCAATTGAGTCCATTGAAATTAGTCATGATCATATGAAACTCCCTGAGCAAGTAATTGTGATGGATACGCCAGGGATTGATTCTACTGATGACGCCCATCGTGTATCAACTGAATCTGCTCTCCATTTAGCAGATTTGCTGTTTTATGTGATGGACTACAACCATGTCCTTTCAGAGCTGAATTTCCAATTTACAAAGGAACTTACGGATCGAAACAAGACGGTTTATTTAATCGTAAACCAAGTTGATAAACATAAAGAATCAGAGCTAAGTTTTGCTTCCTTTAAACAAGGTGTCGAAGAAGCGTTTCAGAATTGGAATGTAGCTTATTCAGATATTTTTTTCACGACATTAAAGGAACCCGATCACGAGCATAATCAGTTTAAGCAGGTTCAGCAGCTGCTCCATGATAAAATTGCGAACAAGGAACAGCTTTTATTAGAAGGTGTATTCCATTCTGCAAAACAAATTATTTTAGAGCATATTGCATTTTTAGACGATAAAAATGCTGTAGAGCTCGAAGATACAAAAGAAAAGCTCAGGTCATTATCAGAAGCGGAGCGGGAGACAATTCCCACTCAAATTGAAAAATTGAACAATCAATTAACTAGCTTTGCAAAAAACAGGGAAAAAATCGAAGTAGAATTTATGGATGAAATTGACACGATTTTATCAAATGCAATTCTGATGCCGTTCCAAACACGTGATTTAGCGAAAAATTTTGTTGAATGTATGCAGCCTGATTTTAAGGTTGGATTGTTATTCTCCAAAAATAAAACAGAAAAAGAACGTGAAGATCGAAAGCAAGCTTTCCTAGCAGATGTGAAAGAAAGAATGTCCACTCAATTGGAATGGCATTTAAAGGACTTTGTCGGGAAATTTGCAGGGAACTTACGTCTGTCGAAACAACCGACTGGAAACGAGCTTGCAACGGAATTGAGTGCTAATGAGTTACAAGATTTAGTTAAGCCTGGTGCGGGTGTTACTGGGGAATACATTTTAACTTATACAGATGATGTAGGAAATTATATTAAGAGAAAATATAAACAAAAAGCAGTAGCGTTATTAAATGACATTCTTGAGCAGGTTAAGTCAAGTACTGTAAAAGAAGAGCAAGGGATAAAAGCGGAATTAGACAAATATGAGGTTTATCAAGAAGCGTTTGCCAGTTTGAAGAAATTTGAATTGAAACGAACTGAAATTCGTTCGAAGCTTGACGACATCATGAATGGAAATTCTGAAATAAATCGTGTGGAATCTTCTGAAGACCTACTATCAAGATTTGCTGAAAATGTTGAAATATCTTCCACTGAAGAAATACTGCAGGATTTGAAGAATCAAAAGATATCCACTCAAAAATCTGATGAAAAACCAACACAACAGCAAAAAGAAAACAAAGGATCATCTGAGCAAGCGATCGATCGATTAGAAAAAGCGCATGAATTAATTAAGCCGATTACAGGTCTTTCTACGCTTTCTAAAGATATACAGGAAAAAGCTTATCGCTTAAAACATAAACATTTTACGGTTGCATTATTTGGAGCGTTTAGTGCAGGGAAATCTTCCTTTGCTAATGCATTAATGGGGAAACATGCACTACCAGTTTCACCAAATCCAACAACAGCAACAATAAATAAAATTACATTTCCAACGGATGAACATCAACATGGAACAGTACTGGTAAAAATAAAATCAACCAATCAATTAGTAGACGATATCAACCATTCATTACACATATTTGGCGAAAAAGCGGGAAGTCTTGATGCCAGTATAGAAATCATAAAATCGAAAATTAGCAATATCGAAAAAATCGAAGCGAAAGAAAAGCCTCATTTTTCATTCTTAAAAGCAGTGTTGGCAGGGTTTGAGAGCATCGCTTCAGATTTAGATCACGTTTTAACAACTGATATGGATGGTTTTAATGAGTATGTCGCGAAGGAAGAAAAGGCATGTTTTGTAGAATGGATTGAGCTTTATTATGATTGTCCATTAACAAAGCAAGGGATTACATTGGTAGATACGCCAGGAGCAGATTCAATCAATGCTCGCCATACAGGGGTTGCCTTTGAATATATTAAAAATGCCGATGCCATTCTATTTGTAACGTATTATAATCATGCTTTCTCAAAAGCAGACCGTGAGTTTTTAATTCAACTTGGCCGTGTTAAAGACACCTTCAGTATGGATAAGATGTTCTTCATCATTAATGCGGCAGATTTGGCAAACTCAACTGAAGAGTTATCAGATGTAAAAGATTATGTCGAGTCACAGCTTATAAGCTATGGAATTCGTTTTCCACGACTCTATCCCGTATCAAGTCGTGCTGCCTTACTTGAGAAGCTTAACGAAGACAGTCAGAAAGATCGTGGAATCCTTGCAACTTCTGGTATAGAATGTTTTGAAGCTGATTTTCATTCATTTGTTATTGATGAGTTGACAGAAGTAGCAGTTAATGAAGGATACGTTGATATTCAGCGTGCTGCGTCAATCATTGACTCGTATATTCAATCTGCAAAGGAAGATAAGGATATTAAGCGTGCTAAACTTCAAGATGCTAAAGACCAGCATGAGAAGATGAAGTCTGTTATTGAAACTGTTGATCAACAGGAAGCGTTTGGAGTGGTTGAGCAAGAAATCAAGGAGCTTAGTTACTACATTAAGCAAAGGGTTTTCCTACGTATATCAGATATGTTTAAGGAAGCATTCAACCCATCATCACTGAGAGATGATGGCCGAGATTTGAAAAAAGCGTTACAATCATGTTTAGCTGAATTTTTAGAGTCAGTCGGCTTTGATTTAGCCCAGGAATTGCGCGCCACTTCATTGCGGATCGAAACATTTATTTCAAAGCGACTACATGGACAAATCGGAACTTTTAATGAGCAAATTAAGTCGATCAATTCAAATATGAGTATATCAGAGTCCTTTGAACTAGATTTTGAAGCGATTGAATTTAAGAATGGGCTTGAGCAGGAAGAGCACACACGTTACAAAAAGGCACTAGCTCTGTTCAAAAATCCTAAATCATTTTTCGAGAAAAATGAGAAAAAACAAATGCAGGATGAAATAGAAGTATTGCTAGATGCTCCAGTTAGCTCATACCTTGAAGAAAACCAAGCATACCTTGTTAATTTCTACAAACAGGAATTTAATAAAGGGCTACAAGTACTTCAAAAAGATGCATTGCAAGAAATCCATGAGTATTTCGATGGTGTAACCAAAATTCTATCTGAGGATATCGATATCGACAACCTAGAACAGGTACACGAAAAGCTAAGCGGATACTATATGGAGCATATGGGGTGAATTGATTTTGGCTTACTCGAAATCAAAGTATCATGCATGTGCCACTTGTGTTCATTTCGTAGCAGAACGAAAAGGTGGCAAGATGATTTACAGTTGTGCACGTTTAGGCTATGATACAAAGCCAGCTTACAAATTCAATTGTTGGACGCCTAAACCCCA
The DNA here is from genome assembly GCF_042680725.1 of Ferdinandcohnia salidurans. NCBI lineage: Bacteria > Bacillati > Bacillota > Bacilli > Caryophanales > Bacillaceae > Ferdinandcohnia > Ferdinandcohnia salidurans. The sequence continues at coordinate 264,559 of NZ_JBHUEK010000004.1, forward strand.
TATTGTTAAACTAATGAAGACTGAAACAACGGAGGAGAAATAATGACAAACGTCCATGAAGCAATCACAAAACATTCAAAATCACAGCACGAAATTGTAAAAACATTCGTGGGACTTGAGCAACAGAGGGAACTTTTTATTGATGAGGCAGTTTCTTTAGCCAAACAAAACAAAGAATTCACCGTTGATAAAATTAATAAAGTGACAAACGAAATGAACAAACTAGCAAAAAAAGGAATTGTTCCTTTGAGAAAGCTTGTAACAGTTGAAATGGTGAATGAGTACGCATTCCGCAAATAAATAATACATGCATGTTGGGTTAATACTAACTACAATCTCTCGTAAAGGAGACATGCATGTGAAAAAAGAAAAACAATCTGTTTCGAAAAAGGAGAAAAAGCAAGAAGGAAAAAGGACTACCCCTTATCATTTTGCTTCCTATGCAGAAATTGAAGCAGAAAAAATGAAGAGTAAATAAATGTGAGCCCTCTTGTGTAAGAGGGCCTTTTTGTGCGCTTGGAAGGAAGATACAAACAAATGCACTGTAGATATATGTTATAATTCTATTTATGAAGATTTTGCTAAAAGGGGAGGATATGCTGATGAAAAATCAGATTATGTTAATAGATGGGATGGCATTATTGTTTCGCTCTTTTTATGCAACAGCAATGAGTGGATATTTTATGGTAAATAGTAAAGGGGTTCCAACAAATGGGATTCACGGATTTATAAAACATATGATGACTGCCGTCAATAAGTACAAGCCTTCACATGTCATTTGCTGTTGGGATATGGGGAGCTCCACATTTCGTACAGAAATGTATGATGGTTATAAAGCAAATCGTGGCGCACCACCTGAAGAGTTAATTCCACAATTTGATTTAGTTAAGGATGTAGTTGAATCCTTTGATATCCCGAATGTTGGACTTTCTGGATATGAGGCAGATGACTGTATAGGTACGCTTGCAAAACTATATAGCCAAGACTCTGATGTGATCATTCTGACTGGTGACCAAGATATTTTGCAATTGCTTGATGAAAGTATTACGGTTCTAATTATGAAAAAAGGAATAGGTAATTACGCGGAGTATACGAGTGAAAGTTTTCTTGAAGAAAAAGGAATTACTCCTCAGCAAATGGTAGACCTAAAAGCGTTAATGGGTGATACAAGTGACAATTATCCAGGTGTTAGAGGGATCGGTGAGAAAACAGCACTTAAACTACTCCAACAGTTCGGGTCAATTGAAGGTATTCTTGAAAATGTAGAAACTCTTACAAAAGGACAAAAGACTAAAATCAAAGAAGATTTAGACATGCTGCATTTATCACGGAAATTGGCGAGAATTCATTGCGAAGTTCCGATTAATTGCTCACTTGATGATGCATTAATCCAAATTAACCGTGAAAAAGTGCATGAAAAGTTCTCAGAGCTTGAATTTAAAGGCTTGGATCAATTTATTAGTTAATGGAGTACTCAATTTGAGTGCTCTTTTTTTGGATGCCCCGCGATTCAACCAACCACAGGGCATCTCATAAAAATCTTATCTTTTTGTATTTGATTTCTTTGCTCTGTTCTCAAGCTCACTTTTTGGTTCCATTGAAAATTCTGTATCTTCATTATGTCCTTGTGGGTTTACGCCTTTTGGTGCTTTTCCGCGGTTGTTTCCTTTTTGTGCCATGATATGTCACCTCCATTTCGTATTATTTCCATCCTAATTTGGAATATGTCTTGAATAGAAAATGAGGTGATACATGAAACTAACCATGAGGTGAGAATCGTGAACAAAGGAATCTATACTGCGCTACTTACAATTGGGCTTGCTCAATTTTTAAAAATTCCAATCAAAAAAGTCAAAACAGGAAAATGGGATTGGGGCACTTTCTTTGAAACGGGTGGGATGCCAAGCTCGCACTCAGCTGGCGTATCCTCACTTGCTACTTTTATTGCGTTAAGAAGAGGCGTTCCCACGATAGATTTTGCACTATCCACCGTATTCGGTTTAATCGTTATGTATGATGCACAAGGGATCCGTCGCCAATCAGGGGAACTCACCATTAAGGTGAACGAGCTTGATGAAGAAATAGAGCGATTAGCAGGACAAAAGGACCATCACTACCATGATAACAAGGAACAGAAATTAAAAGAAAGACTTGGCCATCAGCCAGAAGAAGTGCTTGGTGGAGCAATATTTGGAATGATTGCAGGTACAATAGCCCATTTTTTAACAAAAAAATCGTAGTATTTCGACAAAAAATGCGATATTATTAGGGTAGAATTTTTTGTTGGGGTTGGGGTCTATTGTTTAAATTAGAAAATAAAGTAAATGAATATTTACAATTCTTGGCGCAAAAGGGTTTTAATTTTGGAGAGGACGCAGTTGGTTTCATTACATTTGGTCAGCAATATACCAATGCAACAGACGAAATTGTCAATGTTGCAATTGAAATCACTTTAAAGGCCCAAAAGGAATTTGATGGAAGCTTCTTCATATCTTTATTAGAGATGCTTAAGGAAAATCAAATACAAAGTCGAAAACAAGCGTATCGTTTTGTAGAAGAACGAAATATAATGGCATAAAACCCTTGGACAAGTTAGTCCAAGGGTTTCTTCAAGCTTCATTTTTTCGAATGGCTTGTCTTGCTAATTCATCAGCCACTTTATTTTGTGTGCTTGGGATCCATTTAAGAAAAAAGAGGTCAAGTTCATTGGAGAGCTGCAATGCTTTTTCAAGCAAAGGAGCGAATTTTTTATTTTTAACGTATTCCTTTGCTATCGCTCGGTCAACCAGTTGTGAATCCGTTCGAAACGATACGACTCTGTAGTCATTCTTGATGCAAATTTCAAGACCTTTTAGAAGAGCATAGTATTCAGCTTCGTGGTTCGTCATAATCCCAAGAGGAATCGAATGTTTTTCCACGACACCATTTCCTTTAATAAAAACCCCAGCACCAGAAGGACCAGGGTCACCAGCGCTTGCACCATCTATATACACTTCGATCATCTATTGCCTCCAAAATATACTAAATAATGCCTATTTTATCATTAATCATGTAAAGTTGTGAAGATAATAAGAAAAGGATGTCTGTTCACAGACATCCTTTTCCATCCCGTTGGTTATGCATTTTTATGAAATCTTCTAGCCATATAAATAAATGGTGTATCGATTAATGCAACCAACCATTTAATAAAGTATGTCGTTATGAAAATTTCAATCCATACGTCAAACGGATATGCGCCTAAGAATGCAACACTGGTAAAGATTAATGTATCAAGTAGCTGGCTTATCATTGTGCTACCATTATTCCGTAACCATAGCTGGTTATCCTTAGGAAAGCGTGCTTTAATTTTCGAATAAATAATCACGTCTGCATACTGACTAATCAAAAACGCAAGTAGGCTTCCTAAGGCAATCCGTGGAAGAAGTCCAAAAATTGTTTCCAATGAGCCCTGAGCAAAGTCCACCTCATGAGGTTTAAACGCAAGAACAAACTGCATGATTATAATCATTGAAAGCAGTGTGAAAAAGCCAAGCCAAACACCTTTTTTCGCTTCCTCTTTTCCATACTTTTCATTCAGAATATCAGTGATTAAGAAGGTTGTTCCATACATAATATTTCCGAGGGTAGCGGTTAATCCAAATAGCTCAACCGTTTTTACTACCTGAAGATTTGCTATAACCGTTGAAAAACCAATCCAAACAAATAACCCGGATTTTCCGAAGATGCGGTAAATCGTTAAGACTAAAATAAAATTGACAATTGCAAAAACGAACCAAAGAATTTCGTTATACATACTATTACCTCCTGTAGTTTTGATAACGCGGGAGTTTACGAACCGCGAAAGGACCTCATTTAATTGTCAAAGATTAATTATAGTACGATATGAATAAAAGTGGAAGTACATAACCTAATGGAAAAAGTGTATAATGAGTAAAAAATTAGGAAAAATGAAGATACGTTCCACTAGAGAGGATGAGCATGATGAAACTTAAGCTGGAATGGACTTATAAAACGCCAAAAAACCAAGTGATCACCTTAATGTCAGATGAAGTATCTGTGGAAGAGGCATTGCTCTTAGCAGATGACTTTGAACGAACTGGACGCACAAAGGACCTTGTATTTTATGATGAGCGTCATACAAAATGGACAAAAAAAGAAATCATTAAATTGATTAAAGTAGTCGAAACTGAACCTCAGGATATTATTGCTTATTTTGATGGTGGGTTTGATATACAATCAGGTAAGGCCGGCTTAGGTGTTGCTATATACTATTCCCAAAATAAAAAGCCTTATCGGGTAAGAGTAAATGAAGTATTTGAAGAAATGGAATCAAATAACGAGGCAGAATACGCAGCATTCTGGTTGCTTTTAAATACACTAGAGGAAATAGGTGTACAGCATGCAACTGTCACATTTAAAGGGGATTCCCATGTTGTATTAAAACAATTGTCAGGGGAGTGGCCGTGTTTTGAGGAGAACCTGAATAGGTGGCTGGACAGGATAGAGGAGAGAATTAAAAAGTTAGGGATTCATCCAATCTATGATCCGATTGGCAGGAAACAGAACGCAGAAGCAGATAGACTTGCTACTCAGGCGCTCGAAGGAACAAATGTTTCCAGTAAAATTGAAATAAAAGGGTAAGTAATTAAGCCTACTCATCATACTCATAAAGTAGGTGAATTTGATGAGGATGGATCATTGTTCGTTCGAGTGGGTGATACCGATGAAAATAGGAGCTGATTTTTTTCATGAAACGCAAGGAACTTATTTTGGAAGTTGGTGAAATACTTGACACCTATTGCCAAGATTGTTTTGTAAAAGAATATTTTCGCAAAGAACATGGCAAACGCTATGCCCAAAACTTTTGTATTAAAAATTGCACCGTTGGTCAAAAGCTGAAAGAGTATGGAGAGAAGCTATCTTAATATATGTAAAAAGGGCTCTTTTCGGGTAGAAAGAGCTCAAAGAAAAGGCTGATAAAAAAATCAGCCTTGGTTTCACATTGTTAAGTTAAAATGTAAGAATTATAGCTTTACAACGTTTGCAGCTTGAGGTCCACGATTTCCTTCAACAACTTCGAAAGAAACTTCTTGGCCTTCTTCTAAAGATTTGTAGCCATCACCTTGGATAGCTGTGAAGTGTACGAATACATCGTCTCCGCCTTCAACTTCGATGAAGCCAAATCCTTTTTCATTGTTAAACCATTTTACTTTACCGTTTTGCATTATGCTTTTCCTCCTAAACCTTCGGCACAACCGTGCATCGTAAAAATTTTTATCAATTAGCTACCTAATTATGTATCTTTAAAAATAATAATATTGTAAAAAAAATACTAAACTACTAGCTAAATGATGATTTTAATATACAACCTAAATCGTGTTAAGTCAAGGGAATAAAGGGTTTTTTACGTATTATTGGAAAATATTTGTGACAAAGAAGAGGATAAATGTGAAAATTGTTAAATATTTTTATATATTCGAATAATTATTGAAGAAATTCCAATATTTGATATAATGATAAAAAGAGAAGTTTGAGGTGTCCAATACGATTATCGATTCATCTTTCAAAAAATATGAAGTTGAAAGCGCTTTACTATTACTGTTGGATGGAGGCTACTATTATGTATAGACATAATTACAACGGGAAAGAAATCATCATTAGGTTTACCTCGAATTTAAGAAGCACCAAGGTTAGTAAGGATTATTTGTATAAAAAAATAGTTTCCATATGTGAGAGTATAATGACTGCAGATCATGAAACGCCATTCATAGTTGAGGATGATCAAGGGCGTCTAGCCGTTGGCACGGTGCAACATGGTGATTTAACTGTCATCTCTATCCATCATATTGTCGAACAATCCCATATGTATCTCCAAAGACATGAAGTTAAAAAACCATCTTGAATGGTTTTTTAACTTTTATTATCTCTCCTATCTCTCCTATCTGTCCTCTCATTCTCCCACCAAAATCTGTATTTCTATGAATCATAAAGTTTTGATAGAATAATCTTAGTAGTGTAATTGAAAAGAGGAATAAGATGAAGGTTATTATCGCGGAAAAACCAGACCAAGCGATGAAGCTTGCGGCTCCATTTAGGAGTAAGAAATCTCAAGGGTTTATCGAGGTTTCGCCCAATCCATTATTTCCGAAGGGTGCTTACTTTACATGGGCAGTCGGCCATATTTGTGAGTTGCTTCCCCCCGAAGAATATAATCCTGCCTGGAAAAAGTGGCGAATCGAAACACTCCCTCTCATTCCCGATCATTTCTCATATCGGGTCATGAAATCAAAATGGAAACAGTTTACCATTATAAAAAATCTCCTTCGTAAACCAGAGGTAACAGAAATCATTCATGCAGGTGATGCTGGTCGTGAGGGAGAACTAATCATTCGTAATATTATTGAAATGGCCAAGGTCAGTAAACCGTTAAAACGATTATGGATTTCATCTTTAACGGAAAAAGCAGTCAAGGATGGATTTCAAAATCTATTAATGGAGGAGGATACTAGAAACCTATACTTTGAAGCGAAGGCACGGGCTTGTGCCGATTGGATCGTTGGGATGAATGCGTCTAGAGTCTACACATTACTACTTAAGCAAAAAGGAGTATCTGATGTATTTTCAGCAGGAAGAGTTCAAACGCCTACTTTGGCCTTGATTGTAAAACGTGAAAAAGAAATTGCGAATTTCAAATCTGAGCCATTTTGGGAGGTTTTTGCCAACTTCCAAATAAATGGTAAACAGTATGAAGGGAAATGGATGAAGGATAATGAATCACGGCTTTCTTCACAAGACATGGCGGAAAGGATCGCGGCATTTTGTCAAGATAAGCCTGCGGAAATTGCTGAAGTGGAAACGGAGAAGAAAGAATATCAGCCACCTTTACTATTTAATTTGTCGAGTCTACAAGCAACGGCAAACAAAGCATTTAAATTCTCACCAAAAAAGACATTGGATGTCGCACAAAGCCTATATACGAAGGGGATTATTTCCTATCCCCGTTCAGATTCAAGCTATATAACAAAAGGGGAAGCACAGACAATCCCAGAAGTTTTTTCAAAGCTTGAAAAACTGGAAGACTATAAGGCTTATTTTCCAACGCCTAATGTGTCGATCATGAATAATTCTCGTTACGTCAATGAGAAAAAAGTGACTGATCACTATGCAATTATTCCAACTGAGCAGGTTCCACATCCTGCAAAGCTATCTGGTGATGAGAAGAAGATTTATGATCTAATCGTAAAACGCTTGATTGCCGCGCACTACAAGCCTGCTATTTTTAACTATACAACCGTAAAAACATTAGTAGATAAGCGCGCTGAATTTGTAACAAAGGGCAAGGTAAAGCTTCAGGAAGGGTGGAGAAAAGTGCTCTTCGAGGAGAATTCAAAGGATGAGGATGTAATCCTGCCTGCCCTTGAAAAGGGGGAAGCTGGAGTTGTCGAAAACAGTTACACAAAAGAGGGAAAAACACAGCCACCGAAACGCTACACTGAAGGACAGTTGATTACCTTAATGAAGACGGCAGGTAAGCATATTGACAATGATGAGCTAGAGAAAATACTTGCCAAAACGGAAGGACTTGGCACCGAAGCAACACGCGCAGGTATTATCACAATGTTAAAACAACGGAACTATATAAACGTCGAGAAAAACCAAGTATTTGCAACAGAAAAAGGAATTCTATTAATCGATGTGATTGGTGAAAAAATTCTTGCATCTCCTGAAATGACAGCGAAATGGGAACAGCGTCTTCATGAAATAGGACAAGGCAAAGCTTCACCAGCCTCATTTATGATTCAGACGAAAAAGCTTTCCCAAAAAATTGTGGATGATGCTAAGGTACAAAGTGATACTTGGGATATTTCAAGTATCAATATTGAAAATGTTAGTTCTCAAAAAAGCTCTTATAATAAAAAAGAAATCGGTACAGTCGTAGGAACCTGTAAAAAATGTGGTGGAGAGGTCATCAATAAAGGCAAATTTTATGGTTGTGCAAACTATAAAACAAAAGGCTGCCAATTCACTATCTCAGGGAAGATCTTAGGAAAAACAATTACAAAAACAAATGTTCAAAAGTTACTTTCAGCAAATAAGACAAACTTAATAAAAGGCTTCAAAAAAGACAGTAAAATGTTTGATGCTTACCTTAAATGGAATGACCAAACAGGGAAAATAGAATTTGAGTTTCCGGCAAAAGTACTAAATAATAATTAAAATGTAAGAGAAAAGACGAAAAGTCTTTTCTCTCATTTTAAAATTTTCGAAAAACTACATTGAACCAAATAAAACCAGGTTGTATAATAGAAAAAGATTACTGATACGTACACGTACTAAGAGAATGGATGGATTGACTTGTTATTTGTAACAGAGATGCCGATAGAGGCAAGAGAAAAACTTTTATTTGCTGGACTTAAGTTGTTTACAGAACTGGGGTATCAAAAGACATCTGTGCTTGAAATTGTCGAAATGGCGAGAGTTTCAAAGACAACCTTCTATCAGCATTTTAAAAGCAAGGAAGATATCATGGTTGCCTTGTTTGAACAGCTCGGCAACGAAATGTCTGAGGAAGTTAAACTAGCAATCTCACTAGAAGAAAGCATGTCATATAAAGCGTTTGCTGGGATCAATCGGTATATCCAAATTTGTTTTGAAAATAAAAATGTTGCTCAAATATTATTGGTTGAATCAGTTGGGGTGTCGCGTAATGTTGAATTGGTACGCCAAAGGTCTCACCAAGTGTTTGCATCTATTATTCTGCAAACAGTTCAGACAGAGTTACCCAAAACTGTTTCAAAGACGGAAATGCGAATCGTGGCTCAAGCAATGGTTGGTGCAATTAATGAAGTTATTATGCAAAATTTTTTTAACAATGAAGACGAGACATTTGATTTTGAGGGAATCTCTAGATTATTAAACCGAATCGTTATTTCTGCCTTTGTGAATCTTGGAATGCAGGAATAATCTTTTTCTGTATGAAGAATACGATTTCGTACTCATTGTTTTGCAAATACATTTAATAATTGGGAGGATGCTAACATGACAAATGGTATCGAGAATTACACGTTATCTGAAATGATGCAAAGAATTGAAGAAGTGATTAACCAGAACCCAGGACCAATTGAAGGCTTTAATGTCATCTATCAATTCAACATTACAGGAGATGAAGAAGCAAATTATCAACTTCAGCTTGCGGATGGTCAGGCAAAGGTATTAGAGGTTTCTGAAGGAGCAAATTGTATATTAATTCTTTCACTTGCAAACTTTAGGCAGTTTTTAGTTGGAAAGCTAGGTGGAACAGCTGCTTTTATGACAGGGAAATTAAAAATGAAAGGTGATATTGGCAAAGCAATTAAATTAGAAGGACTATTACGCGAATATAATCTAAAAGAACATCTATAAGATAGAGAGGTGATTAGGATGTCCGATTTCAGTTGGCATAAAGAAGCTGAGAAGCAATGGGATGGTCGTGCTGACTTTTGGAGTATGCAAAGCCAAGCAATGTGGAATTCCGGAAGCCGATCCACCATCATTCCGTTTTTTTCAAAGCACTTAGAGGATAAAGCTCATATTTTGGATGCAGGCTGTGGTGACGGTTATGGCTCATTTATACTTTCTGAGCGTGGGTTTCAAGTAGTTGGGGTCGACATTTCAGCTGAAATGATTGAAAAAGCCAATAAAAGGAGTCAATCAGAAAACCTTTCATTTACACAAGGCGATTTGACAGGTCTTCCTTTTGAGGATGAAACGTTTTCAGGTATCATGGCGATTAACTCAATTGAGTGGACTGAGATACCGCTCCAAGCAGTCAATGAAATTAGGCGTGTGACGAAACCAGGAGGTATCTTTTGTGTTGGGTTATTAGGTCCTACGGCAGGACCAAGGCAACATGCATATCGACGCTTGTATGGGGAGACCGTCATCCAAAATACGATGATGCCCTGGGAATTTGAGCAATTGGTATCGGAAAATGGCTGGCGAGTAGTTGATGGTCATCCTGTTTATAAGGATGCTGTGAAAGTAGAAGCAACGAAGGGATTACCCAAGGAACTAAAACAAGCATTATCGTTTATGTGGGTGTTTATTTTAAAAAAGGCGTAAGAAAAAAAGGTATCTCGAACCCGAGATACCTTCTATCATTCCCAGTCATATGGAGTTTCTTGATAAACATAATAATTAAGCCAATTTGCAAACAATAGATAAGAGTGTGATCTCCAGCTGTGAACCGGTGGATTGGCTGGGTCATTGTTTGGAAAATAATTAACAGGAATAATGACCTTTCCTTTAGCGAGGTCACGTTCATATTCCTCTTTTAACGTATTAACATCATATTCAGGATGGCCAGTAAGAAAAATTTGCTTTCCGTCGTTTGAAGCTACTAGGCACACACCTGCATCATCTGAAAAAGATAAAAGTGTTAATTCTTCAGTATTTTTAATTTCCTCAAGTTTTACCTCAGTAAACCGGGAATGAGGTACAAAATACAAATCATCAAAGCCGCGAACCAAATTCACATCCTTATTGACTAAATGGTGGTGAAACACACCCGTACATTTTTCAGGTAGAGGGTATTTTTTAACCCCATAATGATAATAAAGTCCGGCTTGTGCACCCCAGCAAATATGTAAGGTCGAGGTTACGTTGGTTTTCGTCCAATCCATAATTTCTTTTAGTTCTTCCCAATAGTTTACATCCTCAAATGAAAGATGCTCAATCGGTGCACCTGTAATGATCATTCCATCAAACCTTCTGTGCTTAATGGCAGAAAAGGAAGTGTAAAATTTATCAAGATGATTCTTTCCCGTGTTTTTTGCGACATGCGTTTCTGGGAATAGTAGTGTAATATTCAGCTGCAATGGGGAGTTTCCAAGTAGTCTAAGGAGCTGAGTTTCAGTTCGTTCTTTTTCTGGCATAATGTTTAAGATTACTATATTAAGTGGACGAATGTCCTGACTATACGCGCGCTCTTCATCCATTACAAATATATTTTCAGATTCTAATACTTCTTTTGCCGGTAAATCATGAGGGATATTAATTGGCAATCCTATCATCTCCTAGTTTCTTATAATTGAAATTTTACAACAATTCACACAGGAATATCAAATAAAAAATCTTTACTTGTTTTATGTGGTGAAGGAAGGGAATAAATAGAAGTTTCACTTTATACCTATGTGTCAAATAAGGTAAGATAAAGAGGTAAAGGAAGTTTGTTCATTAAAATAGTCTTGGGGGTATTGTGCATGGGTTTATCAACAAAGTATAAGTCTGATATTGAAATTGCTCAAGAGGCTGAGTTAAAGCCGATCAAGGAGATTGCAGAACAGTTAGATTTACTTGAAGAAGAACTAGAACCCTATGGTCATTACAAAGCGAAAATTTCCTTAGACGTGATGAAGCGTCTAGAACAAAAAAAGGACGGTAAAGTCATCCTTGTAACGTCCATTAACCCTACGCCGGCGGGGGAAGGGAAATCGACAGTCACTGTTGGACTTGGACAAGGACTTGCTAAGCTTGGAAAAAGAGCAATGGTTGCGATGAGAGAACCATCCCTAGGACCAACTATGGGAATCAAAGGCGGTGCAACGGGTGGCGGATATTCACAGGTGATCCCAATGGAGGACATAAACCTGCATTTTACAGGAGATTTTCATGCGATAACAACAGCAAATAATACACTATCTGCATTACTTGATAACCATATCCATCAAGGAAATGAACTTCAAATTGATGTCAGACGTGTCACATGGAAGCGGGTTGTTGATTTAAATGACCGTGCGCTACGAAATGTTGTCGTTGGGTTGGGAGGACCGACTCAAGGCGTACCTCGTGAGGACGGTTTTGATATTACCGTTGCATCAGAAATTATGGCGATTTTCTGTCTTGCGACCGACATACAGGACTTGAAGCGAAGACTATCAAAAATAGTAGTAGCTTATAATATACATAAACAACCGGTCACAGCAGCAGACCTAGGAGCAGAGGGCGCGCTTACCCTTTTATTAAAGGATGCTCTTAAACCGAACTTAGTTCAAACACTTGAACACACACCAGCTCTTATTCACGGTGGACCATTTGCTAATATAGCTCATGGCTGTAATAGTGTAATTGCCACAAAAATGGCAGCAAAATTAGCTGATTATGTGTTAACAGAGGGTGGTTTTGGTGCTGATCTTGGAGCTGAGAAATTCCTCGACATTAAAGCAAGATATGCAGATATTAAGCCAGAAGCAGTTGTCATTGTTGCAACTAACCGAGCTTTAAAAATGCATGGTGGCGTTAAAAAGGAAAATTTAACTGAAGAGAATGTGGAAGCTTTAGCGAAAGGTTTAGAGAACCTTCAAAAACATATTGAAACCATTCAAGCATTCGGACTGCCATTTGTAGTGGCGATTAACCGATTTGTTACAGATACAGAAAAAGAAGTTGAAAAAATTGAATCTTGGTGTGCGGAACATTCTTATCCTGTTGCTCTTACAGAAGTATGGGAAAAAGGCGGCGAAGGTGGAGTGGAGCTTGCTAAGAAGGTACTCGAGACGATTGAAAATAGTGAGAATCACTATGCACCTATTTACGAATTATCAGCCACTATTGACGAGAAAGTAAGGGCAATTGCTAAAACTGTTTATGGTGCAAAAGATGTTGAGTTCTCGAGTAAAGCGAAAAAACAAATGATTGATTTTGAAAAATTCGGGTGGAGCAATCTTCCAGTTTGTATGGCGAAAACTCAATACTCACTTTCAGATGATCCAACATTGCTCGGAAGACCAACGGATTTTACAATTACAATACGTGAGTTCCGTCCATCTATAGGCGCTGGATTCATCGTAGCTCTAACGGGTGATGTCATGACGATGCCCGGGCTACCGAAGAAGCCATCGGCACTAAATATGGATGTGACTGAAGACGGAAAAGCTGTAGGATTATTTTAGACAGTGATAGGGGGATCTCCCCCTTTTTACCAAAAAGGAAGGTATATTTTATGTTTGATCCAACCGTATTTGATAACTTAAAGGTTGTAATTGAGGGAGCTCTTTATGATTTAGATCTAGAAGGACAGCTCTTGATTACAGATCGTCAGGATCAAGTGGAAATGGCGAAAATGGGTAGGCAATATCGCATTACCTTTAGGGATAAAGCTATTGATGAAATTCAAGCCTATATTAACTTGAAAGTTGACCTTGATAATCTTGTTACTGAACTACGAAGCCTTGATGAGAATAAACCAGGGTGTCATCTGGAAATAGGGTTTAACTTTAAACTCGAATCTCTGGATGTATGCCCTAGTATTGAACGAGTATTAACCACCATCTGGGGTGACGAAAGGGAAATCCAACAGGAAATTTCTTTTCAATATGGTACGAGAAATCAATATATGAATAATAGTAAAATTACTTTTCATCGATTAATACAAGAAGACCATATTGATGATTTACTTGAAATGATTGATTATATCATTGAGACGATTCATCAACTACATACTGCTATAACTTAGGGGCAATCTCGCCTCTTTTTTTTACGACTAAAGGATTAAATTTTCTGATAATTTAATGTTTATTATGATATAGTAAGAGCATATATAGTAATATAGTGATAATGGTTATTTGTTAAGGGGGCGATTTTATGGGGAAAATTGCATGGGTTACAGATAGTACAGGATTTTTAGATGAGGAACTTTTGAACCATGAGGATATTTATGTGATTCCAATGACAGTCTTTTTTGATGAGGAAGAATATCTTGATGGAGTTACAATTACACCAGCACAATTTTTTGAACGATTGAAAACGGCAAAGACCATCCCAAAAACATCACAGCCTTCCATTGGAAGCTTTGTAGAATTATATAATAGTCTCGAAGAAAAATATGATGAGATTATCTCGTTGCATATCTCGGAAAAATTAAGTGGAACCGTTTCGTCAGCAAGACAAGCTGCAGAATTAGTGGATATTCCAGTAACAGTCATTGATTCAAAAATCCTTACCTATCCGATGACAAAATTAATGAAGGAAGGGATGAAGCTTATACAGGATGGTGGGGCAGTAGCAGACGTTGAAAAACATATCGTAGATTTAGCTGAGAGATTTGAAACCTACGTTATTATCGGCAGTTTAGAGCAATTGCACCGAAGTGGACGAATGAACACGGCCCAATATTTCCTTGGGAGCATGCTTCAAATAAAGCCAGTCATCCAAATAAACGATGGTGCGCTTTCAGTAAAAGAAAAAGTACGCTCTGAAAATAAAGCAACAAGTAAAATACTAGGTTATCTGAAGGATGCCATCGCGAAAAATCATGTGGAAGAGGTCTATATTTTATATGGCTTGGACGATTCTAAGACGAAGGAATGGGAGCAACTTATTCGAGAATTTGCACCAGACCATATTACGATTAATGCGTACCCTCTTGGTGTTGCGATTGGGGTACATGCTGGTGAAAATACAATTGGGGTTAGTTGGATGAATAAATAATCTATTTAAGTAGGATGTATTGTACTTTGTTATGAGATAGGGGGGCAATAGCTGCGATATTGTACCCAATACTTAAAAATTGGGAGATTGTTTCCGCACAATTTGGATGTGGCGGTTCAGTGGGAGCATGAAGGCTCTTATGGAGTTGTAAAAATTGATTTGTAGTGGGATTACACGTAATCAATACAACATGACGTCCATACCATGCAGTTCCAATTTCCCGATTTAACCCTTTTGGATGATACATATATTTTTACCACCTTTCACTTTGCCAGAGTTTACTCTGGTTTTTTTAGTTTATGCATGTGTTTTGTAGTGCGCGACAGTTTAGTTGGAGCTAGAATATGATACAATGGTTACGATATTGATGGTAGTGGAGGATACGATGGAGCAGCAAAAAATAATTGAAGCAACAACTACTTTTGTGAAAAATATTTTGCAACATGATAGCAGTGGTCATGACTGGTGGCATATAGAACGCGTTAGAAAAGCAGCGTTGCAAATTGGTGAAAAAGAAAATGCCAATTTATTTGTCGTAGAAATGGCCGCATTGTTGCATGACGTGGCAGACGAGAAATTAAATAAATCAGAAGAGGAAGGCCTTATGAAAGTACGGAGCTGGCTTTCATCTTTACAAATAACGGAATCTGAACAAGAGGAAGTCATTGAAATCATCTCAACAATGTCCTTTAAGGGCGGCAGTCGACCACCTATGAAAACAATTGAAGGACAGGTCGTTCAAGATGCTGACCGGTTAGATGCGATTGGTGCAATCGGTATTGCAAGAACCTTTGCTTATGCGGGGGCACACGGTGATTTAATCTATGACCCAGAACTTCCTTTTCGTGAAAGCATGACAAAGCATGAGTACCGAAATGGTAAATCAACGGCAGTCAATCACTTTTATGAAAAATTATTAAAATTAAAAGACACACTTAATACAAATGCAGCAAAAAAAGCAGCCCAGGAACGTCATGATTTCATGACAGCGTTCCTTGATCAATTATATAAAGAATGGAATGGACAGTTATGAGGCTTTTAACGGTTGAAGATTTAGCAAAAAGCTATGCCGAAAAAACATTGTTTGAGGATATCTCATTCAGCATTACAGATAATGAGCGAATCGGTATAATCGGTGTGAATGGAACTGGAAAATCGACGTTATTAAAAATCATTGCTGGTGTAGAAGAAGCGGACCGCGGTGAGATTACTCATTCAAAGGGATATACAATTAGCTATTTACCGCAACAACCTGAATTTACTGAAGGGAATACGGTTCTTGACCAAGTATTCCAAGGAAGTACACCACTCCTCCGGTTATTAAAGGAATATGAAGAAGCGATGATTCAGATTGAAAAAGATTCGATGAACACAGTGAATCAGGAGAAATTATATGACCTGCAACAAAAAATGGATGCTGCAAATGCGTGGGAGGCAAACTCAAACGCAAAAGCTGTGTTATCAAAGCTCGGAATTAATGACTTTTCTCAGGACGTGATGGAACTATCAGGTGGACAGAAGAAGCGCGTGGCATTGGCCCAAAGCTTAATTGAAGTTCCGGACCTACTGATTTTGGATGAGCCTACTAACCATTTAGACTACGATACGATTAAGTGGCTGGAAGACTACCTTGCAAAATACAATGGAGCACTACTAGTTGTCACGCATGATCGTTATTTCTTAGATCGTGTTACGAACCGAATTATTGAGCTTGATGAAGGACGGCTTTACACCTATACCGGAAACTATAGTAGCTTCTTAGAGGCAAAAGCGCTTCGAATGGAACAGGAGCAAGCATCTGAACTTAAGCGACAAAACCTATACCGACGTGAACTTGCTTGGATTCGTCGTGGTGCTAAGGCGAGAACGACAAAGCAAAAAGCACGTATTCAACGTTTTGAAGAAATTGAGAATGCAAAGAAGACAGTAAATACGGATTCGCTTGATATTTCAGTTGGTGGTAGCCGACTAGGTAAAAAAGTAATAGAATTGAAAAATGTTTCAAAGAGTTTTGGTGGAACGAAGATTCTAGAGGATGTAAATGTACTTGTAAAACCAGGTGACCGAATCGGAATTGTTGGACGTAATGGAAGCGGGAAATCCACATTATTAAATATCATTGCAGGTCAAGTTCCTGTAGATACGGGCGAAATCGAGATTGGACAAACAGTTAAGCTCAGCTATTATACTCAGGAAAGCATAGATATGGACCTTAACAAACGAATGATTGAGTATATTAAAGAAACGGCGGAAATGATTCATACCCTTGACGGTAAAATGATATCAGCAGCGCAAATGCTAGAGCGGTTTTTATTCCCAATGCATACCCATGGTACACCGATTCGCAAGCTTTCTGGTGGGGAACGAAGACGTTTGTATTTGTTGAAGATTATCATGGGTGAGCCGAATGTGTTGTTACTGGATGAGCCTACGAATGATTTGGATACCCATACGTTAACAGTATTAGAGGATTATTTAGAGGACTTCCCAGGCGTTGTAATTACTGTTTCGCATGACCGATACTTCTTAGATAAAGTAACAGACCAATTGTTAATTTTTGAAGAGGGGCACAAAATTTCAACGTATTTTGGAGATTACACAGATTACCTCGAGAAAAATTCAGTTGAGGCTGCGAAGTCGGTACAAAAAGAAAAAATCGAAAAAACACCTGCACAAGAGGCGCAAAAACCAAAGAAAAAAAAGCTTTCCTACAAGGATCAGCTTGAATGGGATGAAATTGAGGGGAAAATTGAAGCCCAAGAGGAGAAGGTTGCAGCTCTTGTTAAAGAAATTGAAGCAGCCGGAAGTGATTATCAAAAGGCACAGCAGGCAATGGATGATCATGCGAAGGAATCAGAAGTACTAGACCACTTACTTGAAAGATGGGCAGAACTATCTGAACTAGTGAATGACTAAAAAAAGGCTCGGCTTAATGCCGGGCACATAATCAAATGCGCCCATTGGCGTATTTGTGCCCGATTTTTTTCGAGCTTGCTCGAAAAACTCCCTTTGAAAAATCGTGGCATCCGCCGGAGGCTATAGATTTATCAGCTGGGGGTTAACCCCAACTGATAAATCTATAATCTTTTTGCGCCTAAATATCGTGATTGCCAGTAGTTGATCGTCATATCATCAATACTCACACCGTCAGTGGAATCGGCATGGATAAATTTATTGTCGCCAAGATAAATCCCAGCATGGGATGGACCAGGTTTATAGGTTTGGAAAAAGACCAAGTCCCCAACACTTGGTGCCGATACGCTCGCACCTTGATTCCATATGCCAGAAACAGTTCGCGGGACGTTAACTCCTTTTTCCGCAAACACATATTGTAAAAAACCACTACAATCAAATCCACTTGGTGACGTTCCACCCCAGACATAAGGAACCCCCATGTAATTCATTGCGATCGATATCACACTGCCATCAACAGGTGGAGTTTCGATTGGTTCAACTGTGCTTTCTTCCGTTTCGGTAGTTGAATTTGTCTGTGTCTGTGTCCGAGCTGTAACCACAGTTACTTTTTTAATGGTTAGCCCCCTGACATTTTTGTTTTTCATGATGTGATCAATTGTTTCGTCGGTGGCAAGCCCATTTTCTTCAAGGTTGAACTTCTTTTGATATGCCTTCACACTTGCCTCCGTGACGGATTCAAACTTCCCGTCTATTAAACCACTATAATAGTTTAATTTGTTTAATTTGGATTGTAGCTGTTTGACCTCTGGTCCCTCGTCCCCGACTGAGTAAAAGGGGGGCCTTGGCTGTATGATGACTTCATTTAATTTTTCTAATGTTGTTTCACCAGCAATTCCATCAACCTTCAAATCATATAATTCTTGGAACCTCTTTACAGCTTCTTGAGTAGTTTCTCCATAGTGACCATCGATTGTTTCATAATAAAAATTTAACTTATGTAATTCGAATTGAAGAAAACGGACTGGGTATCCGGTATGACCATAGCGTAATTCCTGTTTTGTATCGAATTGATAGTTTTTGTCTAGTAATGGATCCAAATTCTGCTTTTCAGTTGCATCAGCTGCAAGTGGGGCGCCGAAAAAAAATCCAGCAGCTAAAGATGTCACGACAATAGCTTCGCGTGTTCCATAGCGTTTTTTCATTGAAGACCTCCTTGTTGTTTGCAAAAGCAAAGTAGTATAGTTTTCGAAAGGTTTGTTGTAGAGAAAGGCTATGGATTTGATGTAGTACTATAACTCACGTAAAAAATGTATTCCTGTTTCCAATCCTTAGTACAACAAAAGCGAAAACAACTCTTAATGAACACACATTTATGATATTGAGTGAAATAAGCCATTATGACAAAAGTTCGGATAATTAGTACTTAAGCGCTAAAATAAGACAAGGACTAATCAGTAGAAGTATAAGTTCTCACAATGGATATATGGTTAATTCGTGTGCTACAATTACGTTAGTATACTTAGTAGGAGAAGGAGCGGTAGATGTGAAAATTAAATCAATTGAACCAACACCTAGTCCGAATACAATGAAAATTATTTTAGACGAGGAACTACCAAAGGGGAAAAGCAATAATTATAAGAAAGAAAACATAGATCAAGCACCACCACTTATTAAAGAAATCTTAACAATTGAAGGTATTAAAGGAGTCTATCATGTAGCAGATTTTCTAGCGGTTGAACGAAATGCGAGGTATGACTGGCAGGAACTACTACCAAAGGTTCGAAAGGTATTTGGGGAAGTTGTCACAGAAGGCGAAAACGAAGCTCCAAAGCTGGATGAGCATTTTGGAGAAGTAAAGGTTTTTGTTCAAATGTACAAAGGTCTACCGATGCAGGTTAAGCTTCATGACGGTGAACAGGAATTCCGATTTGGATTACCTGATGTGTTTCGGGAAGCATTGCTGCGTGCACAAGAGATTTCAGGTAATGTTGTGTTAGAAAGAGAATGGAAGGAACAAGGTGTTCGATATGGCAATCATGAAGAAATAGGGAAAGAAGTTGTCGATGAACTATCTGCGGCTTATCCCAAAGAAAGATTTGACCGCATTGTTAAACAAATTTCAGAGCAAACTTCTGCTCCAACTGTCCAAAAAAGACAATCCTATAAAGTTACTTTGGAGATGTTGGATGACCCTGAATGGACAAAACGCTATGCAAGTCTCGAACAAATTGATCCAGAAGAGGAGGATATTCCTGTCCTTGCTAAAGCATTGAAAGATGAAAAACCATCTATTCGTCGTTTAGCGACTGTGTATTTAGGCATGATTGAAAAGCCTTCAGTGTTACCTTATTTGTATGAGGCTTTAAAGGATAAGTCGGTTACTGTTAGAAGAACAGCAGGAGATTGTTTGTCAGATATCGGTGACCCAGCTGCAATGGAAGCGATGTGCGAGGCATTGAAGGATTCGAGTAAGCTTGTAAGATGGCGCGCAGCGATGTTTTTATTCGAGGTTGGAGACGAGTCTGCATTAGATGCTCTAAAAGCCGCTGAAAACGATCCGGAATTCGAAGTGAAAATGCAAATCAATTTAGCCATCGAACGAATTGAAGGTGGAGAAGAGGCAAAAGGCTCTGTATGGAAGCAAATGACTGAAAGCCGTAATAACTAATCGGAGTTACATCCGCTTTTTATCAAATATTGTGGGGGTTTAACTCCTGAATATAAAAAAACTTTGGTATAGATTGGATGTTTGAAAATTGATTTTGCTTGGTCATCTATAGTATGCTAAGTTTATCGAATTTGAATTGGGAGGGATTTTTATGTCAATGGCATATGATGAATATATGAAGCAAATTGTGAAGCCGATGCGTCAAGAACTTGTTGTTGCAGGCTTTCAAGAGCTTCAAACAGAAGAAGAAGTAGAAAACTTCATGGAAAAAACAGAAGGCACCACACTAGTGGTCGTAAATTCTGTATGTGGTTGTGCTGCTGGACTTGCAAGACCTGCTGTTACTCAAGCAGTTCTTAATAACGAGAAGAAACCAGACCATCTTGTTACAGTATTTGCAGGTCAAGATAAAGACGCAACAGCAAAGATGAGAGAGTATTTCGAAGGCATCGAGCCATCATCTCCATCCATGGCTGTATTAAAAGGCAAGGAAGTTGTTCACTTCATTCCAAGACATGAAATTGAATCAAATTCAATGGAAGCAATCATGGAAAACATTACTTCCGCATTAAATAAGCATTGCTAAAATAGGAGTACAAAAAGGATGTCACTACGACATCCTTTTTTGTTCAAATAGGTGATTATATGATTGTAACGACAGCAGGGAGAACAAATGATGAGATGGTTGAGTTGGCTAAAAAAACTGCACTGGAACTCAACGTTACTTTTATCGAGAGGAAAAAGCGTTCTATCTCAAAGTTACAAGAACAAACCAACGAAGATGTTCTTGTTGTAGGAAAAAATCGGATTGAAATCTATCCTTTACATGGTGAAGAGCCACTTTTCTTCCATCCCAACTCTGCTATGTTTCGAATGAAAAGAATAATGAAGGGTGAGCATGATCCATTTATCCAAGCATCTGGTCTTTCTCAAGGTAACTCAATTTTGGACTGTACACTAGGCTTGGGGTCGGACAGCATTGTAGCGAGTTTCGTTGTAGGTGAAACAGGAAAAGTAACCTCCATAGAAGGAAACAAGTATTTGTATTATCTTTTAAAGGGCGGGTTAAAGAGCTGGGACACCGGAAATCCTAAAATGAACGAAGCGATGACTCGAATTGATGTGATGCACGATACTTATGAAAGCTTTTTATCTGCATGTCCCCCGAATAGCTTTGATATCGTTTATTTTGACCCAATGTTTGAGGAGACAATTGAAGAATCAGAAGGGATTAAGGGCCTCCGCCATTTTGCGATATACTCTTCATTAAGTACTGAAGCGATTGAAGCAGCAAAACGAGTTGCAAAGAAAAAAGTAGTACTAAAGGATCATTGGAAAAGTGAACAATTTGAAAAGAATGGATTTACCGTATATAAACGAAAAACAGCAAAATTCCATTTCGGAGTGATTGAGGTTTAAGAAAGAGTTACTGCCCGTGGTTGCAGGATATTTTGCCACACCTTTGGATACTTTAAATAACGTACGGAGGTGATGAACATGGCAAAACGTAAAAAGGACCCTTCAACAATCGGATTAGGTTCTGCAGATGTAGAGGGACAAGGTACTACCAATAAAGAAACGGGACGAATGGAAATGGATTCGTCTAGACGTAAGAAAAAGAAAATGTAACCAAAACGTTGTATTACATATTACTGCAAAAATAAAGCCCGCTTAAAAAGCGGGTTTCACTATTCAGTCACACAACAAGTTATAAAATATAGTAATGTAACAACACTTGCAATACCAAAAATCCAGTCCATCCTAACGAATCCACCTTTCAATTATGTATAATCAAATACGCCTTGGCGTATTTCTGCCCGATTTTTTTCGAGCCCGCTCGAAAAATTTCCTTCGAAAAATCGTGGCATCCGCCAGAGGCTTAACTTTATTCAGCCAAGTATTAACCTTGTTGAATTTAATATACTCTTTTGCATTCATCCCTAATTACAGAAGTGAGAACTTCTGCTGAATAAAGTTATCCCTATTTTATCAAATATTGAGGATTTTATGAACTTTAATTTTACGAAGGATTTTAACTTCTTAAAATGTGGTGATTTTGATGAATTTCCTTACTGGGCATTTATCCTTATTTTTTTGCATTTTCTTAATTTCATAGTAAAAATTTTTGCTAGATTGTGTTAAAATGGCGTTAAGGGTAAATGTGTTGAAAGGGCGTTTTCGTTATGAAAAAATGGTTGCGAAAAGCATTAGTCGTTTCATTTTCCGTTTTAACTCTTGGTTTGGTAGCGCCACCACCGGCTCTCACTATGCAGCAGGCGGATGCCGATAAGCCAAGTAAGTTAAATTCAATTAATGATCTAAATGCTGAGTCGAAGCTATATTCCAATTTTGAATCTGATTATGGATATGACAGTAGAAACTTTGTTACATATGCGATGTCACAGGCTGAAACAAAATCCTTCGAGAAATTTGGGAGTAAAATAGGGCCTGTTATTGAAGATGAATTCCGTAGTGCAATTTTGCCTAAAATTGAAAGTGTAATTGAATTATTAGCCGAGCAATATCCAACTGAACAACTTGACCATCTTGAGATTTCAGAGCAACCGTCTGGAGGAAATGGGGAAAAGATTTTCCATATTTTCGATAAAACGTCAGGAAAGGATATTATCCGTTTCCATGTAAGAAAGGATCATCCACCACAGGATGGCTATTGGTTTAACTTCCACTATCATACACATCATGATGGATTCCAAACACATCATGCATTAGGTGATATTTATTGGAATAAAAATACTCCGCCAAAATGGCTAAGTTAATAAAAGAGGAAAGGCAATCCAAGAGTGACGATTCGCTCTTATGGATTGCTTTTTTTGTCCGTATTTTTTCTTCTTGAAAAACTTACCACTCCTAGTCTAGCAGACTCATATTTCCAAATCTGATATACTATTATTACCATCTAAAAGAAGAGTGCGCTTTAGCATCACGATTTTATTCATAGATTAAGGAGAGCATTCTTATGCAAAAAACGCTTATTCTTACGCTTCTATTTGTCCTAGTAGGCTTTACCTATCATCCTGGTGAAGCGTCTCCTCATGGGGTCCCACTAAAAGATTATCAATCTCTCACACTATATATTGAAACATCGAATCTTAATAACTATGAAACATTAAAAAATATTATCTTATTACCTGAAACTAGATTTAATGAGTCTGCTGCAGCAAAAATGATTGAGCGTGTAAACCAAATTGACGAACTTATTTTGCAAGGATTGGTTGACAAAGGTGTTGTGCTAAAGCTGTTTACAGGGAATTTAACGGACGAGCCTACGGCAGCCTATTTGAAAGGGGAAAAGCCGCGTGGTTATAGTGAAAATGGACCGACTTGGGACGATGTGCCGGGAATTGGTGGCTCAGAAGTTGTACTAGCCAAAATCGGATCGAGTGAAAAAGGAAAGGGGCACGGGTCCATTAATTTAGAGTTGCATGAATTGGCCCATTCGATTGACAAATTTGTATTTGGTTCGGTTAGCGAAGATCCTTCTTTTTTATCCGTTTGGAAAAATGAAGTTAATCAATTATTCCCGGATCGTCCCTATTTTAGTAACTATCCTGAAGAATATTTCGCGGAAAGCTTTGCGATGTACTATTTTTCCGATCAGACAAGAGAACAATTAAAACTAGCAGCACCAATGACGCACCAGCTTTTTAATGAATTAAGCAAAACTCAGCAATGAATTTGACTGCTATTTGTAGTAATATAGTAGAATGAAGTTCATGCAAGGAGTGAATGTATTGAAACATGGTGAAAATGCGTACCTAGATCTATTAAAGCATGTTCTTGAAAAAGGTACGAAAAAAATGGACCGAACAGGGACAGGAACGGTATCTGTGTTTGGCTATCAAATGCGTTTTAATTTAAGTGAGGGCTTTCCTTTGCTTACAACGAAGAGAGTTCCATTTCGCTTAATCGCGAGTGAACTGCTTTGGTTTATTAAAGGTGACACGAATATCAGATATCTATTAAAAAATAACAATAATATCTGGAATGAGTGGGCGTTTAAAAATTGGATTGAGAGCGATGAATACACAGGTCCAGATATGACGGATTTCGGTAACAGAAGTCTGGTAGACCCTGAGTTTAATGAGTTGTATCAAGCTGAAATGGACAAGTTTAAAACTCGTATTTTAGAGGATGATGAGTTTGCTGCTAAATATGGCGAACTTGGTCCAGTTTATGGGAAACAATGGAGAGCATGGGAATCATCACGTGGTGAAACCATTGACCAGTTGAAAAATGTCATCAACCAAATTAAAAATAACCCAGATAGCAGACGTCATCTTGTCGTCGGATATAATCCGGGTGATGTTGAATTCATGGCATTACCGCCTTGTCACAGTCTGTTTCAATTTTATGTGGCCGATGGGAAATTGAGTTGTCAGTTGTATCAGCGTTTGTAAATGAGCGCCTTTAGGGAGAAATCTCTATAGAAAACCTACCTAAACGGGGAAACTCTTGCAAAAGACAATCCCGTGCTAAATTGTTTCTTTGTTGAAACATAAATGCCGAACGACTATCCCAATTGGGAGTACACCTAAGCAGGTGGAAATGGTAGGGGTCCATCATTGGATCGTGATATAGTCTCATCTGTATGGCGACATACAGCAGTTCATAAGTGAACGGGCTAGGTGTAGCGAACCTAGTTGAAGATCATGTCAGGCGACCTTTTTCTCGGAATTCCCTTCAATATCGCAAGTTATGCACTATTAACGCATCTAATTGCATTTGAATGTGGATTAGAGGTAGGGGATTTCATCCATACGATTGGGGATGCCCATATTTACACAAACCATATCGAGCAGGTAAACTTACAGTTAAGTCGTGACCCACGTCCGTTTCCGACAGTAAAATTAAATCCTGCAGTTAAATCTGTCTTTGACTTTGAAATGGATGACATCGAAATCGTGGGATATGAACCACTTCCATCCATTAAGGCACCTGTTGCCGTATAAGGCTATAAAGCATTTCTATTTTAAAGTTCCTAGGGTATAATTTATCCTAGGACTTTTTAGTAAGGAGAATTAATATGATTTCATTACTAGTTGCAATGGATAAAAACCAATTAATCGGTAAGGACAATGATCTACCATGGCGTTTACCTGCAGATTTAGCTTATTTTAAAAGAGTAACGATGGGGCACCCCATTATCATGGGACGTAAAACATACGATTCAATCGGACGACCCCTGCCAGGACGTGAAAATATCATCGTTACACGTGACACTTCGTACGAGGCTGAAGGCTGTAAAGTGATTCATTCCATCGAGGAAATTGTTAAAATGAATGAACAAACTGACCAGGAGCTATTCGTTATCGGCGGGGCGGAAATTTTCAAAGAAATCCTACCACATTCAGACCGTCTGTACATAACTGAAATCAATGAGGAATTTAAAGGAGATACCTATTTCTCAGCGTTTGATAAAGTAGAATGGAAGGTTATTTCAGAAGAAAAAGGCATTAAGAACGAGAAAAATCCATATGATTATACGTTTTTAGTATATGAAAAAATCCCGCAGAATTAAATTTGCGGGATTTTTTTATGAGATAAACGGTACATCTACGACATAAAATAGTATGCTAAAAAACATCGCGGCACTTCCTGCTAACACAAACAAATGCCAAATTGCATGGTTAAATGGTAGCTTTCTCCAGACATAGAAGACAGCTCCAACTGTATACAGGATTCCACCAGTTAATAACAACATAAAGCCGTTAAAACCGATGCTTTCATATAAAGGCTTAATTCCAACGATGATCAACCACCCCATCAGAACATAAAAAACCGTTGAGAGGATCATAAACTTTTCAACAAAGAAGACTTTAAACACGACCCCAACAATCGCTAGTCCCCATACAATTCCGAAAAGGGTCCAGCCTAACCAGCCTCCAATCGAAACAAGAACGAAGGGGGTATATGTTCCAGCTATTAATAAATAAATCGCTGAGTGATCTAGTATCGCGAACACCTTTTTCGCTTTCGGGTGTGTGATGCTGTGTAAAAGCGTTGAGAATAAATACAGCAGTATCATGGATGCTCCGAAAATAGAGAAGCTAACAACATGCCAGACGTCCCCATACTTCACCGCAAATATGATTAGCATGACGAGGGCAGGAATACTTAATAAAACCCCGAGACCATGTGTGATGGCATTTGCAATTTCTTCTTTTAATGTTTCTTGTCGAAATGTCATATTTATCACCTCTTGTTACATTTCTTTCTCCAATCATACTGCTAATAAAAAAAGAATACAAATGACATTCGTAATATATTACCCCGTTATTTTAGAAAAAAATTATTGAAAACCAATGGTGGCGGTTTCATTTTAAAAAGTAATACAATATTTAGAAAATTTTACTCCAGATAGGCTAATTCATGTTATAATGAACAAATTAAATCTGCATTACTGTACAGTGTTGTTGTAGAAATAGCGAAGTGAAAGGGGATATGGGACACGTGGCACACGAGGTAAAACAAAAACTAGATGGGATCCATGTAGAGGATATCATAAAAGCGAATCAAACATTGAAGGATGTAATAATCCATACACCTTTACAAAGAAATGAATTGCTATCTGAACGTTACGAATGTAACTTATTGATAAAACGAGAGGATTTACAAATTGTCCGTTCTTTTAAAATTAGAGGAGCCTATAATCGGATTAAAAATCTTACCGAGCTGGAGTTGAAAAATGGAGTTGTTTGTGCGAGTGCTGGAAACCATGCACAAGGCGTGGCTTTTTCATGCTTTGCGTTAAAGATTCAAGGTAAAATCTTTATGCCTTCCACGACACCAAGACAAAAAGTTTCTCAAGTAGAGGCTTTTGGTCGGGATTATGTAGAGATTATTTTAACAGGTGATACATTCGACGATTCTTATGAAGAAGCCGTAGCATGCTGTGAAAGAGAAAACCGTACATTTATCCATCCATTTAATGATGCTGATGTCATGGCAGGTCAAGGAACAGTAGCTGTAGAAATTCTAAATGATTGTGCAGAACCAGTTGATTATGTATTTGCTGCGATTGGTGGGGGCGGACTTATTTCAGGAATTTCAACCTATATGAAGAGCATCTCTCCTGAAACAAAGATTATTGGTGTTGAGCCTGAAGGTGCAACAAGTATGAAGACATCAATTGCCAACGGGGCGGTTACCACTTTGCCTAAAATTGATAAATTTGTTGATGGTGCCGCCGTTAAAACGGTGGGTGAAAATACATTCGAAATCAGTAAAAAGCTTGTTGACGATATCATTCCTGTGCCTGAAGGAAAGGTATGTACAACTATTTTGGACCTATACAATGAAAATGCCATCGTCGCTGAACCAGCAGGAGCATTATCAATTGCAGCACTTGATATGTACAAGGATCAGATTAAAGGAAAAACAGTAGTCTGTGTACTAAGTGGTGGTAACAATGATATCAGCAGAATGCAGGAAATTAAAGAACGTTCGATGCTCTATGAAGGCCTACAATGCTATTTCATTGTGAACTTTCCACAAAGAGCAGGTGCATTGCGGGAGTTCTTGCTTGATGTACTTGGACCAACTGATGACATTACTCGTTTTGAATACACCAAGAAAAATAACAAGGATAATGGACCTGCATTAGTTGGGATTGAATTAAAAGCTAAGG
Source organism: Ferdinandcohnia salidurans (assembly GCF_042680725.1). Classification (NCBI taxonomy): domain Bacteria; kingdom Bacillati; phylum Bacillota; class Bacilli; order Caryophanales; family Bacillaceae; genus Ferdinandcohnia; species Ferdinandcohnia salidurans. The sequence goes on from NZ_JBHUEK010000004.1 coordinate 292,257, forward strand.
ATGACTACCAAGCACTAGTAAACCGAATGGAGAAAAAAGGGTTCCCATTCCGTGAGTTAAATAAAGAAAATACATTATTTAATTTGTTGATTTAAATTCAATAATTCTACATTTTTAGACAAAGACGAAATGCTTGTTTTCATGTATAATATAAGAAACGGGTGAAAAAGGACTGATAGTTTGCTATTCAAAAGCCTAGAGTTCAAAAATAGTTATGGACATAAGGTAAAAGTAATTGAAATTCCAGTATTAGAGGAAGGCAACACATATCGCTTTATGCTCGATTTTCGCTTACAAGCATTTTTGTCGAAAATCATGACGAAATCAGGTCCAAGTCAAATCTATTCGTTTCGGGAATATTTGAAGACAGTGCTAAAATGGACTGATTATGAACGGATTTTTAAACTAGATATTTTAAAACATAATGCATAGTTTTAGAATGAGCTGATTAAAGATCAAATACGCCTTGGCGTATTTGCGCCCAGATTTTTTCGAGCATGCTCGAAAAGCTTCCTTTGAAAATCTGTGGCATCCGCCGGAGGCTCAACTTTATTCAATGATTACTTACAAAATTGAATATTAAACATGCATACGTCCCCACTTTCAAAGTGGGGTCTTCTTTTGAATAAAGTTGAATAAAATCGGCTCTTTTTTTCTGGTTAGGAATAATTTGTAAGCAACTCCCCGTTAAAATTTGGATAAACTATTTTTAAAATAGCTGTACCAGACGTAGGAAGTGAACGTATGACAAAGGTAAAAATCGTAACAGATTCTACAGCAGATTTATCAGAGGAACTAGTAAAAGAACTAGGAATCGAAGTTGTTCCCTTATCAATCACGATTGATGGAGAAACGTTTCTAGACAAGGTGGACATCACTCAACAAGAATTTTTAGCGAAAATGAAGCACTCTGTCGAATTGCCAAAGAGCTCTCAGCCGGCAGTGGGGCATTTCGTCGAGCTTTATGATCAATTAGGAAGTGATGGCAGCGAAATTATCTCCATCCACATGACTGGTGGGATGAGCGGTACAGTTACTTCTGCTGAGAATGCTGCTAATATAAGTGAATCGAATGTAACCGTGATTGATTCCATGTACATTTCTAGGGCTTTAGCATTTCAAGTTATTGAAGCTGCAAAAATGGCAAAAGCGGGAGAAACGAAAGAGCAGATCGTGAAACGAATCAATGAAATTAGGGAAAACTCAACTTTGTTTGTAACCGTTGATACGTTAGAAAACCTTGTAAAAGGTGGCCGGATTGGAAAAGGCAAGGCATTTATTGGTTCTTTACTGAACATTAAACCAATTGCGTCTTTACAGGACGGGGTCTATACTCCAGTTTCAAAGGTAAGAAGCCATGCTCAAATCGTGAAATACTTAAGTAAAAAATTCGCTGAAGATGTAAGTAATAAAACGATAAAAGGTGTAGCGATTGCTCAAGTTGATGCAATAGAACTTGCAACCAATTTAAAAGAGGCCATTAAGAAGCTGACTGGGTATGAAAATGTTGATATCGTCGAAACCACTCCAGTGATCAGCACTCACACTGGCCCTGGTGCAATTGGGTTTATGTATTACGCGGAATAGTACAAAGAAGACGTGTGAATTTCACACGTCTTTTTTAGATTTCGGGCTGTGGAGTTGGTGTTGGGTTAGCATAGCCTTCTTTATATGTTTCATCAATCATAGCTCGAATTTCACTTGGTGATTTTCCGTTTGAATATTCAAGCACGGCAGTAGCGGCGATTTCTAGGCAAACGTTACATTTTGTACCGTGGTCATCCCAAACAACTGCATCGCCTTTATTCTCATGGACAAAGCAATCGTAATTATCACGATGTCCAACAGAATCAGCACAACCACAATAGCAAGGCATTGTTTCAAGTAAATCTTTGTGCATTGCTGCAGCTTTATATATTGTCACTAATTCCTCTGACTTATCATCTAAAAAGGATGGCATTACATCAATTGAGGCTGTTTCCTCACGGATATCACCGATTACATGGTCTTCACCTTGGGACTCATGACTATCTCCATTTTGGGAGCAACCAACCATTCCAAACATGAGGATAAGCATGAGAAGGACAGATAATTTTTTCATTACAAACAACCTTTCCAATGTCTATGTAAGCCCATTTTAACATAATCCATGTCCTTAAAATATCTGTTCACCGTTTTGTCAAAATACGAAATGCGCAAGACGCCCGAATATCGGCGACAAGCACAAGAAAAGCGCTGACAGAAGGCGCTTTTTGCCTTCAGAAGCGATTGGCTTGTGACCTCGAGCCGATGGCGTCTGGAGCTAGACAAAGAAAAAAGGATATCGAAATTGATATCCTTACTTTTCTTCTGATTCTTCTTCTGATAAGTCTAATTTTTCTCCACCAATCGAGATGTAAGAGAAAATATCTAAATCTGGCTTTGCTTTTGCCATACCTTGAATGTACGGCGTGATCGTGTCTTTAAAATCCTTACTTACACCCAATTCCTCACAGTGTCCATAGACATACATTTTTTTATCATCAAAGAAAAACGAGATATAGCCAAGTGCTTTTTTATCTTGATTGACTATGTTTAGTATCTGACATTCTTCCTTGATAACCTCTGGAGAAACAAAAATTTGCAAAGCTCAACCTCTCCTTTATCATATTAGGTAAACTGAAGTTTTTTGAACAGAGAATCATTTGTTTCTTTATTAGGATTTTTCTTTTTAACATGAATTAGGAGCATACATAAAAGCCCAACTACAAGTGTTAGTGATGCAGTTGTTAAAAACATACCGGCTCTTGACCAATTCATTAACCAACCATATATAGGTGGACCAATGGCCACTCCCAAGAAGCGAACAGAGCCATAAAGAGAAGTAACAAATCCGCGCTTTTCGGATGATACAGAGCCTGTTATAAAGCTGTTTATACAAGGTAATACAAGCCCAGTTCCAATACTGCTGATTGCCAAAACGGCAATAAACGGAATCAAGCTCTCAAAAAAGACTAATAAGGCAAACGAAACAGTCATGAGTATAAGGCCAATGATGATAAGCTTTTTCATCAAAGGCATCTTTTTTCCGATTTTACTACCTGTTATATACGATGTTGTTGTCATACATAATAATGGAATTGCTAATATAGCCCCTTTAAGTACACCGTCTGTATCATACGTTTTTTCTAATACATCAGATAAGTAAAAGAGAATCCCAAAAAGGGTGAATAAGCAGGTTGCTCCAGCTAAATATGCTGTGAATAACCATCTACCTTCATGTTTAAACACCGAAAACAATCCGCGCACATATTTTTTAAGTGGGGGTGGTTCTTTCTTTTGCTTTTTCTCTTTAACAAAGAATATCGTGAGAAGTACGGAAATTAAGCAAAAAATTGGGAAAGCAAAAAAGGCAGCATACCAAAATAGTAACGCTAGAAGGGAACCGATAATGGGTGAGATAACCTTCCCAAAGCCATTTGATGCCTCCACGAGTCCTAGAACTCGGCTTTGTTTTCCCCCTTTAAATAAATCTCCAGTAAGCGCCATTGCGATAGGTGCTGTTCCTGCCGCACCGACACCCTGCATAAGTCTACCAGCCATGATCCAAAAATAAGGACTAGAAAACCATGCGGCTGCTGCACCAGCAAGCAATCCACCTGTACCGTAAAGAATTAATGCAGGTATAATGACCGCTTTCCTAGAAAAACGATCCGAGAAATAGCCAAGTAATGGGATTGAAATCGCCGCTGCAACTGAGAATGTTGTGATTACAAGACTCACCTGAAATTGGCTGATATCTAGCTCTTTTTGCATTTGTGGTAAAACAGGGATGAGCATCGAATTACCAAGTACCAGGATTAGTGGAATAGAACTAATCGCAACAATTGTCATTGCTGAATTTTTTTGATTTGACAAGTTTTTGCATCTCCTTCTTTTACGGTATGTAAAAGGCTGGATGAACTTCATCCGTTCCTCTCTTGTCATTGTCGTTAAAATCAATTATTGCCTTACTATTTTTTCAATATCTCACGAAACCTATTCTGTAAGTAGTTTCCAAATGAATAGTGCCCAGAAAAGCCCAATCTATACACCCTTTACCTATTTTTGAATAACATATCAACTGTAAGAAGATGGGTATATGTAACAAAAATAGAACAGAAGCCTAAGAAGAATTGGGCAAATGTAGTGAGGATTTTATCCTTACGCTGGACTAAGGAGGAGTTATTCCTATGAATTTTTTAGATGTTCCTTTACGAACACAGGGAGAACGAAGCTATGGACTTACGTCAATCGCTGATTTTGGTACGCCATTAGGTCAATTAGAGGCTTATTTACAGGATTATCATGCCTATATCGATATCGCGAAAATTGGGATTGGCTCCGCTTATGTGACCCCAAACCTACAAGAAAAAATCAACCTCTATAAAAAATACAATGTCATTCCTTATTGTGGCGGAACCCTTTTTGAAAAATGCTTTGTACAAGAGAAACTTGACGAATATGCAAAAAGCCTACAAACGCTAGGGATTGAATGGATTGAGATCTCAAATGGAACAATTGACATCCCACTTCATAAGAGAATTTCATTAATCAAAAAACTAAAACAACATTTTAATGTCATTGCAGAGGTTGGTTCAAAAGATCAAGATAAAGAAATGCCTTTATCTGAGTGGGAACATGAGATTAATTTACTGCTGGCAACAGGTTGTAAATATGTCATAACTGAGGGGAGAGACTCAGGGACAGCAGGTATTTACAATCGTTCAGGCAACGTCAACATGGATTTAATTAATCAAATTTCCCAAAATATTGACGTAAATAAGGTGATATTTGAAGCGCCGACTCCTAAGCAACAAATGTTTTTTATTAATCAGTTTGGAGCGAATGTCAACCTCGGAAATGTGAAATTACAAGATGTACTCGTTTTAGAATCACAAAGACTCGGACTACGAAGCGAAACCTTTTTCCTGGGGGAGAAGACATGGAACTTACCTTAATCAGGCATCTTCCAACTGAATGGAACGAAAAAGGAGTTCTCCAAGGGAGCAAGGATATTCCTATTTTAGAGCTAACTGACGCAACAAAAAAGGCAATTGAAACCAATAAAGAATTGTTAAAACCAACATACTCATTGATTTTAACGAGTGAATTAACTCGCACCCAACAAACAGCAAAGGGCTATGGGTATGAGAGTTTTGAAATAGAGCCACTATTAAATGAGCTTCATTTTGGAGAATTCGAAGGGAAAGAAAAGAAGCTTCTCATCGAAACGCATAAAAATGAGTGGTTTACACGTCCAGGTGAAATTATGCTTGGGGAAAAGATTTCGAACTTGGAGAAAAGGGTGCACTCATTTTTACAAAAATACAAGGATTTTGAGTCGATTTTAGTATTTGGTCATGGTTCCTGGATACGAGCATGTGTTTCTTATCAAAAATTCGGAACCATCAATAATATGAATCAGCTAGAGATAAAAAACAATCAGTTGCTAACGATCAAGGTCCGGGAGGAGGAACACAAGATTGGGCGACATCACATATGAAAATTGGAATGAGGAAAGTGTAAAGGACGTTGTAAACAACAACAAAGATTATTACGACATTTTAAAATGGGCGTATCGAACATATTCAGCAGAAGACATTGTCTATGCATGTAGCTTTGGAGCTGAGGGTATGGTCCTCATTGACTTGATTTCTAAGGTTAACAAGGAGGCAAGAATTGTCTTTTTAGATACAGGACTTCATTTTAAAGAAACCTACGAACTCATTGATAAGATCAAAGAAAAGTATCCAACTCTCACTATTGAACTAAAAAAAACGGCCTTAAATTTAGCGGAGCAGGCAAAAAAGCACGGGGATGAGCTATGGAAAACGAATCCTAATTTATGCTGTCAGATTCGAAAAATTGAACCTCTACATGAGGTTTTAACATCTACAAAGGCTTGGATTTCAGGACTGCGGAGGGAGCAGGGGCCAACCCGCAAAAATACGGAATACCTGAACAAGGATGAAAAATTTAAGAACATAAAAATCTGTCCGCTTATTTATTGGACTTGGGACGATGTTTGGACTTATATCAAGCTGAACAATCTTCCCTACAATGAGTTACATGACAAAGATTATCCAAGTATTGGGTGTGCACCTTGTACAAATCAAGCATTGAATGGAGATTTGCGTTCAGGAAGATGGGCCAATTCTGATAAAACAGAATGCGGTTTACATGTGAAATAACGATATAGGTAATGGAGGTTTTTAACGTGTCATTAAGTACGCCGCATGGCGGTTCGCTGGTAAATCGTTTCAATCCAACTTTAAACGTTGAAGAAATCGATAAACAAATTGAACTGAGTAACATGGAGTTAAGTGATTTGGAATTAATAGCGGTTGGGGCATATAGTCCGCTTGAGGGATTTGTAGGTAAAGAAGACTATGAATCGATTCTACACTCAATGAGACTTGCAAACGGTTTGCCTTGGTCAATTCCTATCACATTGGCGGTTGATAAGGCAACGGCAAAAAAGATATCAATCGGAGAAAAGGTTCGATTAGTACAAAATGATGAGGTTTATGGGGTCATAGAAGTGACCGAAAAATATGTGGCAAATAAAGAAGTTGAAGCTTTTAAGGTGTATCGAACGACGGAAAATGCGCATCCGGGTGTTAAACGTTTGTATGAAAGACCAAGTGTATATATTGCCGGTCCGATTCATATGATTAAGCGTCCAAAAAAGGAAAAGTTTGAAACATTTTACTTGGACCCAATCGAAACAAGAGCGGTGTTTGAACATCTTGGTTGGAAGAAAGTAGTCGGATTTCAAACACGTAATCCAGTACACCGGGCACATGAATATATTCAAAAATCCGCATTAGAAGTTGTAGACGGATTATTCTTAAATCCCTTAGTAGGGGAAACGAAGTCGGACGATATTCCAAGTGATATCAGAATGGAAAGTTATATGGTTCTCCTAGAAAAATATTATCCGAAAAACAGAGTGTTTTTATCAGTGTTTCCGGCTGCGATGCGTTATGCAGGTCCAAGAGAAGCGATTTTCCATGCTTTAGTTCGGAAAAATTATGGCTGCACTCACTTTATAGTCGGTCGGGATCATGCAGGAGTTGGAAATTACTACGGAACATATGATTCACAAACTATTTTTAGTCATTTTACAGAAGATGAATTAGGAATTTTGCCATTGTTTTTTGAGCATAGTTTTTTCTGTAGAAAATGTGGGAATATGGCCTCCGCAAAAACATGTCCTCATAGTAAAGAAGACCATGTCATTTTATCGGGCACAAAGGTACGTGAAATGCTAAAAGCGGGTAAAAAACCACCAAAGGAATTTAGTAGACCAGAAGTAGTCGAGGTCCTCATTCGAGGATTGGTAGAACAATACACAAAGATATAAGGTGGGGAATATGGGCGAAGAACAATATATTATATGGCATCAATCAACGATCACGAAGAATGAGCGACAACAACAAAATCAACATAAAAGCTGTGTAATTTGGTTTACTGGTCTATCAGGTTCTGGTAAATCATCATTAGCAAATGCCCTTGACAAAGAGCTTTTCTCACTAAATGTACAAAGCTACGTCCTTGATGGTGACAATATTCGTCATGGATTAAATGCCGGACTGGGATTTAGCAAAGAGGATAGAAAAGAAAATATACGCAGGATAGGTGAGGTATCAAAGCTATTTGTTGATAGTGGGCAAATCGTTTCTACAGCGTTCATTTCACCGTTTCGAGAGGATCGCGATCAGGTGAGAGCCTTGTTTCCTGACGGGGAATTTATCGAGGTTTATGTGAAATGTCCAATTACTATTTGTGAAAATCGTGATCCAAAGGGTTTATATCAAAAAGCAAGGAATGGAGAGATATCCGAATTTACCGGAATAAGCTCTCCATACGAAGAACCCAATCATCCAGAGTTGATTATAGAGACAGATAAATTAACCATTTCACAATCAGTTGGAACGATTATTAACTATTTAAAAGATAGGGAAATACTGTTGAAGTAAGAAAGTACATTTGGCTTTCTTACTTCATTTTTTTCGCCAACCCAGTGATGGTGTATGGATAAAAGAAGGTGCTCTAAGATGATAGATTACGTCAATGATATTTGTTGATACTGTTTGGCAAATAATCGCATAAAAAACGATTGGGATATCGATTACTGTTGCTGTTAATAAGAAAATGAAAAAATTTAACCAAAGCATGACTTTACCAGGAGACCAATCATTGTATTGTGCAATCATTAATGTTGGGATCACCATTCCGCCACTGGATGAACCACTTCGGATTAAAAGTCCGACACCAATACCAAAAATCACTGCCCCACTTAATAGGTCAAGCCAGAAGAAAGGGGTTAAGAATGACCCAAGAGTAGATACATAACTCACTGTCACCGAAGTAATCGTCACGGCAATCATCGTTTTTACCGTCCATGAAAACCCAAAGTATTTTAAAGCAAGAATTAAAAAGGAAAAATTTACAATCCAAAGGGATATGCCAAGAGGCAAATCGACCCAATGATTCATTAGTATCGCAAGCCCCGCAGCACCACCGGAAGGAATATTATGAGGAAATAAAAATAAGGACATACCGAGCCCTTGTAGAAATGCGCCGATTACAATACATATATAGGTAATAATGATTTTAGGCATTTGAATAAAAACCTCTCCAACCAGTAAAATAGAACCTCATACCCGTTAACCTCCCAAAACTCACTCTCCTTGTCCATTTTATGATGACAAGCTGTTTGATATGTTCGAAAATTGTTCACAGCTATTTTGTTGTAAGTTTGTCACATATTCTTTAAAATGAGATATTGAATGGAAAAATGACGAATGTAGGTGAAAACGTGAAAAGAATAAAATTTTTTGTTATGATCGCCCTTATTTTTATTTTAGCTGCGTGTGGAAATAGTGGTATCGCAAATCCCTTGAATTATGAGGTTTCCGATTTCTCCTATGTAAATCAGAACGGCGAAGATTTTAGCCTAAAAGATTTAGAAGGAAAAGTATGGATAGCGGATATGATCTTTACACAGTGTGACACGGTTTGTCCACCAATGACTGCACATATGGCAAAACTTCAAGGAATGGTTAAAGAAGAAGGGCTAGATGTTGAATTTGTTTCTTTTTCAGTTGACCCAGAAGTTGATACGCCTGAAATGCTGAAGGAATATGCAGAAGGCTATTCAGATGATTTATCAAACTGGCATTTGTTAACTGGATATACGTTGAATGAAATCACAGTATTTGCAAAAGACAGCTTTGCAGCCTTAGTTGCAAAACCAGAAGGTGAAGACCAGGTGGTGCATATGACTAAGTTCTATTTAGTAGACCAAAATGGAACAGTGTTAAAGGATTACGATGGAGTTTCAGATACACCATATGAAGAAATTATTGCAGACATCAAAAAAGTACAATAGTTTGATTGAACAAGGACTCCTGACTCGGAGTCCTTTTTGCTTACCCCCTCAATCCTCTGCAGATTCGACCCCGTCAACAACGATGGTTTCTAGCTCTTTCCAGAACAGTTCGTGACTAGTGAAGGTCATACAGCCACTTGAGATGTGTTCAGGGAATTCTTGTATTGAATCTTGTTGTTTTTCATTATCTTTTTCCATCTAAAAGACTTCCTTTCAAATATATTTGAATGTACATAGTTTTTTTTAAATGGCCTACTTTTATCTTGCCTTACTTTTCCAAAATAATTTTTAAAGAAAATAGAGAAAATGAAACTGTAAATGATTGTTAAGGGGATGCATCCATGCTCGCAAAAATGAAGTTGTGTGTGATTACCATTTGGACAATTCTTGATCCGATTTATTATGGACTTACAAGACTTACATATGTAGAGGATAGGGAGATTTTGCGGGTTAAAGTAACAAAATATAAAGGACGTTCATGCGTTCTTGCTGATGGAACCGAGATAAAGAAAAATGATTTATTAATCAAGATTCATTTGCATAATGTGATTTTACTCAGAGAGTTGATTGGACTTCAGGGAGAAACTTCAAAGGCTAGAATGATATACAAGCAAGTGAAGCAAGCACTGCCTGGAGTTGCCGGGTATTTACAAAACCACCCAAAAAGGGATGAAATAAAAGGACTCATTGGTATTACAGCACTAAACAAAGGTAGTAAACGACTTGGCTTTGAAACCGTAGCGATATCAAATAAAGTCTATCTGTGGTTTAAATTAATTGTATTTCTTCCCATGTATGGTATGGCAGTTTCAAATATGTCAGCGCAAAGTATCCGTAGACACCCGATGTATTTATTTATGTCAAAAAATACATTATTGAAGATGTATCAATAGTTATCCATTCATTACCACTGCTTTTTTCGAATTCTATTATCTATAATGGAAGGAGAAAAGGTGGTGTTTTTTGTGAAAATTTTTATCGCTCTTATCGCTATCATAGTAGTTTTCTATTTTCTTAGAAAAGCTAATAAAAATACGTATAAAGTGATTGTTAACAAAATTTCTGTAAACCCAGAACAACAATATGTCAACCCGACACAAGTAAATGTTCTCCACCTATCAGACTTACATCTTGAAAATCTATCGATTACTCCTAATGAATTATACCGACAAGTGAAACATGAAAAAATTGACCTAATAGCCATAACTGGTGACTTCTTGGATCGTCAACGAAGTATTCCAAAACTCATCCCGTATCTAGACATACTAAATAAGATTGCACCTTCACATGGTATTTATGCTGTGTTTGGAAATCATGATTATTTTTTACGAAAGAAAAACTTCGAAAATCTAAAACAGTTGTTAGAGGAACAAGGGGTGAGAACGTTTCAAAATGAAAATGAGTCACTACTGATTCATGGTCATCGATTGAATTTGATTGGGATCGATGATTTTAGTTCGAAACGGAGCAATCTAGTAGAGTCTTATTCATCATTAAAAGCGGGGTATAATCTTGTGTTAACTCACGACCCAAACCTTGTTTTGAAGATGCAGGATTATCATTTTGATTATCTCTTATCTGGCCATTTTCATGGTGGACAAATTTGTTACCCGAAGCCGTATCACTTGGTGAAAATGGGGAAACTTGTTAGAATGAAAATGATAAAAGGTTTTCATACACATGATGGAAAACCGTTTTATATAAACGAGGGATTAGGACAAACAGGGGTTAATATACGCGTTCGAAGTAACCCTGAAATTACCATTCACTCGCTAACGCTTGGAACAAAAGATGTAGCGGAACAACAAGCAATATAAAGCAAAGACGTCCAAATAGACGTCTTTTTTCATCATCTTTTAATGAATTGGCCAAACTTTTATGAAGATTGGAATTATTACTTGAATCGAAGTTATTTCTACGAAATATGAATCCTTAAAGGTTTTTTTACGTATGCTATAATACTAAACTTGTAGACAACAGTCTGGAAAGAAATGTGGTGAGCAAGTTGAATAATCCGATATTATCCATTATTATCACTAGTTTATTATTAAGTGGTTGTTCAGGTGGAATAGCTGCAACAACGACAGGTACAGCCACCAGCGAACATGATACAGGTCTAACTCCAAAGAGTGAAGTACCGGATGATTTTATCCCTAGAGAACTTCGTATTGCATCAATTGGCGATTCATTAACAAAGGGTGTTGGTGATGAAACGAAGCAGGGGGGCTATACTTCGTTGCTGGAGGAGAAGCTTCTTAATGAAAAAGATGTAAAATCGGTTACTCTTCAGAATTTTGGTGTGAAAGGTCATAAAACAACTGACCTTCTAAATCGATTGCAGAATGAGGAAGTACAAGAAGGAATTGCGGATGCTGACATCATTATCATTACCATAGGTGGAAATGATATAATGAAAATTGTGAAAGAGAACCTTTTTGATTTATCATTACATGTGTTTGAAAAAGAACAGGCTAAATATGAGGTACGTTTACAAAAAGTCCTCGAAAATATTAGAAACCATAATAATGAAGCCGAAATCGTACTGGTTGGGCTGTACAATCCGTTTGGTTGGTTTATTGACCTTTCTACGGAAATTAATACAATTGTAGACAATTGGAACGAAGGTAGTGAAAGAATTCTTTCAACATTTGACCATACTAAATTTGTAGTCGTAGACGATGTTTTCAGTCAAACGAGTGACAATCTTTTATCAGAAGATGAGTTTCATCCAAACGCAAAAGGGTATGAAATAATGAGTGAGAGGATTTTTGAAGCAATCATAAATGAGTGATTTCCTTCGTAGAGGGGGTCTTTGATGAAGGTAAAAAATATATGGAAGTTTCTTTTTCTCACACTGCTTGCGCTTAATCTCGTGTGTGTGCTTATCTTTTTCGGGTTGCTTTTCGCACCGAATAAAGAAGTGGCCCCGAAGGAAAATGTCGTATCCACGGATCATGTAAATCTGTCAGTCGAAACGAATAAAGAGGACTTAACGAGAGTAATCAATAACTTTTTGAAAAAAGAAGCAAAGGATAATCCTCTAAATTATAAGGTTTTGTTAACGGAGCGGGTGATGCTCCTTGGAACGATTACTGTATTCGGGAAAGAAATTGATATGGTTATGACATTTAAGCCTGAGGTCATTGAAAATGGGGATTTACTACTACAACAGGAGGCCTTTACCGTGGGTCAAGTGAGTTTACCTGTTTCCTTTGTGCTTAGGTATATTAACGACTATTATAATCTTCCAGAGTGGGTTCAAATTGATTCGAAAAAACAAGATATTTATGTCTATTTGTCCGAAATGAAAATGAAGAGCGATATGAAGGTAGCAGTCGAAACGTTTGATCTAAGCAAGGACGAGTTACGATTCAAGTTGCAAGTTCCAATAGACTAGTGAGCAAACCAATGATTGGTTTGCTTTTTTTTATATATTTTAATCTATGAATGAGTACAATCCGTAACTTCATATCTATGTAAAAGGAAGGGTATGAACAAGGGAGGGTGGGAGATGGCCGATCCAATTGTTACGAGGTCATTAGATGAAATACGCTTTTGGTCTAGAATCATGAAGGAACACGCTTTGTTTTTGAGTTTGGGTTTTACGTATGAACAACAACAATTAATTAATGAAGCAAAGAATTTTATTACAGTGTTTGAAAGAATTGAGGAAAAGCTAGCTCGGTTTTCGGTTAATTCGGAATTACGTCAAGTCCAAGCGTTTAATAATGAAGTGTATCAAGCTGCTGCGTCAATATGGGCATATAAAAGAAAGGTATTAGGGTTAACTTTACGTTGTGAGATTAGATCAAACAATTACCCTTTGCTAGTTGACCATATTAGTAGGGAAGCAGCCTATTTTGCTAATCGATTAAAGGAACTTAATCAAGGAATTCTCGCACCAAAACCAGAAGCCATTATTCAGGAAAATGTTTTCTTCCTTCGAATCATGGCTGATCATGCAAAATTTATTGGACATTTGTTGGATCCTTCGGAAAGAAAGCTTGTTGACCAGGCTAGAGAGTTCAGCCATGACTTCGATCAATTGTTATTTCAAGCAACTGATTTAGATTCAATGCGACCACAGTCGGAAACAAAACCAATTTTAACTCAGTTTTTAGATCAAAATAGGGTATCAGTTGCCTCATTAAGAGATTTTAAGAAAACAGCGAGGGAGCTAATTGAGGCTTGTCGCATAAAAAGTAATATTCATCCTTTGTTGGCTGATCACACATTTAGAGAAGCGGAAAGGTTTTTAGAAATCATTGATTTATTTGAATCGAGTTTACTAAAGAAGTAAATAACGTTGTAACAGGTAAGAGCAAATCGATGTTGATTTGCTCTTTTTTTACTTTAATAAAGGAGTGGAGCATTTTGTTGTGGAAATAGTATGGATATAATAATCGTAAGAGGGGTATATTCATGGAAATGCACTCGGAAAAATGGTTCCTTACTGTAGCTGAAAGAGTTGGATATAAAATCAATGGGCATATAGAAAAGGTTAAAGAGTCTGATTTTTGTTTGATTGTACGAATTCCAACGATGAATGGAGATCTTTTTTTGAAAGAAAATGGGTCCGCCACCAAGCATGAAGCATCATTGTCTAAGTATTTAGATGGGACATTACAAGGTAAAACTGCCCGTATCGTAGCATCTAATGAATCAGAGGGGTGGTTCCTGATGAAGGATATTAAGGGGCAACCACTACGGAATTTAAAGGATAAACAGCTTTGGCAGCGAGCCATACAAGAGTATGCAGAGTTACAGGTTGCCCAAATGGATCATGTAGAAAGCCTTATTTCAATGGGTGTACCCGATCGTAGAATCCCTATACTAAAACAAGAAATTGAACAACATTTATTGGAGATGTGTGGAACAGGACTCTCAGAGGAAGAAACGAAAAAAGTCATGTCCCTCCAACCAGAATTTCTCGAGATGTGTGATTATTTGGGGTCGATATTGTCAGCTTCAATAGAGCATGGGGACCTTCATTCAAATAATATTAGACTAGTTAACGAGAATATCGTGTTTTTTGATTGGGGCGATGCATCTGTTTCCCATCCATTTTTTAGTACTCGTATTTTCTGGCATGCGCTTGATGATTTCGTCAAGGAAGAAACCGATTGGCTTGGAGTTGTTGAGGAATTTCGCCCATACTATCTAGAGCCATGGACAAAATTTGCATCCATGAATGAATTAGACAGAGCATTACGAGTGTCAGATGAGTTGGCATGTGTACAGCGTGCACTCAGTTGGCATTTATATTTGACACCATATTGCAAAAATAAAACTGAATTTGCAGCAAGACCAGCACAATGGCTACGGCTTTTAATGGAGCATCGTTCTTTGGTTGGGAAGTGAAAAAGCGTAAAGATATATTTTGAAGATTCAATAGGCTGATTATTATTCTTCTGAAGGGTGAGTTGTAACATGATTTCTGAGATAACATCAAAAATGCGAATTGATAAGTCGACAAGTGAAGTATTTGAAGCTTTAGTAGACCCAGAAAAAATCGGAAACTATTGGTTTTCAAATAGTTCGGGTCGATTGGAAGAAGGAAAGAAAATTACGTGGCTTTATCAGGAATATAATGCAGAATTAACAATTAAAGTAGTAGAGGTAGAACAGGATAAAAGAATTGTGTACAAATGGGGAGAAGGTGAGCATGAAACGACAGTAACTTTTTACTTGCGAAAAGAGCAAAATGGAAGCACAGTGTTAGAGGTAACAGAATCAGGTTTTAACGCCAACGACCCTGAAATCGTAAACATTCTATTAGGTCAAAAAGAGGGGTGGATGTATATGCTCACCTGTTTGAAGGGATATTTGGAAAATGGTATTTCTACGCTTAGAGGTTCTTTGATTCATTAGGAAATTCAATTTGTGTTATGCTAGTATAATGATATACATAATTTATTGGGGGTAATGAGATGGCTCTTCCACATTTTGAGGAGAATTTAAAAAAGTATGCGAAGCTTTTAGTAGCTAACGGACTTAATGTACAAAAAGGTGATTGGGTTAAGATGACTATTACGGTTGATCAGGCTCCACTTGCTCGCCTTGTGACAAAAGAGGCATACACATTAGGGGCTGAAAAGGTTATTGTAAAGTGGTCTGACGATGAAATTACAAAAGAACACTATCTATATCAGCCACAAGAGGTTTTGACTGATATTCCTGAATACGAAATTCAAGAATCAGATGATCATGTTCTCAATCATAAGGTATGCCGACTTTCGATCGTATCAAGTGATCCAGGCTTTCTAAGTGGGGTTGATCCTGCAAAAATCTCTGCTTATCAAAACAAAGCTGCAAAGGCTTTCAAAGTACAACGGGTTGCGACCCAAAACAATGATTTAAAATGGACAGTTGCAGCTGCTGCTGGAGCAGGTTGGGCGGCTAAAGTATTCCCGGACCTTGCAACAACTGAAGAGCAGGTGGATGCACTTTGGGATCAAATTTTCAAAACATGCCGAGTGTATGAGGAAGACCCTGTTGCTGCATGGGATGAGCATACAAAAGTCTTGAATGAAAAGGCAGCCAAGTTAAATGAAATCCAATTTGATTCGTTGCACTATCGAGCACCAGGTACGGATTTAAAACTTGGTTTGCCAAAGAACCATATTTGGGAAAGCGCTAGGAGCTATAATCCAAAAGAAGAAGAATTTATCGCAAATATGCCGACTGAAGAGGTGTACACGGCTCCAGATACACGCCGTATGGACGGTGTAGTTCGAAGCACAAAGCCATTAAGCTATGCAGGCACTTTAATTGAAGGTATTGTGGTTCATTTTAAAGATGGTAAAATCGTCGACATCTCCGCAGAAACGGGAGATGAAATTATGAAGAAACTTGTATTTGATAATGAGGGTGGAACAGGTCTGGGGGAGATTGCATTAGTACCAGATCCATCACCAATTTCTCAATCAGGTATTACTTTCTTTAATACGTTATTCGATGAAAACGCGTCAAATCACCTTGCGATTGGTGCAGCATACCCTACAAATCTTCAAGGTGGCACGAAAATGAATGAAGACGAACTAAAAGAAAGTGGCTTAAACGTGTCAACTGTGCACGTCGATTTTATGATTGGTTCAAGTGATATGGATATAGATGGCATTAAACAAGATGGTACAGTCGTTCCGATTTTCCGAAAAGGTGATTGGGCTATATAAGAATGTAACGAAGTCCAGGAGAAAGTTGAAAAAAGCATTTTCTCTTGGGCTTTTTAATTTGGCTTGAATTTATTGGTGTTTGTCCATTTCTTCTTCTACTAAGGCATCTAATCTCTCAATCATTTTCTTCGCTTTGTCCTCATCAATTTCACGATAGTGGTGAAGACCACCTTCTTCTTCATCCAGTTCATCTGCAAGCTTTGTTATGGCTTGGAGTGGCGTACGCTTGATGAAACCTTCTTCGATATAGGAGTCCGTGTGGAATAGTATCGCATACGCAATTTCTTTGGCATACTTAGGATTTTCTCCTAATCGAATCAATAATTTATGAGCACGTTCTGCCCCTTTAATGGCATGAATGTCATTTTCCTTGTACATGCTATAATCCCATTTTCCATTCTTATACCATGTATAATGCCCCATATCATGTAGCAAAGCTGCCTTTGTAGCAAGATCGACAGAAACATCTTGCTGCTTGGCCATTTTGAATGCATGGTAAGCACAAGCAATCGCGTGAGCCTTACCAGAACGAGACAGGTATTTTTGTGCAATCCTATGATTATAAACTTCCGTTAACGTAACATATCTCATTTTCAGGCCTCCCAAAAAAGATAAATTTTTTGAATCTTATCATGTATGAAAGATATTATCAAGAGAGAAACATCCAATTTGATTCGTAATGGGTGGAAGAGCAAAGCGAAAGTGTTAAAATGGTTGTATTACGTGAGTGTGGTGATTTGTTTTGTTTTTAAGGAGTGTAAAATTAATATCGGAAAAAATACATAATGAGCGGGAATATCCTTATTCGATACCAAGTATTAGAGGTCTCGAACAACTTGATTTTTATGAACCTGTTACGTTTTTTGTAGGTGAAAATGGGTCGGGAAAGTCCACTTTGCTTGAGGCAATTGCCCACCAGTGTGGGTTTAATAGTGGGGGAGGGGGTAGAAACAATTCCTACAATTTTGAAGAGGCGCCCCCAGCCTTAAGTAAGTCAATTCGACTCTCATGGATGCCAAAGATCAATCAAGGCTTCTTTTTACGAGCAGAAAGCTTTTTCCACTTTGCCTCTTATTTGGATCAATTGGCCGAGGAGGATCCAACTTTTAACTATGAAGGGTATGGGGGAAAGTCCTTGCATGAGCAATCCCATGGTGAGTCGTTTTTGTCTCTATTTTTGAATCGATTTGGTGATCAAAGTATTTATCTTTTGGACGAGCCTGAGGCGGCGTTATCTCCAGCGCGGCAGCTTGCCTTTTTACGTGTGATACGTGACCTAGCTAAAGGGGGAAATGCACAATTCATAATTGCAACCCATTCACCGATATTACTGGGATATCCGGGGGCTCAGATTTATAATTTTGATGCATCACCAATTGAGCAGATCGAATATGAAGAAACTGAGCATTATCAGATCACGATGGGTTTTTTAAATCGGAGAGAACGATACTTGGACGAGTTGTTTAGAGAAGATGAGGAGGAATAGGATAATCAACCTGTTCACGTTACAAGCCGAATGAGATTAAAAAAAGACTACCCAATTGGTAGTCTAAAACAAACTAATAATCGCACCGCCAATTGCACCTGTCACCACTACAATCCAAGGTGGTAGTTTCCAATAGACAAGCATGCTGAACAAAATGGCTGCGAATGCAAAATCGATGTGTGCAAACACAGTGCTGGTCCAAATTGGGTGATAGAAAGCAGAAATCAATATTCCAACCACAGCTGCGTTAACCCCCATAAGTGCTCCTTTAATTTTAGGGTTGCGGCGTAAAGAATCCCAGAACGGTAATGTTCCTAAAATGAGTAGAAACGCAGGTAGAAAAATAGCCACCGTTGCAAGTAGTCCACCTTGCCATCCATTTATCACAGCACCAAGATAGGCAGCAAATGTAAACAGTGGTCCGGGAACGGCTTGTGCTGCTCCATACCCAGCAAGGAACGCTTCTTCACTTAACCATCCTGTTGGAACAAATTCACGTTCTAACAATGGTAATACAACATGCCCGCCACCGAAAACAAGCGAACCTGATCGGTAAAAGCTATCAAACATTGCAATCCATTCCAAAGAAGTAACTTCTCTTAAAATCGGTAAAACAATGAGCAAACCGAAAAACAATATCAAACAGAAAGCTGCGAATTTACGAGATATTGGGAACTGTAAATTGGTAGTCTCGCTATCTGTTTGATTTTTAAATAAGATAAATCCTAAAATGGCTGCTATGAGAATAACGCCTACCTGTGTAAAGGCAGTCTGCCATAGTAAAGTTCCAACTAAAGCAAAAAGTGCAAGTGATTTTCTCTTTAAATCTGGCGTGAGTTTTTGTGCCATTCCAAGAATTGCATGTGCCACAACGGCTACGGCCACCAATTTTAATCCATGAATCCAGCCAGCAGTTCCGATATCCAACCCTTGTAGGATTACCGCAAATAGAATGAGTGCAATGACAGACGGGAGAGTGAACCCTAGGAATGAAACAATTCCACCGAGTACTCCTGCACGCATCACACCAATACCAATTCCGACTTGGCTACTAGCAGGGCCAGGCAAAAACTGACACAAAGCAACTAGGTCTGCATAGGTCTTTTCATCCATCCATTTACGCCGACGGATATATTCTTCGTGAAAATAACCTAAGTGTGCCACAGGTCCCCCAAAAGATGTCAAACCGAGTCTTGTTGATACAACAAGAATTTCAAGTAAATTTTTCATGTTTTCCCCCTTCAACTAATCCTTAATTTCTTTGAAAAGCTCATAAGCCTTGTTTCGAGCTTCGATAAGAACGGAATTTCCTTTATCGGTTGTGGTATAATATTTTCTAATTTTTCCTTCTACATTTTTTTCTTCTTTTTCTAATAGACCATCTGACTCCATGCTGTGGAGGATCGGGTAGAGTGTACCTGAACTTATGACATATCCATGCTCTCTAAGTTCTTCGAGCATCCATGCCCCAAAAATAGGGTGTTCTTTTGCATGGTGTAAAATATGAATCTGGATGAACCCAAGAAAAAGCTTCCTCAATATTTTATCTTCCACTATAGTTACCACCAATCACGTTGATATAGAAAACCAATATCGGAAATCGATATCGAAATTATAGCATGTAAAAGAGGATACCTAAAGTCAAAAATGGAAATTTACAAAACCTTAACAATCTGAAACCTTTTTACTAGGCTATACGTATAACAAACTAACGAAAGGATGTGGGGGATATGAGTAAATATTCAATTTCGGAATTTATAAAAAACACAGAGCAAGAAGACAAAGGTGAGGGATTGTTTGAATTAGAGACTCCTAGAATGCTTGAAGTCAATTTGAATGGGATGATTTGGGCAAAAGCAGGGTCAATGGTGGCCTATAATGGAAAAATCAAGTATGAAAGAGAAGGAATCCTGGAGCATGGCCTTGGGAGCATGTTTAAGAAAGCGTTAACAGGAGAAGGGGCATCGTTAATGAAAGCAAATGGGCAAGGGAAACTGTACTTGGCCGACAGCGGGAAAAAAATTATCATTCTGCAACTACAGAACGAATCAATCTATGTAAATGGGAATGATCTTCTTGCCTTTGAACCATCCTTGAAGCATGAAATAAAGCTTATGAAGCGGGTTGCGGGTATGATGGCTGGTGGATTATTCAATGTTCGATGTGAGGGGAGTGGAATGCTTGCGATTACGACTCATTATGAGCCACTTACATTGCGGGTAACGCCAGGAAAACCAGTTATCACAGATCCGAATGCAACAGTTGCTTGGTCTGGAAATCTCCACCCTGAGTTCCAAACGGATATTTCGTTTAAAACATTTGTAGGCCGTGGAAGTGGAGAATCGATTCAAATGAGATTTGAAGGTGATGGCTTTGTCATCGTTCAGCCGTATGAAGAGGTTTATATGCAGCAATCGAATAGCTGATAATTGAAAAGAAGCATAAGAGGTAAACTCATGCTTCTTTTTCATGTTTCCCATTTTCTTAAGGTCTCCACAAGACATCGACGAGTTCACGTTTGAAAAGGTTTGTGTCGATGTTACAAGTTTCGGAGTCTAAGCCATATTGCCAGCCCCATGCAAGTGAGCCTTCTGGAGCACTCGGATTATATTTTGGTGCTTTGGTTTCTGCTGTTATTCCTACACTAGGGGCAGCTGTCCAAATATAGTTCTGTTCAAGGATGGCGGCGTTGCTTTTTCCGGCCTCTTGATAGGCTTTAAACAAAGCTTGTTCAGGGTCAAATACGCCATAAATCCCAGATTTATACGGTGAGCCTTCAATGGTTTCAAACCATCCTTTAATAAACTCTGAATCAACTGGGTAGGTTGGTTCTATATCAGCAAATATAGCAACTCTCTCTGGGATACCAATTTCACCAGCTAGTTTAAGTGCTTCCTTAGCATGTGCAACCCCATTGTCATAACCTGTTGCCTCATTAAAATGATTGTAGATTGGTAGAATAAAATCGCCTTCAGCATGGATAATCTCCACTTGTTCAGCTGAAAGACCTACTGAGATTCCTTCGCGATCGCCAAGATAACGACCAAATACAACTAGGTCACCAAAATTCTCTTTTACGCAAGCATAAAAATCTTTTGTCGTTTCACTTGCAGAATCAATTCCCCAAACAATCTCTGGGAGTTCATCACTTGGTTTTGCTTTATCATTGTTGTTTTGTTCTTCTTTATTTTGTTTTTCATCTTCTTTTTGCTTATCTTTTTCACTTTGTTTTTCTGAATCTGTTTTCTTTTCAGGTTCATTATTCTTTTCTTGATTTTGTTGTTCCTGGTTATCAGCCGGTGGTGGTTTTTTCTTATCTGTATTGGAAGGAGGGGGAGTTATCGGTGTTTCGGTCGTTGGGTTCGATGTTACGGGCTTTGCTTTATCCTCAGTTACATAGAAAAACACCGCACAGCTTAAAAGGAACCCGATGATTACGGATATGAGTATATTAAATCCTTTCTCTGTCATTTTATCACCTCACCTTTGTCACCTTTTATATATATGTCAGGTGACAGTGTGCGGTGTGGGCTTGGAATGTTGGAACTTAAATCGAGATGTCCGATACGGAGCTCTTATACGTAGCTTGGTGAAGCTGCATTATATACCTCATACTTAGAAAAACCTCAAACACGATTAGCGTTAAAATGAGCCAAATCCCAAAAGATAGGACAAAATGCCGGATATGTAAAATAATCGTGATATCTGTTTGGAGGCGGAATGTAAATGTATCAAACATGGCAAAGGTAAATATCCGGCTCCACTGGGTGACATCGTAAATAAAAATTCCTTTTTTAATTCCAAAATGTTTAAGTCGTGAATAAAGCCTAATGATCTCAATTGTCTCAACAAGTAAGTAAATAGCAAAGACGATCATCCAGACCATGACGATGATAGTAGGATCGACATTTCCGGATACAATGCAGGCAATTCCAGAAATGGACAAGGCCCCGTGGAGAATACAGTTTGTGTTATTCCAGTCATTCTTGATGGACCAGCTTTTTCGGATGTATCTTTTACCGATAAAATAAACCCCAACACAATAGAAAAGGAACCCGATCATAAGCAAGCTTGTGTTCAAGTAGGTTGGAACCTCAGGATATATGGTGTTTAATAAAAGTATTATAGACTGTGTACTAACAGTGGTTAATAATACAATCCCGTGAACCTTATGGTAGGAACTGGTTTTATGGATTTCGAAAAAGGATACTATCGATATAATTATATAAAATAGCCAGAATCCGAAGTTCACAAGTGAGATGAGCATCGCGGGAATAAACCAATCGTTATAAATGTAAAGTAAAATTCCACAAATGGAGGAAGCGGCCACCCATGTTCCAATCCCAAATCGATTGATAGGATTTTTGAGATGGAGCTCCCTGAATTTTCCCTTCCAAATGGTCATTCCTAAAGAAAAAAGAAATGACAACCATAGTGTAATATTGATCATCACTATAATCCCACCATAAACATCAAAGCCTGTTGTGAAATAGTTGGATAAAACCCCACGTGTCATAATCCCAATCGCCATTACCGCGGCTAAAGTTGAAGTTTTAACTAAAAGATTGGTGTATTTTATGTAGATAAATCCGACTAATATGAGCAGTATCCATAATAAAATCAATATAATCACCTTTTAAATCTAATTAATTACTAATCTATGTTACCATGTTATGCCTGAGTAGGAAAAAAATCCGTTCAATGGATGAACGGATTTAAGTTGGGTATTAGATTCCGGTTTTAATGCCAAAGCCGACAAGGATTAAACCGGTTGACTTTTGGAATACTTTATTGAATTTGGGATTGTTGAACCATTTTTTTGCGTAATCAAGGATTGATACGAGGAGTAAAAACCAGACAATGGCAAGGATGGACATAATAAGGCCCATTATGATTAATTGTTGGTTGATGTTCTCGTTCAAATCAATAAACTGGGGCATGATTGTGATGTATACGAGAACGGTCTTTGGATTAAGTATGTTACTAAGCAACCCTTGCAAAAATGAGTCCTTATGATGTTTTTTGGTAGGTGTAACTTGATTCTTTGCTTGTTCTTGAAGCTCATTCAATGACAAGGAGCTTTTTGTGAAGAAGCTTTTGATTCCTAGATAGATTAAGAAGGCAGCACCTGCATATTTAATAAAACTAAACAAAAACACTGACTTCGCAATTACAACGGATAACCCAAGAACGGCAATAAGTGTCCAAAATGCAAGTCCCATAGACGTTCCAAGGAGGGTATAGCGACCAGCTTTTGGACCGTATGTAAGTGTGTTTTTGATGATTAACATCGTGTCCACTCCGGGAATTATAACCATCATAGCTGCGATTGGTAAGTAGGCAATTAGGTTATCCATTATCTGTAGACCTCCATGTTGGTTTTAGTGACTACTACAGTAACTACTTTCAAAAATATTGTAGCAGATATGATTGGAATGCATCAATACTTTTTGTTAATATATTAGTTACAAAGGTAGCGACTATTTTGGAGGAACGAAATTGAATAATATTTTTGATACATTAAAAAATTTGCATTTTACCGAGTATGAGGCGAAGGCATATTTGAGCTTATTGGAAGAATCACCATTAACAGGCTATGCGGTTGCAAAAAATTCTGGTGTACCTCGTTCGAAAATTTATGAGGTATTGGACAATCTAGTTATGCGTGGGGATATATTGGTTAGTCCAGGTAATACTCCGCAATACACACCGGTACCTGCGAAGGAACTGATTCGACACCGACGTACGAAGGCAGAGGAAAATTTTGATAGGGCAGAGAAGTTTTTCGAAAACTTTGAGCGCTCGGTTCATGACCGTGAAAATATTTGGAATATCACAGGGGATACAGAAATTCTGGATAAAGTGCGGACATGTATCGAATCGGCTAACAAACGAATTTTGTTAGAAGTGTGGAAAGAGGAGTATGAGTTATTAGCAGATGATTTAAGAACAGCTGCCCAAAGGGGTGTAAATGTAACGATTATTGCATACGGGGAGGTTGAATCTGATTTTGCCAATGTGTACTTATATGATATGAGCCTTGATATTACGGACGAATATGGGGGTAGATGGCTCGTATACAGTGGTGATGATTCAGAAGTCGTAGCTGGAATCGTGTCTCTAGGTAAAGATAGTCGCGCAGCGTGGACGATGCATGTTGGACTAGTCATGCCAATAACGGAGGTCATCATTCATGATTTATATTTGATGGAGCTGTTAAACAAGCATCGTGATATTCTAGAAGAAAGCTTCGGCAAAAACCTGATTGACCTACGTCATAAATTTTCAATCCACCCGGATTTCAAAAAGCATTATGTGAAGTAAAATAGTTATGGAGCGTTGGTCATGGATCAGCGCTTTTTTATGTAGAATGGAGAACGTGTTTATGGAAAGGGTTATGGATAAAACAGGAAAAAGTTATAGTATAATGGGCGGATAAGATGTGTGTTTTGGATGAAACTGGAAGAGGTCGTGTCATAAAGATGAAATATGGTTTGAGTATTGGATGAATCTGGAAAAAGTTGTAGCATAAAGACTAAATAAGGTATAGGTTTTGGATAAAAATGAAAGAAGCTATAGCGTAAAGATGAAATATGGTATGAGTATTGGATGGAACTGGAAAAAGTTATAGCATAAAGACTAAATAAGGCATAGGTTTTGGATAAAATAGGAAGATGTCAAGGGAAATCGTCCTTTGGGGACCCAAAAAAGTCCCCTTGGTTGGCTAATTACTCATCCTTTTTATCCTTAACAGAGGAGATCCCGTGGAGTGTGTTTTTGATGAGGTCTTCAGAGATCATAGTAGCGCCTGTGACAAGGATAGCTTGCACAACGGATTGAATAATGAAGCCATAGTAAAGTAGACAGGCGATGGTGGCGAAGCCTAATTGAATCCACCTGTGGGTCCACTGTGGAATGAAAGGAGTATCTTTAAGGATAAGCCCAATGAAATAAAGAACAGGTATTAAAATAAACGCATCTTGCCGGATATAAAATTTTAAATTGAGATCCATTTTTTCACCTTCAACATATCAAATCCCTTTTAGGATAAATTATTCCAAAACGAAGGTATTGGTTAGTGTGAAAAGGATATTTTAAATTTTTAGAGAATTATTTGACTATAACCCTATCAATATAGTATTACTAAATAGAAGGATGATTGAAAGCGATTTCCAAAATTTAAATACAGACAGCCTGTCCTTCTCTTATTCAGAATGATTTATTTTCAATGCAAGTAAATATGTTTTGAAATTGGAGGAAGTAAATATGTCGAATATTCCATCTATCCTGAAATCCTTAAGGATACCTGTTATCGGTTCACCAATGTTCATCATTAGTAATCCGAAGCTTGTGATTGAACAGTGTAAGGCAGGGATTGTAGGGTCGATGCCTGCACTTAACGCTAGACCAGCCTCACAACTGGATGAATGGTTGGCAGAGATAACTGAGACACTAGCTGATTACAATGCGAAAAATCCTGACCGCCCGGCAGCTCCATTTGCTATTAATCAAATCGTACATAGGTCAAACAATCGGCTTGAACAGGACATGGAGCTATGTGTGAAATACAAGGTTCCAATTATAATCACTTCTTTAGGGGCCCGTGAAGAGGTGAATGTAGCAGCTCACAGCTATGGGGGAGTTGTTTTACATGACATCATCAATAATAAGTTTGCCCATAAGGCAATTGATAAGGGGGCAGATGGCCTAATTGCCGTCGCTTCAGGTGCTGGCGGGCATGCAGGAAGCAAGAGTCCATTTGCTTTAGTTCAGGAAATACGAGAGTGGTTTGATGGTCCATTAGCTTTAGCAGGATCCATTGCCACTGGGAAATCCATATTAGCGGTTCAAGCTATGGGAGCAGATTTTGCCTATATCGGTTCACCATTTATTGCAACACATGAGGCACGAGCAGCAGAAGACTATAAGCAAGCCATCGTTGATTGTAATTCGGATGACGTTGTGTACAGTAATTTATTTACGGGAGTTCATGGAAACTATCTAGCACCATCCATTCGTGCAGCAGGCTTAGATCCTGAAAATCTTCCTGAAAGTGATCCATCAACAATGAATTTTGGTGGTGATGGTAAATCAAAGGCTTGGAAGGATATTTGGGGAAGCGGACAAGGCATCGGAGTGATTAATGAAGTGACAAGTGCAGGAAAATTTGTTGATAAACTCCATCAGGAATATATAGAGGCAAGAGAAAAATTATTGAAGGCAAGCCAAGTATTTGCTTAGTGAGATAAATTTATTGTAGTGCTTATTCCTAGTTTGATTTTTTCGTAGGAGTAAGCACTTTTTACTTCATATTTGTTGGAGGGAAGGAGGAATTACAATGGACATTACTCGGCATAACAAACATGCTTGGGATAAGAAAGTAGAAGAGGGTTCTAGATATACTCAATCTGTGGATAGTGAAGTCATCAAAAAGAGTAAAACGGGCGAGTGGGAAATCATTGTTACAACTGAAAAATCAGTCCCTAGACACTGGTTTCCGAAATCGTTAGATGGTTTGAAAATTCTTTGCTTAGCTTCAGGTGGGGGACAACAAGGCCCAGTCTTAGCCGCAGCTGGAGCAGATGTAACCGTTTTTGATCTGTCTAAAAAACAATTAGAACAAGATGAAAAGGTAGCAAAACGTGAAGGATTAACGTTAAAAACAGTACAAGGTGACATGTCTGACCTTAGTGAATTTGAAGATGAATACTTTGATTTAATCGTTCACCCTGTTTCTAATTTATTTGTTAAAGATGTACGCCCTGTCTGGAATGAAGCATCTAGAGTTTTAAAAAACAATGGTATTTTGATTGCTGGGTTTACGAATCCTTTACTCTGGATTTTTGATGAAAATCAAGAAAATAAAGGGATTTTAGATGTAAAGCATCCTATACCATCTTCAACCCTGGATTATTTACCTAAGGATGATGTACAAGATTATATCAATTCAAATCAAACAATCGAATTCGCCCACACGTTGGAAGAGCAAATTCAAGGGCAAATTGATGCTGGGTTTGTTATTTCAGGTTTTTATGAAGATGATTTTGGTGGAAAAAGAATATTAGATAAGTATATTAAAACATTTGTTGCTACACGAGCAATAAAGGTAAAAGAAACGCTCAGAGACTTCTGAGCGTTTGTCTATATAAATCTATTTTATTTCTTAGCCAGTACCCCTCGTTTCAAGACACTTTTCCGTTGATCGCCATTTAAGTAAGCTGTAGCCAGTGCAATTAAGAGCAAAATTCCTGTCACTGTAAAAAGCATTTGTGTAGGAAATAGACCACCTAAAACCCCTCCGATAAGCGGGCCAATCATACCTCCAATTTGATTTGCAGTTTGACTTAGGCTGAACGCTCGGCCGCGGAAATCGTCTGGTGTAACTTTGACAATAAGCCCATTTAAAGCAGGGAAGATCGCACAGAAGAAGACTCCATAGATGAAACGAATAATTGAGAAGCCCCAAATTTGAGTAAAGACAATCTGAGCTAATGTGCCAATTCCAGCTCCTAGTAGCCCAATAAATAATATTCTATTGAAACCTACTTTATCCGCCCATTTTCCCCACACAGGTGCAAATAATGCACTCGCAAGACCAGGTAATGCGATTATAAAACCGGTTAGTAATGTTGTATAACTTGAGTGACTTGCGATATCAGCAATGTATAGTGGAAGAATCGGGTCAATAATCATTGTAGAGCAACTGACCATCAAGGTCAGAATCAATACAAGGAAGAATGGACGATTGTCAATTGCGATTTTAAAATCCTTGATAACGGAACCTTTTTCTTTGTTCGCTTTGAAGTTCTCTTCTTTTACGAAAAAGATAATTAACATGGTTGCCAATAAGACAATGATTCCCGCGCTTGCAAAGGCCCAGCGATTACCCCAGAGTTCAGCTAAACCGCCACCTAAGAGAGGCCCTATAATCATCCCGGTTGCAGCCGCAGATGAAATCATGGAGAGCGCATACCCAACATTTTTTGTTGGAGTGTTTGTCCCGACGAGTGCAATCGAGCCTGGGATAAATCCACTTAATAAACCTTGCATGATACGTAGGCCTAAGATTTGATAAGGATTTGTAACAAATGCCATTAACGTATAAACGAGAAAAAGGGCAAAGCCAGCCCTTACAATCATTGGTTTACGTCCGTATTTGTCGGCAACTCTTCCCCAAAACGGTGTCGCAAATGCACCTGCAAAAAAGGCAGCCCCATAGATTAGTCCTGACCATAATTCAGTGTGGTCGTGTACCCCGATTTCTAATAAAAAGATAGGTAAAAACGGGATAACCATTGAAAACCCTGAAGCGGTAAAAAAGACACCAATCCAAAGAACCCACAAATTTCGTTGCCAATTCGGCATGATTTTTTCCATCTCCTAAAAATAACTTGTTTTTTTAATAGATTTATAGTACCACAACTGTAGAATATTTTCATTAACGAAACTTTCGGTTTGTGAAATAATTTTATAGCTAAAAAAATACCCAGAGCCCCTGAGTATTTTTTAGTGAGGAAAATAAATTTGTAAGATGTGTGCTCCATTTGTTAATTGAAAAAAGTCACGAAAATCGCGGAGGATCTCAATTGTTTGATAGTTTTTTAATGATATCGTTTGTTTCACTTCATTGTCTTTTATGAAATGGAGAGTATTATCCTCGACTTGTAAGTAAGAAAAAAAGAACCCATTACGTTCAATTAATTGTTCATCCTCATACCAATTCATAACTACCTGTTGATTTGTGTACTCCATGAGTTTATGTAGCACTTCATTATTTTTTTTAGACGCGAAAAACATATCTACGATCACCTCAACTTTATTATAGAGCCTGTAAATAAACGAGAGGATGATATTTTTCACATGAAAAAAGGCCCAGAAGGTTTGTTTCATTTTGATTAAGATTTTTCAGTATAATTACAAACTGGCCATTAATAGTAAAAAGACATTTACAAATCAAAGACATTTGCATAAACACCCTCCTTACGATGCTATAATACGATAACAATAGTTTGGAGGTTTTATGATGGCAAGTAAGCGAGAGTATTATTTTGATAACGCAAAGTTCATCCTAATATTCCTTGTTGTCTTTGGGCATTTTATTCAGCCCTTTATTGATGATCATAAAATCATCATGACAATTTATCACTTCGTATATTCATTTCATATGCCTGCTTTTATATTAGTTTCGGGGTATTTTGCAAAGGGATTTAAGAAGGAAGGATATATTAAAAAGACGGCAAAAAAACTGTTGATTCCCTATTTGATTTTTCAGCTAATCTATACGATCTATTATTACTACCTATATAATGGTCAATCACTATTATTTGAGCCATTTAATCCACAGTGGTCGCTTTGGTTTTTAATTAGTTTATTTTGCTGGAATGTGATGCTGTATGGGTACACGAAACTACCGATGAAATGGTCGGTGGCTATCGCAGTTTTAGTGGGGATAGGTGTAGGCTATATTCCTTTTGTGGAAAATTACCTAAGTTTATCAAGGACATTCGTCTTTTTCCCATTATTTTTATTGGGTTTTTATTGTAAAAGAGAGCATTTCACAGCTTTGAAAAGCCCGGCAGTGCAAGTGGGATCAGGAATTGTGCTTTTAGCTATTTTAATCGGCTATTATTTCGTGCCAGATTTCAACACCGGTTGGTTGCTTGGCTCGAAGTCGTACGAAACGTTATCTCAGGAGAATCTTGGCGGACTCATTCGATTAGCAGTCTACTTGGTTTCAATTGTTATGACGGTTGCCTTTTTCTCACTTTTACCGAAAAAACAATTTTTCTTCACAAGCTGGGGCACACATACATTATATGTTTATTTGTTGCATGGCTTTGTCATTAAATATTTCAGAAGTAGCGATTGGCTTGACGTAATCAACGATACCGGAAATATTGCAATATTAGTAATCGCCTCACTCATCTTAACATTGTTGTTATCAACGAAAACAATTCGAGCGATTACTCAGCCGTTAATTGAACTTCGAATCTCCATCATCAAAAGGTTCTTTAATGTCAAACAAGAAGGCTACTAATTCATTGAACCATAGGGACGGTTCTCTTGGTCCGGTAGATACCGGAGTTTGAGAGCAGTCCCTTTTTGTTTGGACATAAATGGAGAACCACTAGAACCGTCCCCGTGGTCCCGTTTGATGTTTTTTTACCCTTTGTAATTTTCGGCTCTTTTAATAAAGGATTGTTCGTCTTCGATCAGGCCACAGACTCCACATTGTACCCTGATTTCTGGTCCACGGTATGGGACATGGAAGGGGTCCAGGTTTTCTGTGTATTCTTCCATTACTTCACCACTTTGTGGATCCATTTTAATGGATTTAGGTACTTGTTCAATAATATTGAATCTTGAACGATTGGTTTTACAATTAGGACATAAATAAGGACTACTCATTCTTACACCTCCTATTTTTTACTGTTTCCAATTAAGGAAATACTATGAGCGTATTTTTTTGAACAGACGGTAGAAATGATATAATGAAATAAAGCAAAAGGAGAAAGGAAGAGGGTACATGGAAAATACACATGAAAAAGTGGAAAAAGCAACATTTGCCGGTGGCTGCTTCTGGTGTATGGTTAAGCCATTTGATACACAGCCAGGAATCATTGAAGTTGTCTCAGGCTATACAGGTGGAACGAAAGAAAATCCTACCTATGAAGAGGTTTGTTCGGATACGACAGGACATTATGAGGCCGTTCAAATTACATTTAACCCAGACATTTTTCCTTATGAGAAAATAGTCGAGCTCTTTTGGCAGCAAATTGATCCAACAGATGCAGGTGGTCAATTTTTTGATCGGGGTGATTCCTACCGCACAGCAATTTTTTACCATACGGACGAACAGAAAATGATTGCAGAAGCATCAAAACAAAAACTTGCTGATAGTGGAATTTTCACAAAACCAATCGTGACACCAATTCTTCCTGCAAAGGAATTCTACAGAGCAGAAGAATATCATCAGGATTATTATAAAAAGAAGCCTGAGCACTATAATCGATATCGCAAAGGTTCGGGCAGGGACAAATTTATTAGAACCCATTGGTCTGCGAAGGAATTTGAAGAAGCTAAGAAAAGTCTGACCGATATGCAGCATTACGTGACACAGGAACAAGGGACAGAGCCGCCGTTTCGAAATGAATTCTGGAATAACACAAAAGAAGGCATTTATGTTGATATTGTGTCTGGTAAGCCATTGTTCAGTTCATTGGATCAATATGATGCAGGTTGCGGCTGGCCAAGCTTTACAAAGGCGATTGATGCGAAAGAAATCGTTGAGGAGCTTGATACATCACATGGTATGATCCGTACTGAAGTTAGAAGCAATACAGCTGATTCCCATCTTGGCCATTTATTCTATGATGGACCAGGTCCAACTCGTATGCGTTATTGTATAAACTCCGCAGCACTTCGTTTCATTGCGAAGGAAGATCTTGAAAAAGAAGGCTATGGGGAGTACGCGAAACTCTTTAACTAAATCGAGAGAATGCATGTCTATACAGCATATGTGAGAAAATGACTATTTTCATATTTGCTGGTTGACTCTGGTAATCTGCGATGATATGATGAAATAGACCATTTTGTTGCGTTATATAAGTTTAAAGAAAGAAAGAACGATAATTTCATTTTAGAATCAGGATATTCTTCTGAAGTTATATGTCAATTTGTTTTAGATTTATGTAAGTGTACAATGGTTAATTTTTCAATGCACAAATGGTTTGTGTGTTCATTTTAGGAGGCATATTTCATGCAAAATGGTAAAGTAAAATGGTTTAACAGCGAAAAAGGATTCGGATTCATCGAAGTACAAGGTGGAGACGATGTTTTCGTACACTTCTCAGCAATCCAAGGCGATGGTTTCAAAACTTTAGAAGAAGGTCAAGAAGTTTCTTTCGAAATCGTTGAAGGTAACCGTGGACCTCAAGCATCTAACGTAGTTAAATTATAATCTAACCTATAAATAAGATTTCAAAAACAGTCCTACTGATGTAGGGCTGTTTTTTTTATGGTTTGATTTTGCCGGATGTGGGTCAGGGGGACAGGTCACTTGTCCCACTTGGGTTCGTGGTTGGATGGAGGATTTGAGGGAGTACTGCAAAACGGGCTTAGCGGTATATGCTGGGTTGAAAAAGTTATGAGCGTGTGCCGTAAGAAGGGTTTCGCGGTACAAGCTAGGTTGAAAAAGAGTTGAGCGTGTACCGCAAGAGAGGTTTAGAGGTACAAGCTAGGTGGAGAAAGATGATAATCTGTGAGACAGGTATAGCGAAACATGCTAGTGTGCTAGAAAAGTATTTAGCATATATGATAAAGTCTTTCCTCGGAATTAAGCTTTATCGTACCCTCACTGGAAGTTATGCAAACGCCTGATGGTACGAATAAGAGCGAATCGTACCCTCACTGGAAGTTATGCAAACACCTGAGGGTACGAATAATGGCTAATCGTGCCCTCATTGGAAGTTATGCAAACATCTGAGGGTACGAATAAGAGCGAATCGTACCCTCACTGGAACTTATGTAAATGCCTGAGGGTACGAATAACGCCTAATCGTACCCTCACTAGAAGCTATGCAAACGCCTGAGGGTATGAATAATGGTTAATCTTCCTGATCCTGGTGTAATTATTAAGATAATTCCTCTTTAACCAACTCAATGAAATTTTTAGCAGGAGTTGAGACATAGTGGTGCTCAAGCCAGATGACTCCTAAGGAAGAAATCAGGTTAGCATCTTTAATCGGTGCGGAGTAAAGAGTGTTGTCGCCGTACACATCCAATACGGATTTTGGCACGATCGTTGCACCCATTCCTCCTTTCACCATTTCCATTAATACATGCATATCTGAGCACTCCGCAATACTCGTAAATTGAAGTTTTTGTTTTGAGAAGGCTTCATGAATGATATTATAACTCCCCAAACCTTCAGTACTTGGAATAATGAGTGGCAATTTTGAGATCATTTCTAGCGAAACCATATCCGTTTTCTGCTTACTCACAAAAACAAAGGGCTCACTAAGAAGGTGTTCATATATAAAACCACGATGTTCAAGCGGTAGTCGTACAAATGCCATTTCAATCGCGCGCGATTTGACCATTTCTGCTAAATAAAAAGAGTCGTTTTGAACAACTTTTATCGAGACGAGTGGGTATTTTTGGTGGAAGGCGCGAAGCATCTCTGAAAACCCAGAGACAGACAACGTGTTTAAACCCAATGCTAGCACACCCTTAGTACCTTCTTCTGTTTCTTTGATTTCATTTTTAATTTCCTCAACACTGTTCACAAGATGTAGTGCACGTTGATAGAGAACTTCACCTTTATCCGTTAACGCCATACTTTTGCCATTGCGCTCAAATAATTTAACTCCAAGTTCTTCTTCCATCTGCTTTAGTAGCATGCTTAGAGGTGGTTGAGACATATGAAGCCGATTGGCAGCTGCTGTAATATTTTTTTCTTCAGCGATTGCAATAAAATAACGTAATTGCTTAATATCCATCAAATTTCTCCTTCTATATAAAAAATATATAGTTTCTATATATATTATATATTTTCCGAATGGTAGAAGTCTATGTTATGATGAATATCGTTTTTAGTGGACGTTAGGAAGGTGATTAAAATGGAACGGTTTTTTAAATTAAAACAGCATGGTACGACAATTGGAAAGGAATTTTCTGCAGGATTCATTTCATATATAACAGTTGTCTACATTATTATTGTCAATGCAACAATCCTCGCTGTGGCGGGAATTCCGATGGAAGCGGGAATCATTGCTACCATTTTAACTAGTTTCATAGGATGTGTAGTGATTGGGTTATGGAGTAATACACCAATTCTCCTCATTCCTGGAATGGGACTTAACGCGATGTTTACCTATACCATTGTGCAATCCGGCGGATTTACATGGCAGGAAGCATTAGCTATGGTATTTGTAGCGGGACTCATTTTTGTGGTTATTGCTTTTACACCATTAGCGAAAGTAATTACTTCCTCGATCCCGGCTTCCTTGAAAGAAGCAATTACGATTGGGATCGGTATTCTGTTGATATTAATTGGGTTTGACAATGCAGGGATAATTACGAGCTCAGAACACACTCTGCTTGCTATCGGTGATTTAAGTAGCCCAACAGTGATTATAACTTTTATTGGTTTGATCATCACGGTCTTATTATTTGTTAAAAATGTACCTGGTAATCTATTATTAAGTATTTTGATTACATCGGTGTTAGCGATTTTGTTTGGAGGATCAAAAGTAGAGGGGATATCCTTATCCACACCAGATTTCAGTGAATACTTTGGTGTGTTTGGTCAATTATCTTGGGCCCAAGCAGGGAATATCATTTTTTGGCTAACTTCAATTTCACTTGCAATGGTGCTAGTATTTGAAAATATTGGATTAATACATGGACATACGAACATGTTAAAACGTCCTGAGAGTAGTAAAAAATCACTTCAGGCTACAGCCGTTTCTGTATTATCTTCTGGAGTTTTTGGAACGAGCCCAACGGTTGCTTCAGTGGAATCAGCTGCTGGAATTACAGCTGGAGGAAGAACAGGACTAACAAGTATTGTAACAGGGGTTATGTTTTTAGTTTCGATTTTATTTATTCCAGTGATAAAAATAGTTCCAGCAAGCGCGGTTTCGCCAATTCTAATCTTAATCGGGGTTCTGATGCTGCAAAACATTGTGAACATTTCAATGGATGATTTTACTGAGAGCTTTCCAGCACTTTTAATTATCGTGTTAATTCCATTAACGTATAGCATCGCGGATGGAATGGCAATCGGTTTTATTATGTACCCAGTCATGAAGCTATTGATGGGGAAAGGAAAAGAAATCCATCCGGCACTTTATATGATTGCGATATTGTTTATAAGTAATTTTGTGATTCAGTATGTGTACTAAAAATAGCAGTCCTTTAAGGACTGCTATTTTTGTTTAAAACATACCATTTTCATTTGGGGAGTTTTCTGGTAGAGGTTGTCCGATATCCCATAATTCAACGACCTTGTCATTTTCGAAACGAAAGATATGTACAACTGCTGCACCAGGATCGTCAGGTTTTTGCCTGATGTGGGAGTAGACAGAAACCTTATCTCCTTCTTCTATGGCAAGTTTCACCTCGAAAATTTTCTGAGGGTTCTGGACCGCATTTTCTTTCATAGCGAGCATGAGACTTTCTGCATCGCCACGAAAATAGGGATTGTGGTGACAAAAATCAGGGCCGATGTATCGTTCGTATGCTTCCCGAACATTCCCAGATACTATTAAATTTAGAAAGGACAATGCTTTTTCCTTCAGGGTGGAAGTTGTTGTAATTTCCTGTTCAGCACTCATGTTAATCATCCTTTTTTAAAAATTATATGTTTTGAATAAAACGGTGTCAATTATTGGAACTCAAATGATATACTTTTAAAAAAGCTCGATAAGGAGAGATAGTCGCTTGGGTATATCTTTTGAAGTGATAAGAACCATCCATGTACCTCGACCAGTTACATACAGAGGATTACTGGATCTTGATGCAGCTCAACATTGGATGCAAGGGTTAGTGAAAATAGAGCGTATAGATGAGGGGCAAATGCGTGAGGGAAGTCAGTGGAGGGAAACAAGAAGAATGTTTGGAAGCGAAGCTACTGAACATTTTGAAGTGGTTGAGCTTAAAGAACCAACTAAAATAGTGCTCTGCTGTGATGGAACAAAAGGAACAACTGGAAAAGGAGAATATATTTTTACATACCTACTTGAATCATCTGAAAATCAGACAATCGTTACATTGCATGGAGAAATCAAGGGATTGACGGGTTTTGCAAAGTTTTTTGGTAAGTTAATGGCAGGAGTCTTTAAAAAAGCAAGCGCCAAAGATTTAGATGCATTAAAAAACTACTTAGAGAGATAAGTCGGAAATAACCTGAATAACATTTTTTATTTTTTCCGATAATGATGAAGGTGTAACTGCATCTTAGATAGAAGTACATAATGTTGGGAAAATAATGAAAATGTGGGTGAATAACATGGGAAGAATCGTTCATTTTGAAGTACATGTGGATGACATGGATCGAGCAAAAAAGTTTTATGGTGAAGTATTTGATTGGAAATTTGAAGATTGGACGGAATATGCGGGGATGCCATATTTTGGGGCTGTAACAGGGGATGCTAATGAACTTGGTATTAATGGTGCTCTGATGCAAAGACAAGGTCCTCCTCCTGGAGCAAACCAGCCTTTGAATGGCTATGCCTGTACAATGGGTGTGGCTGATTATGATTCTACTGAACAGAAAATTATAGCTAGTGGTGGGAAGGTTGCATTGCCTAAATATGCACTTCCAGGTATGGCTTGGCAGGGATACTATATTGACACAGAAGGAAATATATTTGGGATTCATCAACCTGATGAAAATGCAAAGTAGATTTTAACAAGTCCCTCAATTAATAAAGCCTTTTGCCCAGTAATAGTAATGGGTGAAAGGCTTATTAGTGTAATATGTATGTGTTTAGCGATGCTGATCGAATAGAATTTGATTGCCGTCGGGATCTTCTATGACAAAATGAGCTGGTCCTTCACTTGATTCATCTGCTTCAGTCAGCATTGTCATTCCTTTTTCTTTTAGCTGCTTTTGGATATCACGAACGTCTGTAAAAGAATCGAGATTTTGTGCGTTTTGATCCCATCCAGGATTAAAGGTGAGAATGTTCTTATCAAACATCCCTTGGAATAAACCGATTACAGTATCTCCATTTTTCAAGATAAGCCAATTTTGATTGATGTCCCCACCTAAAGTCTGAAAACCTAGATTTTCGTAAAATTCCTTTGATTTGTGAATGTCTTTTACATTTAAACTGACAGAAAATGCACCAAGTTTCATTTTTTTCCTCCTAATTATGGTTTAATTTAACTATAAAGCAGTAAATTAAAATTCACAAGATTCACAGTGGGTTACAAACTAAATTAATAGACAAGGGCATCTATTTGTCGATTTTGGAAGATAGTTCTAGGACTTAATGAAAGGATGAACAAAGTGACGTATGAAGAAATTATGGAAAAACTTGAGGAATTAGGTTCCGAGCAAATAAAGCAAATTTATAAGAATCATGGGGTAAAAGAGCCGCATTTTGGAGTTAAAATAGGGGATTTAAAAAAGCTTGTCAAGTTTGTAAAGAAGGACCATGAATTGGCGCTAAAATTATATAATTCTGGTAATCATGACGCTATGTATTTAGCGGGTCTCTCGGTGAATCCAAAGCTAATTACGAAGGAAACGTTGCAAGATTGGGCAACTAAAGCATATTGGTATATGGCTGCAGAATATACAGTTGCACAAGTGGCTGCTGAAAGTGAGTTTGCACTCGAATTGGCAAGAGAATGGATGAACTCTGAGGAAGAAATGATTGCGGTTTGTGGATGGAGTACATACTCAAACTATTTATCAATCACACCCGATGAAAAACTAGATATCGAAGAAGTAAGAAAGCTATTAAATCAAGTGAAAAGTACGATTCATGAAGAGCGAAATCGGGTTCGCTATGTGATGAATAGCTTTGTTTTGTCTGTCGGAACCTATGTAGCGGAACTAAATGATGAAGCGAAGCAAGTCGCAGTACATATCGGAAAGGTACATGTGGATGTGGGGAATACAGCATGTAAAGTCCCTCTTGCGTCTGATTATATTAAGAAATTAGAAGAGAAAAATAGAGTCGGTCTGAAGCGGAAGACTTGTATTTGTTAATTACAATATTACATGATTGAAGGTGTCAAAGATGGGACAGGTAAGAACAATTGAAGAGGTAGACCAATATATTTCGGATCTACCAGAGGATATTCAGAACATCACAACTGCCTTAAGAAAAATCATACTAGATGCATCTCAAAACTTGGTTGAGGAATATAAGTGGTCGATGCCGAATTACTCCTACAATGGATTGGTATGCTATCTACAGGCCTCTAAAAAACATGTGAATCTTGGATTCCATAGGGGTGTTGAGCTACAAGAAAAGGATACAAATCAATTATTACAAGGGTCAGGCAAAGGGATGAGGCATATTAGGCTTAAAAAAATAGAAGAGATCCAGCCAGATGTTTTTAATGAATTCATTAAGGCTGCGATGGATTTGAATGAGAAATAAAGCTATGTGTATCTGATTTCAACAATAAGGATTTTAGGCAGTAAACGAGTGGGGGGTATCTATCATATGGAATTTGAAGTTATTATAGTTGGTGCCGGGTCGATGGGAATGGCAGCTGGTTACTACTTAGCGAAGCAAGGGAAACGTGTATTATTAATAGATTCTCATAATCCTCCTCATACAGAAGGATCACATCATGGGGAAACAAGAATTATTCGCCATGCCTATGGAGAAGGGGAGAGTTATGTAGAGATGGCGCTTAGAGCACAGACGTTATGGAATGAGCTTCAAGAGATGTCAGAACAAGAAATTTTTGTAAATACAGGGGTTATTAATGTTGGTCTACCCGATTCTCCATTTATTCAAAATGTAATGAGTAGTGCGAAAAAATTCTCATTAAAAGTGGAACAGCTATCCGCTGCGGAAATTAATAAAAGATGGAATGGTTTTAGTGTGCCTGAGGGGTATATAGGCTGTTATGAATTGGATTCAGGTGTTTTAATGAGTGAGAACTGCATTAGCGCTTATAAAACAGAGGCGTTAAAACATGGAGCAGTACTTAAGCCTAGTTCACCTGTTACATCCATAAACATATTTGAGAATCGTGTTGAGGTAAAAACAGAAGATGACAGTTTTACAGCTGAGTCACTCATTGTCACTCCGGGAGCGGGTGCTAGAAAAGTTCTTAAACTTATTGGATTAGAATTGCCGTTACAAGAAGTAAGAAAAACCTTTTCGTGGTTTGATACAGATGAGGGTATCTATCATTCTGACATGTTTCCAGCCTTCGCGTTCGAATTACCTACAGAAACGTTCTATGGTTTTCCTAGTATAAAAGAAGCAGGTGTTAAAATTGGGCGACACGATGGGGGTCATCCTAGAAACATGGGGAAACCTATTGAAGAATTTGGAACTTATGAAGATGATACACAGGATGTAAGTCGTTTTGCTGAACACTTTTTACATAAGGTTGAACATCACAAGATGGGGAAGGTATGTACATACACGAACACATCAGATGAAGATTTCGTTATTGATAAACATCCAAGTTATGATCATGTAGCGATTGCTTGTGGATTCTCAGGGCATGGCTTTAAATTTAGTAGTGTAGTAGGAGAAATTTTAAGTGAATTAGTAACTGGAGACCGTAAAACCAAGTTTGATATTCGTCCTTTTTCGATTAAACGATTTGATAAATAAGCGATGGTTGGTGAACGTTAAAAAGCAGTCCTATGCGGCTGCTTTTTGTATTAGTTTTGGGACAAGGGACCTGTCCCTGTGTCTCAAAATCTAAATTTTTGATAAATTCGAGCAATAGGATTGACAGTTCCGCTCTACTCTTATTAATATTATGTTATATAGACGATAGTAGATAAAACGTAATGGAATTGATATTGTGTAGAGGAGTGGGGAGTTTGAAGCTTAGGGCAAAAAGAAGTGAGCTAGTGGAAATAGCAAAGGGGAATATACCTGCTGATTTGTATATAAAAGGCGGGACAGTCATTAATGTGTATTCTGGTGAATTTTTAAAGCTAAACGTGGCTGTATATAAGGATAGTATCGCGTATGTTGGAGAAAGTGAAGCGATGGTTGGAGAACATACGAAGGTCATTGATGCTGAAGGAAAGTATGTGGCTCCTGGGTTCATTGAAGCACATTCTCATCCATGGGTCGTCTATAACCCTATTAGCATAACAAGCAAGGTGTTGCCACTTGGTACAACCACATCGGTCAATGATAATCTATTTTTCTATTTACATATGGGAGCGAAAGGCTTTAAGGACATGGTTTATGACTTAAAATCCTTGCCAGGAAATTTCCTTTGGCTTGTAAGACTTGTTTCACAGGCGGACTATCCGGGGGAACGTGAGTGGTATAACCATCGAGATATTCAAGAGTTACTTGCATTGGACGAAGTGGTAGGTTCAGCTGAAGTAACACGCTGGCCGCTCCTTTATAATGGCGATCCGTTTTTACTAGAAACAATGGAATATGTGAAAGAAATCGGAAAAGTATCTGACGGACATACGTCTGGTTGTTCATATGAAAAATTAAATGCGATTGTCGCGTCAGGTGTGACAGCATGCCATGAAGCAATCACGGCGAAAGAGGCATTAGACCGTCTTCGATTAGGCATGTGGACGACATTACGAAACAGTTCGCTTCGGCCAGATTTAGAAGAAGTGA
The DNA here is from genome assembly GCF_042680725.1 of Ferdinandcohnia salidurans. NCBI lineage: Bacteria > Bacillati > Bacillota > Bacilli > Caryophanales > Bacillaceae > Ferdinandcohnia > Ferdinandcohnia salidurans. The sequence continues at coordinate 332,646 of NZ_JBHUEK010000004.1, forward strand.
TTAAAATGATAACGGAAAGTAAGGTTAATACAAGTAGAATTGTGATGACAACAGATGGGCCTCATCCTGGCTTTATTGAAAGAGAAGGATTTGTTGATGGACTTGTTCGTCAAGCAGTTGAACTTGGTGTTCCAGTGATGGATGCGATTCAAATGGTGACAATCAATGCAGCGACCTACCTTCGCCTGGAAGATTACATTGGGGGCATTGCTCCGGGAAGAAAAGCAGACATACTCCTACTTCCTGACCTAGTTGACTTCCGCCCTGACTTAGTCGTTGCGAGCGGTGAGGTTGTTGCAGAAAATGGCCAATTATTGGCACCGATGCCGGAAGTAGACTGGACAAAATATGTGGTAAGAGAAGCATTTGAATTTCCGAAATCTGTTCTTGAAAATCTAGAACTCTATCAATATCCACATCCAGATGAAAATGAACCATTACCTGTTTCATATTTTAAAAGTAATGTCATTACCACTAGGAAGGATACCATCCTTCCATCTGTGAATGGTTTTGTGGATCTTTCAGGTCATGAAGGTCTAATGTATTCAGCATTGATTGATCGTAGAGGAAATTGGGTCAGTAGAGCAGTCCTAGAAAGATTTGCTGTTACCCTTGATGGGATGGCTTCAACGTACAATACGACAACGGAATTACTTGTTGTTGGAAGAAACCCTCAAGCGATGGCAAAAGCAGCATCAAGGGCTCATGAAATTGGAGGGGGTATTGTCATCGTAGATGGTGATGACATTATCCTTGAAATTCCTTTACCACTTACAGGTATGATGACTACGAGCCCGTCATTCGATAAAGCAGTCCAATACCATGATGAGTTGCTTCAAACCTTGCAGGAACGAGGATTCCCATTCCATGATATACTTTATACTTTATTGTTCTTAACCTGCGACTTCCTTCCAGGATTACGCTTGGTACCATATGGGCTTTATGAAGTGAAGAAGGATGCTATTTTATTGAAGGCTGAAACGTTCGGGACAGAGGTAACGAAGTAGTGAAAAAAAGAAACCTACAAACACTGAAATATAAATGTTTGTAGGTTTTTTTGTTTGGGTTAAAAGGATGCCTAATTAATGATTATGAAACTCATCAACAAGAAACTTGAGCAGAGCCCTTACTGCGAAAGATTGGTACCTGTCTTTTTTTGTAATGACAACAAGCTCCCACATTGGTGGTGATTTGAGTGGAATCCTGTTTATTTGAGTTTCATCCATTTTTGAATATATGGATTTCGGTAAAAGAGTAACCCCCAGTTGCGCAATCACAAGTTCCGTTATCAAGTCCCATTGTGAACTCACATAAGCAATTTTAGGAGTGAAACCAGCATTTTGACATTGTTGAATAATCAAATTATGTAAAGCAAATTCTTGATTAAAAAGAATAAAAGATTCATTTTCTAGTTGTTCTAGTTTTACAGAATTCTCATTAGCTAATTGGTGTGTGGGATGAGTGAAAAGCATAAATTCTTCTTTGATAAAGGGGTCAACCAAAAATTTACTGTGGTCAGTTGGATTTACTACAATTCCCACGTCAACTTGCCCCTCATCTACCAAATGTTCAATACGTTTAGCACCAAGTTCGATTAATTCTAACGACACTTGCGAATGCTGCTTTCCAAATTTCTGCGCAATGGTTGGAAAGAAGAGTGTCCCAATTAAGGGGGGGATCCCAATTTTAATATTTCCGGTAGGTAGATTAATAAGGTCGTCTAATAAGGTATGAAGTTCATTTGTGGCACCTAGAATTTTAGTCGCTTGCTTATAGACAAGTTTACCAGCATCAGTCAATACTAATTTTCGAGTGGAGCGTTCGAATAGTTCAACGTTAAGATCTGTTTCTAATTTTTTGATGGATTTACTTAAGGTTGGTTGAGAAATGTAGGTGTTAACTGCTGCTTTTGTAAAACTACCGTAATCAACAACTTCCATAAAATAGCGTAAATCTTTTAGCTCCATAGATGCCTCCTTTTATTTCGTTTTGGAATAAAGTTTATTCTTATTATTCATTTTACGGATAAATTGGATTGTTGTAAAATTTTATTAAGAAGATATTGAAAATTAAGAAATAAAGGATGCAGCTCAAATTTCGTATTTTAGGAGGGTAAATAAATGAAAACTATATTTAATAGTTTTGAAGATGCTGTAAGCGCTATCAAGGATGGGATGACCTTAATGGTAGGTGGATTTGGCCTTGTTGGAATTCCTGAAAATCTAATCATTGGCCTACGGCAGGCGAATGTAAAGGATTTAACAGTGATTTCGAATAACTGTGGAGTAGATGATTGGGGACTTGGAATCCTTTTGCAAAATAAACAAATCAAAAAGATGATTTCCTCTTATGTGGGGGAAAACAAGGAGTTTGAAAGACAGGTGTTAAGTGGCGAATTGGAGGTTCAGCTAGTGCCACAAGGATCATTAGCAGAGAAAATTCGGGCTGGTGGTGCGGGGATTCCAGCATTTTATACCCCAGCAGGAGTTGGTACGCCAATTGCTGAGGGACGCGAAACAAGAGAGTTTAATGGAAAAGAATACTTATTAGAAGAAGGATTAACCGCTGATTTTAGTTTAGTTAAAGCATGGAAAGCAGATAAATTAGGAAATCTAGTCTATCGACAAACAGCACAGAACTTTAATCCAATCATGGCTGCAGCTGGGAAATACACGATTGCAGAGGTAGAGGAGATCGTAGAGGTTGGCGAACTCGATCCTAACGAAATTCACACACCGAGCATTTATGTTCAAGGACTTATTGTAGGTAAGCATGAAAAACGAATTGAACGTTTAACAGTAAGAGATTAGGGGAGGTAGAACGATGTCGAATTACGTGAGAGTGAAGATTGCGCAAAGGGCTGAGCAGGAAATTCAGGACGGCAATTATGTGAATCTGGGAATTGGTATGCCAACAATGGTGGCAAATTATATTGCGGACAATAAACATGTGGTTTTACAATCAGAAAACGGATTATTAGGAATTGGGCCTTATCCTTCAGAGGAAGGGGTTGATCCTGACCTTATCAACGCAGGAAAAGAAACAGTCACGGCGATGAAGGGTGCTAGCTTTTTTAGCAGTGCCGAATCTTTTGCGATGATTCGCGGTGGACATATTGATATTGCAATTTTGGGCGGAATGGAAGTGGCTGAGAATGGAGATTTAGCCAACTGGATGATTCCTGGCAAGATGATTAAAGGCATGGGTGGTGCCATGGACTTAGTTCACGGTGCCAAAAAGACGATTGTCATTATGGAGCATGTGAATAAGCATGGTCAGCCAAAAATATTGAAGAAATGCAGCCTACCACTTACTGGTCAAAAAGTAGTAGATCGTATTATCACAGATCAAGCCGTTATGGATGTCACAGAGAATGGCTTAAAATTGGTTGAGGTAGCGAAAGGCTATAGTGTTCAAGAGATAGTTGAAACTACTGAAGCTGAATTGATCATAGCAGATGAAGTAAAACTTGATGCATTTTAGACATATGATTAACGCAAAAAGGATAAGGTAACCCCTTATCCTTTTCCTAATATTTTATATAAACATCCCTGCAATAGCAGCGCTTAGTAAGGAAGCAAGCATTCCAGCAGCAACTGATCGTAATCCCAATTTTGCAATATCCGATCGTCGTGAGGGTGCTAGTCCACCTAATCCACCAAGCAGAATGGCCATCGAACTTAAATTTGCAAAACCGCATAATGCAAAACTGACAACGATGACTGTTTTTTCAGAAAGTTCCGGAATTTGAGGGGCGAAATAAGAATAAGCCACAAATTCATTTAGTACAAGCTTCTGACCTATAAAGCTTCCGGCTGTGATTGCTTCTGCCCATGGTACACCCACGGCAAATGCAATCGGTGAAAAAATGATTCCTAAGATGCTTTCAAGACTCAAAGCATTATAACCAAATATACCCCCAAGTCCACTTAAAATCCCGTTTATTAACGCAATGAGTGCAATAAAGGCGAGTAACATGGCCCCTACATTCAAAGCTAGTTGTAAACCATCACTTGCCCCTCGGGCTGCAGCATCAATTACGTTAGTAGATTCAGAATCTTTTTGCATTTCATAATCCTTTATGTTGGAATGCTCGGTCTCAGGCATAATAATCTTTGCTAATATCAGGCCTGCTGGTGCAGCCATGAAACTTGCAGCTAAAAGGTATTCTAAGGGGACACCTAAGAGGGCATACCCTACAAGGACAGAACCTGCAACTGAAGCAAGTCCACCTGTCATAACAGCAAAGAGTTCCGAGTTGGTCATTTTTGCTAAGTAAGGACGAATGACCAAAGGTGCTTCTGTCTGGCCAACGAAGATATTTGCAGCTGCAGACATAGATTCAGTCATGGAAGTTCCTAATAACTTAGATAATGCCCCTCCGATGATCTTGATGAACCATTGCATAATCCCAAGATAATAGAGGATTGAGATTAAAGAAGAAAAGAAGATAATAATCGTTAACACGTGTATTGCAAAAATAACACCAAATTCATCTGTATTTGAAAGCGATCCAAATAGAAAAGAAATTCCTTCATTAGCGTAGTTAACAATATCTTGAACTCTCATTGATATCCATTTAAGCGCGGCTCTTCCTGTCTCCCATTTTAAAACAATAAAAGCAAAACTCAATTGGATTAGTAAACCAATCAGGATTGTTCGAGGATTAATACTACGCCTGTTACGTGATATTAAAAAGCCTATCCCAAGTACAACCAAGATTCCAAATATCCCCCAAAGTATGTTCATTAAATCACCTCTAATGGTAGATTTATCATCTTTGCTAAAGAATATACGAAATAATAGTTGTCTTAGGATAGGCTTTTTGCTTTATTTTCTTTAATGTGTTACAGCGTCTAAATTGTACGGCTGATCATAACCTGCATATCCAGGAATGGACCATACGCCGATTTTTGCATTTTTCGCTTGCTCCATCGCGGCAATATAATCATCGAGATACTTTTTGTCTTCATAAATATATCTTACTGTATGAAGACCTTCTTTTAACATTGTCTCTTGAATATTTTCTCCTGTTGGCAAGAACCCATAGACGAGAAGGCGATCGTATTTATCGCGACTATCACCTTTACCTAACTCAAGAACAATTTCTTTTCCTTCCACTAAATCATTTAAATAGTCACGCGCTTCTTCTGCGTATGGCATTGGTCCGCCTTTAATTTCGCTAGAATCTACAAGTAAAAATCTGAGCGATTCTTTTTTACCATTAACCATCGCCTTACAAGTATCTCCGTCATAACAAGATTCTACATGAGCTGTTACAACTTTGTCTTTGTTAACTTCAGCGGGTAGCTTCGTAAGGACTTCAGTTAGATTTTTGATTTCTCCAGCGAACTCAGCGGCATTACCAACTGCATCGCTCAACTCATCTAATTCCTTTGAACCGACAATTTCGTTAGCTTGCTCAACCTTGTCGGCTAGTTCTTGGATTCCTTTTATATCAACGGTATCTGAACAAGCGGATAGGATCGATATACTAATTAATACTAATAATGTTTTTACTAAATTCTTCATTGTTTCTCCCTTTGCTAACTTATCTATATTACTAATAAATCATATGTAGGATCACGAAAATTTCAAGGGTTGAATTTACCGAACAAGATAGGAATGACCTTTTTAAAAAGTCACAAAATATACATTTGCATACAATAGGGGGGTATCGTACACTCTACTTATAAAGAAAAAACGAAATTGATAAATTCATGACAATATTAATAATGGGCTTACTTAACCTGCTTTTTTCAAAAATTAAAACCTACTATGTCTATTCACGTAAATAAAAAGTTAATTTGCTAATTTTTATAAATCTTTTTTATTGACTTGAATACTATAGGGGGGTATAGTAAGGATATAAAGTAAAGGAAGTGATTGATTTGGATAAATTTTTACATGAGCACCCGAGTCAACCAAGAACAAAAGACGAAAAGCAAGCTATTGTTAACCGTTTAAAACGAATCGAAGGTCAGGTTCGCGGCATTCAGAAAATGGTTGAAGAAGATCGTTATTGTGTAGATATTTTAGTACAAATAAGTGCCATCCAATCTGCATTAAAGCAAACTGGGTTTACAATCACAGAACGCCATATGAAACATTGTGTCAGTGATTCAATTAAGAATGGGGAAGGCCAAGAAGCGATTGACGAGTTAATGACTGTTTTAAAACAGTTCTCGAAATAAGGGGGTATTGATGATGAGTGAGGCACAGCGTGCAATGCAACATACAACACTTGGTGTAACGGGAATGACGTGTGCTGCCTGTTCCAACCGTATTGAAAAACAGTTAAATAAAATGGACGGGGTGGAAGCGCAGGTTAATTTAACAACGGAAAAAGCAACCGTTAATTTTGACCCAGGAAAGATTTCGCTCGAGGATATTACTAAGAAAATTGAAAATATCGGATATGGCGTTGTCATGGAAAAAACAGAACTCGATGTTTTTGGGATGACATGTGCTGCCTGTTCTAATCGGATTGAGAAGGTTTTAAATAAACAACAGGGTGTAAAGCTGGCAACGGTCAACTTAACAACTGAAAGTGCTGCAATTGAATACAACCCAGGGATGATTGATGTCAAAGACCTGATTGAGAAAATACAGAAGTTAGGCTATGACGCGAAACCAAAGGCAGAAGCTGAGGAAAAACAAACCTACAAAGAAAAAGAGCTTCAATCTAAAAAAACGAAATTAATTATATCGGCCCTGCTTTCAGCGCCGTTATTAGTAACGATGCTTGTTCATTTATTTGGAATGAACGTACCGGCTATTTTTATGAACCCATGGTTTCAATTTGCATTAGCAACACCGGTTCAATTTATTATCGGCTGGCAATTTTATGAGGGTGCCTATAAGAACCTTCGAAATGGTGGAGCCAATATGGATGTGCTTGTCGCATTAGGTACGAGTGCAGCGTATTTCTACAGTTTATATGAAGCAATAAAAACAATTGGACATCCGCATTATATGCCACATTTATACTTTGAAACGAGTGCAGTTTTAATTACATTGATTTTATTCGGTAAGTTTTTAGAGGCAAGAGCAAAGAGCCATACAACAAATGCGATTTCCGAATTGTTGAATCTGCAAGCGAAAGAAGCACGTGTGATACGAGATGGAAAAGAAGTCATGATTCCTGTTGAGGATGTTGTTGTTGGAGATCGTGTCCTTGTAAAACCAGGTGAAAAAATACCTGTAGACGGTATCGTTGTAAAAGGAAGAACGTCAGTTGATGAATCAATGCTTACAGGTGAATCGATTCCAATTGAAAAAGATCCAGGTGCAAAACTAATTGGATCTACAATTAATAAAAACGGCGCTATTGAAATGGAAGCAACAAAAGTTGGGAAAGATACAGCTCTTGCATCTATCATTAAAGTAGTGGAGGAAGCGCAGGGCTCAAAGGCGCCAATTCAACGTCTAGCTGATGTGATTTCAGGTTATTTCGTTCCAATTGTTATCGGTATAGCAATTTTAACCTTTGTGATTTGGATTGCTTTTGTGGAGCCAGGTCAATTTGAGCCTGCATTAGTCGCAGCGATTGCCGTACTTGTGATTGCATGTCCGTGTGCCTTAGGTCTTGCCACTCCAACATCCATTATGGTTGGAACAGGTAGAGCGGCTGAGAGCGGGATCTTATTCAAAGGTGGAGAACACTTAGAACGTACACATCAAATTGAAGCAATTGTTTTAGATAAAACCGGAACAATCACAAAAGGTAAACCAGAAGTTACTGATTTTACGGGTGACGATGAAGCATTGCAATTATTAGCTAGTGCAGAAAAAGGTTCAGAGCATCCACTTGCAGAGGCAATTGTTGCCTATGCAACAGAGAATGATATCGAATTTTTAGAGGTTGACGATTTTAGAGCCATACCCGGCCATGGTATCGAAGCAAGAATTTCTGGAAAACACATTCTGGTGGGAAATCGAAAATTAATGATGGATCATCTCATTATTACTACTGGTTCTGAAGAGCAACTAGTTCAATATGAAACACAGGGAAAAACAGCCATGTTGATTGCAATTGATGGCGAATATCGCGGAATGATTGCCGTGGCTGATACGATCAAGGAAACAGCGCCAGATGCGATTAAGCAATTAAAAGAGATGGGTATTGAAGTCATTATGCTAACGGGTGATAACGAAAGAACTGCACAAGCGATTGCGAAACAAGTTGGAATCGATCAGGTAATCGCACAAGTGTTACCTGAAGAAAAAGCTGACAAAGTGAAAGAGCTTCAGGCTAAAGGCAAAAAGGTTGCCATGGTTGGGGATGGTGTAAATGATGCACCTGCTCTTGTCACAGCAGATATCGGGATTGCCATTGGCACAGGTACAGAAGTTGCAATCGAAGCTGCTGACTTAACAATTCTTGGTGGGGAGCTATTGCTGATTCCGAAAGCCATTAAAATTAGTCACGAAACAATTAAAAATATCCGTCAAAACCTATTCTGGGCTTTCGGATACAATGTAGCTGGTATTCCGGTCGCTGCGATTGGATTACTTGCACCATGGATTGCCGGTGCTGCAATGGCATTGAGCTCAGTAAGTGTTGTTTCAAACTCACTTCGTTTAAAACGAGTGAAATTATAAGAATAGTGCTTGGCTTCAGCAGACGATTTTTGTCTCGAGCCGATTGAGATAGTACTAGACACTCTTCCATTTAAAGGAGGTGAAAACATCATGGAAAAGAAAACATTAGACGTACAAGGCATGTCATGCGGTCACTGCAAAGCAGCAGTCGAGGGCGCATTGAAAAACTTAGATGGCGTATCAGTTGCTGAAGTTCACTTAGAAACAGGTAAAGTAGATGTTACTTACGATGAATCTAAAGTAAGCGTAGATGCTATGAAAGAAGCAATTGAAGAAGAAGGCTATGATGTTGTAGCATAAAATTACATTACACAGTAAGGGAGTTCGTGGTTAGACATGAACTCCCTTTTTGGGACAAGGGGACAGGTACATCGTCCCAGCTTGGAACAATGTACCTGTCCTACTGTACGAAAGGAGGAATATAATGAACAAATTGATGGAGAAGTTGCAGGGATTTTTGCCTGTAAGAGCGTATGATCAAGTTTCGGAGTATGAAGACGAAATTTTTGATATTTATGATACAAGTACAGATGAAGTTATCGGAAGCTATTCACTGAATGAAAAGGGAGAGTTAGTGAGCTATTCGTTAGTGGATGATGCACCTGAGGGAACACTCAAGAAAGAAGAATTAACGGAGATTGCGAAAAAATTCGTTGACACCTTTTTCCCAGGGCAGCAAGAATACGAGTTTTCGGGAATCCTAGATTTAGATAATCCCTACATGGTGACGTATGAAAAAAGAGATGAGAAGTATGGTTTGTTTATACATAGCACTGGTTTTACAATAACTATTTCGACTTCAGGTCAAATCATGAGTTTTTACAGTACAGATGAAGACTATGAGATTCGTTATGCTGATATCGTTGTCTCTGAAGAGGAAGCTTTGGAAACATACATCGAAGGTCTAGACTTCGAGTTGAATATTCAACAATTTGATCATGAAGTTTATAAAAATGGAGATAACAATTACCACCTATCTTACAGTGTGATTGAGCAGGTTATGGAAATCCCTGTTGACGGGTCTGTGTCACCAAGTATAAGAGAAGAGTATCCAACGGATTTGACCATAGTAAAACGAGAGTCACCTGATCAGGATGTATATGAACTAGTCGGTCTAACATCTGATTATACACTTTTAGATAAGCAGGTAGTGGATGGGAAACGGATTGAAGTCTGGTCCAAGCAAGTCTCTGTAGATTCGTATTCTTTTGATATGGAAGAAGAGTCCAATCATGTGGTCAGGCTTTGTTTTGATGAGAAAACAGGGTGCCTTTTACACGTTAAAAATGGAGAAGAACATGATAATAGTGGGGAAGAAATTGGCTTAGAGAATGCGCAAGAGCGGGCAATGAGTTTGTTGTTTAAACAGTTTCCTGATGCTCATGAACGATTTAGACTGGAGGTCTTTGAAACGGAAAATGATAAATTCGATGATGTGTTTGAGGATGATATTGAAGAGATTGAGGGAGAAGAAGCATTTGAGCTTGAAGAAGATGTTGATGAGGATGGAATTTTTGATGAGGAGTTACATGATTGGGATGAGGTATACATTGAAGTTGAAGAAACCTACACCTTCTATGTTCATTTATTCCATCAAGGTCTGCGAGTTACTAACCATGTGACAATAATCCAGGTTGGTAGATATACAGGAAATATAACTCATTTCAACTTGGACGTACCATCCCTCGAACTATATAACAATCTACCGATCAAACCCGATATTTCAGTTGATGAGGCAAAAGAAATCTATAAAAGGCATTTGAAAATGGAACGAATGTTTATCCGTGAGTATGATGAAGACGGGCAGTCCATTTATACTCTTGCTTATGTAGCAGATTTTCCAGATACAGTTGGTCACGTCCGTGCCATTGACGCAACCAGTGGGAAAGCGATGTATGTGGATGTTGGTGACGCCACTTTTATTAGGTGATTTTTGTAAAGCAGCCCCTAGTGGTTGCTTTTTTGGTTTGTTCAGGTGTTAAAATCAGTTTACATACATTAGGGGGGTATAGTAAACTAGGGATACAAATAGTCTATAAATATAAAGTGATATATACCTGCCGGGTGTATTAAATAGGGGTGTGTTTATGATGGGAGACGATGTGAAAAAAATTAAGATTGCCATAAATGGAGGCATTGGCTTTGGTGCAAAACTGAAAACGAAGCAACTTGTGGCCATTTCTAAATATATGAATGAAGATGAGGAGCTTGAATTGACGACATTTCAACAGCTCTACATCGAAATCCCTGAAGATCAAAAGGAAGAAATCATGGAAGAATTCGAGCGGGTGGGGTTAACTTGTTTTCCAGTCGGAAATTTCGTTAAGAGTTTAAGAACGTGCAATTTTTGCAAGGGGGAAGAGGAAGAAGGCATGCCGGTTGCAAAAGAGATCAATCGTCGTATTGCTGGGAAGCCTGTCCCATTTACTCTTAAGGTGGCATATACGGGGTGCCCGGTTGGTTGCGGTGAGCCGTTGGTTAACGATATCGGGATTATGAAAATGAAAGACCACTATGATTTATATGTTGGTGGGAAAGCAAAAGGAAAGGATGCTGAGGTAGGTACCTTATTGCAGGAGAACCTCACACCAGACGAGCTCTATGATTCTATCGAAAAAATCATTTCTACATATGCAGAACAGGGTAAAAAGCGGGAGCAATTTTATAAATTCGTTAAGCGAAGAGGGAAGGAAGAACTTATTAAGTAAATAGGTGGGACCCTCTGTCCCATCTATTTTTTTATCACTGGTTTCACAACAGAATCAGCCCGATTGTATTTGATTATTTCGAGGAGTTGTTCTGCCATGAATTGCGGACTGTATTTAAACCCGCCATTAATCCATTCAACGACCATCCCTAATATTGCATATGCTTGGTAATTTGCGTGAATCTCTCTATCAATTTTAGAATTGGTGAGTGCGTCATGCAAGTCAGTTAAGACGAGATCCTTTAAGACAGTACAGAACTTATTTTGAAAGCCTGTTAAAGTGTTTGTCTTGACGATATGCGAATAAAACTTTGCGTATTTATAGACATGGTCAAATATTTTTACCGCGGACGTAGATAGTTTTTTAATTTCTAAAACTTCAACGCCTTTATATGGTTCACGATAAGATTCAATCAAATCGGTGATCACTTCATCCATAATCTCATGCAGAATATCTTCCTTATATTGAAAATGCTTATAAAATGTACCCCGATTTAGATCCGCAACTCGTACAATATCTGATATCGAGATCTCCTTTAAATCTTTTTCATTCATTAAAGATAGTAAAGCATCTTTCATTGCTCGTTTTGACTTCACAATTCTTCGGTCAAGATAGTCATTATTACTAGACATAAACATCCTCCCATGTTTTATAAAACAAAAATACTAGACAAAATCATATATTTTTGTTCATTAGTGAACACTTAGTCATGGTTTTGCTGATTGTAAGCGTATTATTCATCTTATTATACTATAGGTAGTTGTTGATTAGTGAACAACTGTTTATTAAAATGCATTCTATCATATGTGGAGGAATGAACATGAGACTAGAGAATAAAGTAGCTGTTGTTACTGGTGCCGCTTCTGGTATGGGAAAATCGATTGCAATCCTGTACGCAAATGAAGGGGCAAAAGTAGTGGTTTCTGATATTAATATTGAAGCTGCTAAAGCAACTGTTGATGAAATTAAGGCAATTGGCGGAGAAGCTATCGCTGTTATGACCAATGTTGCAAAAGAAGAAGACATTCAACACTTAATTAATTCTGCTGTAACGAAGTATGGAACAGTAGATATTTTAGTAAATAATGCAGGAATTATGGACAACTTTGAACCAGCTGGGGAAATTGAAGACGAGAAATGGGAAAGAATTTTTGCAGTCAATACAACGAGCGTGATGCGTGCAACACGTAAAGTACTGCCAATCTTTTTAGAGAAAAAGGCTGGGGTTATTATCAACGTTGCTTCTGCAGGCGGACTTCAAGGGGCAAGAGCGGGTGCTGCCTATACAGCTTCTAAGCATGCGGTTGTTGGATTCACGAAAAACACAGGATTCATGTATGCGCAAAGTGGGATTCGTTGTAACGCGATCGCACCAGGAGGTGTTGAGACAAACATCAGTGCCTCAATGACTGGCAGAAGTGATTTTGGAATGGGCCGTATCATGCCAGGATTGGCCCTCAATCCACGTACAGGAAAACCAGAAGAAATCGCTAGTATCGCACTATTCCTTGCTTCAGATGACGCAAGTTTTGTCAACGGAACAGTTATCACCGGAGATGCAGGTTGGACCGCGTATTAAGAAATGCAAAAAGCTTGGGCCACATATGGTGATCCAAGCTTTTTTGCATATTTAATAATTTAACTCAAGATTAGGTCCTGGAGAAAATAGATAAGATTTAAAAGTTTTTCCAACGTATCGAACCATAACCAGTATGTGGGTGTCCTTTAGATTGTACTTTAAAATATTCATGTTCTAATTCGGGCAGGGATAATTCAAATAGATGTTTTCCATCCTTTTTATATTGATTACACTCAATTAGTTTCCGAATGATCTCATTTTTACGTTTCTCATCAGCATCTTTTAATAAGGCCATCATCATAACTCTCCTTTCGTAATTGGCTTTTTAGAAGACCCAATAACAAGATAAGAAGAGGCTTTTTTATGATTAGGATAACCTCACTTATCTTTCAAGCTTGTTAGCTTGCAGGATTTAGCACAGTATTCAACGAATCTGTTGCTGAGGTTTCTCAGGGCCAGCCCCTCCACCTCTCTTGATAAGTTTTATTAATTTTTACAATTGAAACACCTTATATACAGTTTAAACTTATTATTCATATGTGTCTACTTGTATTTAAAGTGGAGTGCAAAATGTAATGAATCCGTAATAAAAACGATGGTAATAACTATTAATATAAAATCACTATTAAATGGAAAAAAGAGACATGGTTCATAACCTTACTAGGCTAATGAACCATGTCTCTCAATCCCATAATATGATTTTTAGTTGATTACCAGAAGGGTCCTCTGTCGCAATGACCTCATTTTCTTCTGTGAATGTAAACCCAAACCGTGTTAAATCTGATTTTGCTTGCATATATTCTTCTTTCGTAAAATGAACCTCCTAATAACGCAATCCTAGAGCGTTATTAGGAGGTGTAGGTAAACCCTCGCCAGCCCAAGTGTTCATTCCGATGTGATGGTGATAATCATCTTTTGACACGAATAACATTTGGGAATCTTGAGATACGACATTGAATCCTAAAGCATCCACATAGAATTTATGTGATTCCTCGATACTGGACACTTGTAAGTGCATATGTCCTAATCTCGTATTACTGGATAAACCTTTCCATTCTTTACCGTTAATTTCAGAAAGTAAACCTTTGACATCTAACTCGTACGTTCCGCCTACATATCCGCCTTCGTTATCCTCAAGCCAAAGGTCTGGATTTCTGTCTACATAGATTTCAATTCCGTTAAGATCAGGGTCCGCAAGGTAAATTGCTTCACTATACTGATGATCAGACACACCCTGGAGCGGGTACTCTGAATCTATTAAATGTTGTAACGTTAAGGCCAGTTCTTCTCTGTTTGGCACTAATATGGCGAAATGAAACAAACCTGTGGTTCTCATTGGTCTTTCAACAAATGAGCTTTCCTCAATTAATGTTAAAAGAGGAGTTTCTCCATCAGTTGCTAATTTCGCGGTATTTCCGTTCTTTTCTAATAATTTTAAACCTATGATATCTTGATAAAATTTTAGTGAGTTATCTAAGTTAGAAACTTGTAGTTCAACGTAGCCAAGTCTTGGCTCCATTTCACCGGTATAATTTAATAATTTTTCATGATTTTTTTCCCAAGGTTTGAATACTAGAAGTGGGATAGCTAAGACAATCAATAAAATAGTAGTTAGCCAAATCAAGTTCTTTATGTTTTTCATATGTTGACCTCATAAAAATAATAGAATAACAGGCATACGATGGTATAGTGAACCGTATGCCTGTAATAATTCATCTGTTCTGGGACAAGGGATCTGTCCCTGTGTCCCATTAAGCTTCGCCGACGACTGTGAATCTTTGGTTAAGGTGTTTTGGGTTTTCGATTTCGTCGACTACTGCAATAGCGAAGTCAGCGTAGCTAATGTAGCTTTCTCCTTTAGAGTTGACTAGTAAATTGTCTTTACCAGTTTGATAAGCACCAGTTCTTTTTCCCTCTGGATTGAATACTGCAGAAGGACTGATGAATGTCCAAGTGATATCTGCTGTTTCTATTAATTCTTGAAAGTTTCTTGCCTGACCTTTCGCAGTTGGTTTAACAAAGTCTGGAAATTCTGGTGTGTCGATGAGTTGTAGAGTTTTAGCCTCATCAACATAAAGACTTCCTGCACCACCAACAACAATGATTCTTGTATCTGTTCCTTTAACAGCCTCAATTAATGCATGGCCAGCATCAACATGGGCTTGTTCTTCACCAAGTGGCGCACCAAATGC
The DNA here is from genome assembly GCF_042680725.1 of Ferdinandcohnia salidurans. NCBI lineage: Bacteria > Bacillati > Bacillota > Bacilli > Caryophanales > Bacillaceae > Ferdinandcohnia > Ferdinandcohnia salidurans. The sequence goes on from NZ_JBHUEK010000004.1 coordinate 347,729, forward strand.
GTTGACCACTACATCGAGATGTTCAACATCGGCTGATTTTAACTCTAATACATTTTTTTCTATGACAGACACCTGATCGTTTTGCACTTTAGATGCATCCCTAACGATTGCTGTAACTTCATGTCCTCTTTCAACAGCCTCTTTTAAAATAAGGCTTCCTGCTTTACCGCTTGCACCAATAATTCCAACTTTCATGATCTATTCCTCCTATGTGATTTAACTTGTAATTTAATTGATTACATGTAATGATTATAGTTACATGTGTTGTAAATGTCAATACATTCAACTTTTAAGGTATAATAAACGTATGACTAGGAATGAAAGAAAGGTGACAATCGATGTCCATCAGTAGCAGATTTTCTGTTGGAATTCATATACTTTCCCTCATAGAGATAACGAAAGAGGGGGAATGTTCATCAGGATTTTTAGCATCAAGTGTGAATACAAACCCAGTAGTTATTAGAAAAATTATGGGAATGCTTAAAAAAGCAAATTTAATTGAAGTACACCCAGGAGTTGCTGGTGCAAAACTAATCAGAAAGCCAGCAGAAATTACAATGCTAGATGTGTATAAGGCCGTTGATGTGGTAAGAGAAGGAGAGCTTTTTAGCGTTCATGACAACCCAAATCCAGAATGCCCCGTCGGTAGAAATATTCAAAATGCAATTGAACCCTTATTTACACAGGCCCAATTTGCCATGGAAAAAATTTTAGCAAACGTAACCCTAAACGACATCATAAATGGCATTAACGAAAATGGGACAGAGGGACAGGTCCAGTGTCCCAGATGAGATATGAAAATTTTAGGTTGATAAAGAGGGTGTCGATCCACAAATGGATCGATGCTCTTTTTTTGTAATTAAAACACTAAATATGACAGAAATTTTGGTTAAAAACGGAAAAAATGCAACGAAAACATCGTATATGCTAGGATTTTTGGATAATCGTGGAAAAAGACGTAACATAAACACCATATATAGCAAGGGTGTTGGACATATATGGAAAATGTAATAACATAAACACCAGGTATACTAGGACTTTTGGATATCATTGGAAAATATCCTGGAAGAAAACACCATATACGACTAAAACGCTAAATGGATAAACCATTCTTTACACTTTCTTTATACTTTTCTAGTCTATTTATTTATACATACAACTTATTCTAAATGTACAACATCGAAAGGATGATAGCTATGTCAGAAACGATTCTTAAAGCAACCAATGTTTCAAAAATATATGGTAAACATAAAGCACTGGATAAGGTATCGATCGAAATCAAACGAGGTATGATTTACGGCTTAATCGGAGAGAACGGTGCTGGAAAATCAACCTTCATGCGCATCGTTATGGGATTAATCAAAATCGATGAAGGTAACATCGAGTTGTTTGGGGAAACAAGTTCGAGGGGATTGCAACAGGCGCGTCGAAAAATGGGTCAATCGATTGAAACGCCAGCCCTTTATCCGGAATTAACGGCCCGAGAGAATCTAAAAGTACAAGCAGCAAACGGTGGTGTGAGCAACCGAGAGATTGATGATTTACTTCGCTTAATGAACCTTAGTCATACTGGTAAGAAGAAAACGAAAAACTTCTCGTTAGGGATGCGCCAACGTTTAGCGATTGCCTCAACACTTATTACAAACCCTGAGTTCTTAATTTTAGATGAGCCGATAAATGGTCTAGATCCATCGGGAATAGTAGAAATGCGTGAAATTATTCAACGATTGGTTACAGAACGGGGAATTACCGTTTTACTATCAAGTCACATACTTGATGAACTTTCGCAAATCGCTACACATTACGGTATTCTTCATAATGGAAAAATCATTAGTGAACTTTCAAAGGAAGAACTGGCTCGTGAAACTCGTCAATACATTGAAATAGAAACAACTGAGGTTCAAAAAGCAGTTGTCGTACTAGATGAATTAGGAATAAAGGATTACGCGGTCGTAAATAGCTCTGAAATTAATATATACGAAAAATTAGATAATGTTGCTGCAATCAATCGTTCGTTAGTGTTAGCTGATGTGGACGTTTCGCGAATTGGAACAACTAGACAAAAACTCGAAGATTATTTCTTACAATTAACAGGGGGAAACACTCATGCTTAATCTTTTAACAGCAGAGAGAATTAAATTATTTCGAAGTAAAAAACTATGGATTGTTTTAAGTATTTTTTCGTTACTTCCTATTTATCAAGCAATTAATAGCAGAATAGCCGTGCATTATGGAACAAAACTCGTTCAAGCCGTTGATACAGTTATTAATGGAGCAACAGGTATTTTAATGATGGAGAAAAATGCATTAACCATTTTACTTGTCATAAGCGCTTTTGTCAGTTTTTTTGTTGGAGAAGAATTTCAAAATGGAACGATTCGAAATGCACTTTCATTAGGGCGTAGCCGTACACATTATTATCTCTCGAAATTTGTGACAGCCGCACTCCTAACTTTATTTAGTGTCATTATACTGACTGCAATTGGTATGATCAGTTACACAGTGGTATTTGGTTTTGGAGAATTTGCAGAGATAGGTGATTATTTTAACTTCACTTTCAAAGCCTTTAGCACCCTCTATTTATTAATTTTAGCGAATGTTTCAATCTATGTAGCGATTAGCTTTTTAACCAAGAATAGCGCTATCTCCCTTGTTTGGAGTTTTATATATACGATTGGGACGGGTTTTGGTGCGGGTATTTTCCAACAAACCGAACATTTTAAGCAGGTCACATTCTGGTTTACGGAATCATTCTTGTTTTATTCAGATTTCGCTAGTCCAGTTGATATTGCGAGGTATCCAGAGATGGTATTGGTAAGTATCATTACAATTGTGTTAACATCAGGTTTAGGAATTCTATTTTTTAACCGAACTGATATTAAGTAGGTCGATCAAAATGGGAACAATTTTAATTATTGAGGACGATATGGCGATTCACTCGCTTATTAAAGAAGCATTGGAGTTACAGGATTTTCAAACACTCAGCGCATTCTCAGGGACTGAAGGGAAATTGTTATTTGAACAAAATCAGGTCGATTTAGTTCTTTTAGATTTGATGCTTCCTGGAATGAATGGTGAAGAATTTCTTCAGCAGATCCGGCAAAACTCTACTGTTCCCGTAATTGTGATTTCGGCAAAAAATGATCAGGATTCGAAATTGCAACTTTTAACAAATGGGGCAGATGATTACATCATAAAACCTTTTGATGTGAAGGAACTTCTTGCACGGATTCACATTCAATTGCGTCATGCAGCAAGTACTTCGGTTAGTCAATTGAAAGAAATTCATTATAAAAATATCAGTGTGAATTTAGACACGCGTGAAGTCGAAATCAACGGCAAACAGCTTCATTTGACTGGTCGCGAATACGCAATTCTTCTCCTGTTTTTAGAGAATCCCCAAAAGGTGTTCAGTCGTGCTAATATCTATGAAAGTGTTTGGAATGAACCATTTTTTGATAGTGAAAAAACGATTAATATGCATATCAGTAATTTACGAAACAAACTCAACCTTGAGGGCACAGCCTACATCAAAACGGTTTGGGGAATTGGCTTTAAATTTGATTAAGGAAGGAGCGTGAGTGATATGTGGGGATGGATATTTGTCACACTTGCATTGGCGCTTCTTCTTTATATTTACTTCTTAAAACGAGAACTCCGTAAATTAAAACAAGAGATTAAGGAACTACCGACCCGTTCTGGCTTTGGGGGTAGGCTTTCACTTGATTTTCGTGAGAAGACATTGATGAACGTAATCGATGAATGGAATCAATTAATTGATACTTTTGAAGAAAAAAATCGCAAGGCAAAGCAGATGGAAGAGAATGTGAAGTTATCAATTGCTGGGCTCTCTCATGATTTACGTACACCACTTACGTCGATTAAGGGGTATGTTGAACTCTTACATACGACTACAGATGAAACAAAAAGGGCGCACTATTTAAAGATTATCGAACAATCTGTTAAACGTCTGATAGATATGACCGATCAATTTTATGATTTGGCGCGAATTGAAACGAACCAAAGAGAAATAGAGTTATCACCGATTCTTCTCTCTAACTTAGTTGAAGAAATTTTTTTGTCCTTTTATGAACAACTCGAGGAAAAGAACATTGAGCTCCAATTTCCTGAACAGATAAATGATAGACAAATTATTGCTGATAAATTAATGCTCATACGAGTTATCCAGAATATTGTTCAAAACATCCTTCGTTATGCCAAAAGTAAAGTGATAATCAGCTATAGGAACGAGGGAAATTATCTTATTTTAAGCGTTAATAATGATATCAAACCCGACAGCAAAGTTGCTATCGAAAAGGTATTTACCCGATTCTATACAGAAGTTACGAGTCGAACAAATACCGAGGCAAGCGGGTTGGGGCTTTATCTATCTAAAAAGTTAATTGAAAAAATGAACGGCAAGATGGAAGCGGAACTCAATGCGAATTGGTTCATTCTTAAAATCTATCTCCCCATTAATATGGGACAAGGGACGGGGCCTTTGACCCAATAAATACAATAAAACCTGTAATTTGGATATCGAGAGCTTAGCATAACATTTGCGGGCTCTCGATATTTTTTTCCTATCAATTCTAATAATTTTTGATTAGAATTGAAAGGTAGATTGATATAGTGAATGTGAATTATTGGTGGGACACGGGACCTGTCCCTCTGACCCAGCAAGCAACTTTGTCTAACAGAGGAGTAGTGTTTTTATGAATGAGGAGTTTTTGTATATTGTTTTGATTATTGCGCTGGGGTATGTGTTGAAGCGCATTGGTATTTTGCAGGAGAAGGATGGAGAGACGATCTCCAAGATTATTTTTAAAATTACGCTCCCTGCGTTAGTGCTTGTGACGTTTGATACGGTTGAAATTGAGCTGAACCTTATTTTAATTCCGATTATTGTCCTTGTTTATGGAATCATCATATCTGTATTGGGCATGGTTATTTATAAAAATGAGGAAAAAGAGCTTAAGGGTTCGTTTTTAATGATGTCGTCCGGTTTTAATGTTGGTTTATTTGCGTTTCCACTTGTTTTTGCAATTTGGGGAATCGATGGATTGACGTATTTTAGTATATTTGATGTGGGAACATCCTTAATTGTCTTTGGGATTAGCTATATTTTAGGTAGCTATTTTTCTGAAGAAGGTTTAAGTCTCAAACCGATTTCGATTGTAAAAAAACTTACGAAATCTATTCCCTTAATGACGTATTTGATTGCAAGTACTTTAAATTTAAGTCATATCAAATTACCGGAAATACTCATTAATGTGGCAAGTACCATTTCACAAGCCAATATGCCATTGTGCTTATTACTTTTGGGGCTTTATTTAAATTTTAAATTTGAAAAGCAATTTTTGAAGCCGATGTTTAAATTTTTAACGTTCCGGTATGGCGTGGGCTTACTGATTGGAGTCACCTTGTTTTTTCTGCTTCCATACGAGGATATGTTTCGATACACCGTATTAATTGGTCTGCTGCTTCCGGTTGCTTCATCGGTCATCCCATTTGCGGTTGAATTCAAGTATAGTAATGAAAGTATACGGTTAATTGCAACGGTTACTAATATCACAATCTTGGTGAGTATCGTGATTTTATATGTATTTGCCAATCTAATTTAAAAAAGTGGTCCGACTCCGGACCACTTCCTATCTGAAAGGGACTGAGAAACTCAGCCCTTTTTTTGATCTTGTTTTCTCATATCAAACAAACCTGTTGAAATCTCATTGAGTTTATTGAGAAATCGGTTAAAGCCAAATCCGACAAAGAAGGCGACACTAACCTGTGCGAATGGACCGTCAATATTATCGGTGAAATCAATCATTAAAATCCCACTTTGAATGAGTGTGACAGCGATGACTGCTGTTCCTGTAGCAAATAGTGGGAAGAAAATATACATGACCCAATGACGGGGATCAATTAAACTATCGTTCATATAATGGGAACAGAACATATACAGATGCCGAAGTGAACCGCCAATGGCTCCAGCGAAGAAATAATATAGGAACATTTTAATGTTTTCCTGGATGTGGAGTGTTTCATCAAGTGCACCAACCCACAATACACCTATCGCTAAAAAACTGCCAAAAAATAAAACTGAGAGGTAAAATAAAATAAAAAACTTCAACCAACGTTTCACATTATCACCCCATTTACTACAATGTATGGGAGGTTATTGGAAATGGTGTCTTGAGAGACAAGGTTTGGTGTCCGTTTGAGACGAGGGAGCACTGTCTCATTGGAATATTAATAAATGTTGGTGAATAGGATATGGGGATTCTTTTGTGAGGTGGTGCTTGGGTGAATACGGGGAAAATAGCGAAGCATTTAAATCGGCTTGTCTTTTCATTATTACTGTCCGGTTACAAAAGGTGTAAGCCTGACTGGTATAAGCCGTTCCGTGAGCAGCCACACCACTCCCTTTGGTTTATTACAAAAGGAAGTGGTGAAGTAACAATCGACGGCACAAAGTATAAGTTGAAACCTGGTAAACTTGTTATTTTTAGGCCGGGGATGGTCTGTGAAAAAAAGACATCCTCATCAAACCCACTTGAATTTTATTTCGTTCGTTTTACATATGCAGTCGCTTTTGAGGAAAAAGGGCATTGGAATTTTGAACGTCCCGAAGCAACATCCTTTCCTTTACAGGGAGTGTTTCCAATTACAAATACGGGAAATATGATTCATGTGTTAGATCAAATCCATCAACTCTCCAAACGAAGAGGTCCGACAGTGGCGATGCAACGAAAATTGCATTTTCACGAATTATTGCTGATGATTATTCAGGATTTTCGCTCACAAAAGATTACAGGAAACTCGACAATGGCCATCGATACCACTATCGATTATATTGTGAATCATTACCATGAACATATGAATCTATCGGATTTAGCCAAAATGGCTGGATTGAGTACGAGTCATTATGCACGTCTATTCAAAGAATATGTGGGCTATAGCCCGATCGATTACTTAACCCATGTTCGGATAGACCGCGCAAAAGAACTATTGGCGATTTCCGATTTCCGAATTAAAGAGATCAGCCAAAGTGTAGGGTATCAGGATGAATTATATTTTAGCCGCATTTTTAAAAGAATCGTAGGTGTTTCACCGACTCAATTTAGTGATAATCACAAGACATTTGTAAGATCAACAAATAATGACTACCACATTTCTGATGAAAAACAGAAATAATGGTAGTCATTTACCTATTAGTGATATAGTCTCGTTTTTTGTTTTTTCGTCATTTGTTGTTTGTTTTGGCTCATACATAAGCGATAATAAGCGCCTTTTTGTTGAAGAAGGCGGGCGTGGGTACCCATTTCTATAATTCTCCCTTTATCTAACACAATGATATTATCTGCATGCTGGATGGTGGAGAGGCGATGCGCTATGATAATCGTTGTTCGGTTTTTCGAAATTCGTTTAAGGGTATCCTGTACAACGATTTCAGTTTCTGTATCAATATTGGCAGTGGCTTCATCTAAAATTAAGACATCAGGGTTTGCCATCATCGCCCGTAAAAAGGACAGAAGCTGTCGTTGCCCGGTTGATAACACCGTTCCTTGTTCTCCTAGTAAAGTTTCGTATTGCTGTGGTAGGTTTTTAAAGAAGGGGTCAATCCCAACAGATTTGGCTGCTCTTCTTATTTCTTCATCACCGATTGTTTTATTATTTAGGCGAATATTATCAAATACCGTTCCTGAAAATACAAAACTGTCCTGTTGGATAATCCCCACATGCTTTCGCAACTCACTTACTTCAACATCCTTTATCGATACCCCATCTAATGTGATACTTCCTTTTTGAATATCATAAAAACGATTGATTAATTGTATGATAGAGCTTTTCCCTGCACCCGTTGCGCCCACAATCCCAATGGTTTCTCCAGGTGCGATGGTGAAACTGACATCTTTTAACACCCAATCTTCTGACTGATAGGCAAACCATACATTCTTAAACTCAATTTTTCCGTTCACCTTGTTTGGGAGCTTAATAGGGTCTACTTTATTCACAATCGTAGGCTTCGTCTCCAATGTATCAAAGATCCGTTCTGCAGATGCAAGAGCAGCTTGAATTTGATTAAACCTGTCGGCAAGACCTCGTAACGGTTCGAAAAATTGCCGTACATAGTGGGTGAACGCATACACAACGCCAAACGTAATGGCACCGTCTAATACATTTCTGCCTCCATACCAAATTAGTAAAGCCATCGAAATATTACCAAAGAAGCCAATGGAAGGGTTAAAAATCGAATTTAAAACGGTTTGGCGCATCCCGGCCCGGTAATGTTCTTGGTTCAATTCATTAAATTGCTCTAATTGCTTTTCTTCACGAACAAAGATCTGTATGATACTCATTCCTGATAGATTTTCAGCTAAATAGGCGTTCAATTTACTCAAGACAAAACGGACATAGCGTTGAGCGTTTCGAATGACCTTTTTAAAATAAAACGTGAGTAGGGCGATGAATGGAATCACTGTAAAACTAATCAATGTAAGTTTAACGCTCATTTGTAACATAATCACGATAATCCCGAGTAGCAATAAGATTTCACGTATGAGATTTACAATGACTTGCGAATAAAGTTGGTTCAATGCTTCGACATCATGTGTAATTCTTGTGACAAGTCGACCAATTGGATTTTTATCATAAAATGAAACCTGCATACGAGATAAGTGCTTCATAATCGTTTGCCGGATATCGTAAATGACGGATTGACCTGTAAATTGTAAGGAGTTATTTTGAAAATACGTAAGCACGGATGAACCAATAATCAACACAAAATAAAGAACTCCAAGCCAAATCATTCCGGAATAATCTTGGCCGCGAAATAATTGCTCCGCCTCTCCTTGCAAGGAAATAACCGGGTAGGCATTTTCGTTAATGGTAATCTGATTGTTTGTAATCTCATAGTTATTTGGATTCTTTAATCCAGTATTCCAACCATGAATGAGGTAGTGTGTTCCCTCGATCGAAACAATGCTAGCTTTTTGCACACCAGCAGGTAGATCACCACTAGATTCTGTTATACGAAAATACGTATGATCCTCAAAAGTAGTAACTTCTTTCCCTTTAATACCTTGTTCTTCGAGTATATGTAATGCTTGGTCTTTGTCGGATTGGTCGACAAAAACCATGGGTGCATAGATTCCATTAATATGATTGTCAATCGCGACTTTAATTAAATAGGGCTGGGCCAGACTTGCGATAACAATCAAGGTTGTCAACAGGAGAGAGAATACAAAGAGCTTCCAATACGGTTTAGCAAAAGCAAGAATGTTCCGTAATAATTGTTGATCGCTATATTTTTTGAGTTGGTTTGTTTCATTCTTTTCGATCATCGATTCCTCCTCTTAATCGCAATTGGTTTCCCGTGGGAGTGGGGCGGATGTACATTTTGTCCGGTCAACTGCTGGTTATGCATTTTTTTATATACCCCGTCGCTTTTTAAAAGGGTCTGATGTGTTCCTCTCTCAATAATTTTTCCTCGGTCAAGTACAATGATCTGGTCAGCATGCTGAATCGTAGAAATTCGGTGACTGATTAGGATTGTCGTGGTATCTTTCATTTTCGTTTTGAGTGTGTGTAAAATATTTTTTTCTGTTTTTGAATCAACAGCAGACAAGCTATCATCAAAAATCATGATGGGTGCTTCTTTCACCAAGGCGCGAGCAATGCTAACCCGTTGTCTTTGGCCTCCTGATAATGACAAGCCGCGTTCCCCTAAAGTCGTTTCAAACCCTTGTGGCAACTCTTTAATATCTTGGAAAATATGGGCTTGTTTTGCAGCAAGTTCCACTTGATGATCAGCATATCCCTTTGGATCAAATCCGATATTTTCCTTGATGGATGTAGAAAAAAGAAAATGATCTTGTGGCACAAACCCAATCGATTGTCGCAATGTTTTAAGCGGTATATCCCGAATGTCTGTATGGTCGATAAAGATGGTTTTTCGAGGTGGATTGTAGATTCGTAGAAGTAGATGAACAAGGCTCGATTTACCGCTACCGATTTTTCCAACAATAGCTAAGGTTGAGCCTTTTGGTATGTGTAAATCAATAGAAGAAAGTGCATGATCTTGTTTATTTTGATACAAAAAAGTTAGCCCTTTAATCATAATGTCGCCTTGAATAGATGGCATGTGTACAACTCCGTCTTCGTCTTTTATAGAAGGTTTTGTAGAAAGTACATCTCGTAAGCGTAAATCGGCCGCGGATCCCTGTTGAAGTAAATTGATAACCTTACCTAAATTTTCAATAGGACCAACTAAAAGTGATAAATACGTATTAAAGGCGACAAATTCACCAAGAGAAATGGTGTTTTGCATAACTAAAATGGAACCAAACACAATCGAGGTAAGGTAGCTAAGCCCAACGATTCCTTGACTAAGTGAGTTGAAAAGGGAGTTAGAACGAATTAATTGTTGATTTGCCGCTACATTGGTTTGATTGTCCTGCTCGAATTTTTTTAGTTCGGATTTTTCTTGGACATACGTTTTAATGATTCTTATACCAGAGCAATACTCTTGGACTCGGCTCGTTAAGCTGCCAATCGCTTCTTGGACAAGATTTGAGTGCATCCTAATTTTTATGCGAAATCGATAGGCCAAGTAGGTTAAACCAGGGAGTGGTAAAAGGACTAATAATGTTAAATACAAATCAATGGTCGTCGCCATCATGATGACTGTCACGGTTATAAGTACGGCTGCTTCTAATGTTTGGAACACACCTTGCATACCGATTTGTCTTAAGACATTTACATCATTAACAGCATGTGCCATTAAGTTTCCGATCCGTTGCTTTTGATAGTACTCTGTTTGCAGAGTCTCCCAATGAGAAAATAATCGTTCACGAATATTACGTTCTAACAATCTTGATAAACGAAAAATATAAATTCTACCTGTAGACCTGAAGGCAAATACTCCAATTCCCACTATGACCATCCAAAAGGCAATCCGGATCAGTTCATCGCTATTTGTAGAAAAGGTTTGTAGACCATCTGTGAAGACTTCAAGCAACATCGGTACAACTAGTTGCAATATGAGGGAAATCGTAACCAAAATGCTACCAATAATATATCCCCATCTATTTTGAATCAAATGCTCACGAAAAATAGGTTTCACATCCAAATCCATCACCTTCTAAAAAATGTCGTAAAGTAAGATTACCGCATAACTCACAAAGGTAACATGGATTTCCCTATCAACTTACATGGATTATCTTGCTATGGGAGGGGGCGGGTTTCACGTGGGTCGCAGGGACAGGTCCCGTGTCCCAGTTGGTGGAACCGACACAAAATATCTGTCCAATAGTTGTAACTTTATCTCGTTTGATTCGTAGGTAAAGGAGTGCTATGTTTGGATTAATGTAGGATGGGGACGATGGACCTGTCCCTCTGTCCCAGGACGGGTGTGCATTTTTCCAGGAAGGAGTAAATAGGTATGAAGAAAGAGGATAATGGGTTGCGGCCGTTTTTTCGGTTGATTTTGTCGACGAATATTCCGAAGGCAGCGCTGACGCTTGGTTTAGTTGGGAGTATTATTACAACATTTGTGGGGCTGTCGATTCCGTTATTAACGCGAGAGCTTGTGGATGGATTTTCCGGGATATCGATTAATGGTACGCTGATCGCGATCATTGCAGCTGTGTTTCTTTTACAAGCGGTGATTGATGGTGTATCCACTTATATGCTTGCTGCAGTTGGTCAACGGATTGTTGCACGATTGCGCGAGAAAATGTGGGAAAAGCTCATCCGATTACCTGTCAGCTATTTCGATAAGCAACAAAGTGGGGAGTCGGTTAGTCGAGTAGTCAATGACACTGGAATAGTAAAGGACTTAATTTCACAGCATTTCCCGCAATTTATCACTGGTGTTATTTCAATTATTGGGGCCATCATCATTTTGTTAATTATGGATTGGAAAATGACACTTCTGATGCTCGTTTCCGTTCCGCTTACAATGGTCATCATGATGCCACTTGGAAGTAAGATGGCGAAAATCTCACGAGGGTTGCAGGATGAAACCGCCACATTTTCTGGTAAGATTCAACAAACAATCAGTGAGATTCGATTAATGAAGTCCTCGACAGCGGAAGGTTTTGAAGAGGAAAAAGGAGTCAACGGAGTTCGAAACTTACTTACATATGGATTAAGAGAGGCGAAGATTTTCGCTCTAATCGGTCCGATTATGTACACCATCGTCATGATTGTAATTGTAATCATTATTGGGTATGGAGGAATCCGTGTTGCTAACGGATCAATGACAACAGGATCACTTGTTGCATTCCTTCTTTATCTGTTTCAAATTATTTTTCCGATTACATCATTTGCGATGTTTTTCACGCAACTGCAAAAAGCAAAAGGTGCAACAGAACGGATTATTGATATCATCGACCTTCCATTGGAAGAAGGTCAACAAGGAAAAGACCTTGATATTTCGAATTTACCAATACATGTTGAACATGTATCCTTCGCCTATAGTGAGGAGGAGCCAGTTATTCAAGATGTATCCTTTGTAGCAAAGCCTGGCCAAATGATTGCATTTGCAGGACCAAGTGGTGGCGGTAAAACGACGATGTTCGGTTTGCTGGAACGTTATTATGAGCCAACAACTGGTGAAATTCGAATAGGTGACATTCCGATTCACGAACTATCACTAGAATCTTGGCGAAGTCAAATCGGCTATGTCTCACAGGAAAGTGCGATGATGGCAGGAACCATCCGTGAAAATTTATGCTATGGTTTGAAAAATGCAGTTCAGATATCAGACGATCGTTTATGGGAAGTCGCAAAAATGGCTTATGCGGATGAATTCATTCGTGCTTTCTCACATGGATTAGATACCGAAGTAGGCGAGCGCGGTGTGAAACTGTCAGGTGGACAGAAGCAACGAATCGCGATTGCCCGAGCCTTTTTACGGGATCCAAAAATTCTAATGATGGACGAGGCAACGGCAAGCCTCGATAGTCAATCCGAGAGTATTGTTCAGGAAGCTTTATCACGACTCATGGAAGGTCGCACCACCTTTGTCATTGCTCATCGATTGTCAACCATCGTGGACGCCGATCAAATCATATTTATTGAAAAAGGGACAGTCACAGGTAAAGGGACACATCAGGAATTAATTGAAGGGCACGAACTTTATAGAAGTTTTGCAGAGCAACAGTTGACATGAGTTGATTGGACAGGTTCTATTGGAAAGATATTCAATAAACCTGTCCTTTGTATTTCTAGGTACTTCAAGGGATATTGGGTACGAAAGCAATATTGAAACATAGAGAGGCAGTGTATAACAAATTACTAGAAAAACGATTTAACGTTATCTTATTACATGATTAACCTCATCAATATACCGATTCGCTTCCTTTGAAAGGATATTATCATTTTTCGTAATCCATCCAAATCGAAAGGAGGTATCAATCGAATCAACCATATTGATCGCTATAATTTGGTCAGGAGGGTGGTTCACATTAAATTTAGTAGATATATCATGTCCAATGGTAACTGCACCTAATTCTATAACAGCTTTATATATTACATCTAGATTAGTTGTTTTAAAGAAAATATCAATTGGACCATATAATCTTTGGAAGTTTGTAATAAAATTTTCTACATACTCATCCTTATAAATGACAAATGTTTGTTGTCTTAATAATTCGGGAGTTGTTACTTCTGTGTTAGCCAAGGGAGATTGTTTAGAAACATAAGCTAAAATTTTTCCCCGGATTATCGGATTGAAATGAAGATCAGCTATCGAGTCTAAATTTGATTTATTAATGGCAATGAAACCAATATCAATTTTATTCTTCCTTACATCATCTACTATTTCAAAGCTCGCTCTCTCATTGACTTCTATTTTTAAAGTAGAACCGCCCCTTTTTAAAGATAAATAAGTGTCAACGATAGGGCCTGTTAAACCTGGTATTACGGAAATCCTTAGTAAATCATTACTATTGTTAAGTTGATTTCTCGCTTCCTCTTTAACTTGGTAAATAGCATGTAATGCTTCTTGTGCTCTTTCAACAATGAAACTACCCTCTTTTGTTGGGATAGCGCCAGTTCGATTACGATGAAACAGTTTAAGGTTGAGTTCTGCTTCTAATTTCGTAATGGCTTGACTTAGTGCGGATTGACTAATGTTTAATGTTCTCGAGGCTTCTGCCAACGATTTTACCTTTGCAACTTCTGAAATATAAGATAACTGTTCTATATTCATAATTTCACTTCCTTAAGTAATACTTAACACATGATAAATTATATTAACTTTTGCGAAAGTAATCAAAGAGTTATACTTAAAGAGTACTAGATTTATAGAATATGGAGGGGATACCATGCAAGCAGCAGTTTGGCATGATGTGAAGGACCTACGTGTTGAAGAGATAACAGAGCCAGTCATTTCATCTGGGAAAATGAAGGTGAGAGTAGAGTGGGCAGGTATTTGCGGAAGCGATCTACATGCGTATTTACATGGCTTATCAATGGAAGCGCACCCAATTAGTGGTCAAAAGCCACCGATCACACTAGGACATGAATTTTCTGGAACAATTGTAGAGGTTGCGGATGATGTAACACATTATCAAGTTGGGGAAAGAGTTGCAATCGAGCCTCTCCTATACTGTGGAGAATGCTATGCGTGTAAAAGAGGTTACTATAACCAATGTAGCAAGGTTGGCTTTGTTGGATTAAACCAAGATGGCGGTTTTGCTGAATATGTAATCGTTAATGAAAACATGGTGCATGTTCTTCCTGAAAATGTTTCATTTGAGGAAGGAGCATTGGTTGAACCAACGGCGGTTTCTTTCTATGCAGTAAGAGAAAGTAAATTAAAACCGGGTGATGCTGTCGCTATTTTTGGTGCTGGACCAATCGGATTATTAACATTACTTTCTGTTAAAGCAGCTGGTGCAACACAAATAATTGTAGTTGATTTGTCAACAGAACGCTTAGAAAAAGCAAAAGAACTAGGTGCAACTACGGTTATTGATGGAATGCGTGATGATATTGTTGAAACAATTCTTGAATTATCAAACGGTGGAGTTAGTGTTGCCTTTGAGTGTGCTGGAGCTCAACCAACGATGACAAGTGCTGTTGCTTCTGTAAAACAAGGTGGACAAGTTATGGCAATAGCTGTGTATTCAAAACCTGTTGCAATTGATATGGGACAAGTTATGTTTAAGGCTGCTGATATTACATCTACACTTGCATACAGACATGTATTTCCAGAAGTTATTGAGATGATTGCAACTGGTAGATTAGACATAAAATCTGTAATCACCAAGAAAATTGAATTGAAAGACATTGTTGAAGAAGGCTTTAATCAATTAATCAATGATAAAAAGCAAGCTAAAATTTTAGTAAGACCGTAAAGGAAATAATAAAATTATTTTACATAAGGGAGAGTGTATTTGATGACAAACTTATCAGGAAAAGTCGCAATTGTAACTGGGGGAGCTTCTGGAATTGGATATGCAATTGTTCAACGTTTAATAGAATCCAACGTAAAAGTAGCAGTTGCAGATTTGAATGCAGATAAGCTTAAAGAACTTGAAGAAACTTATAAAGGGAATCTAATCGGTTGCGTTACCAATGTGACAAAAGAGAGTGATATCGAGGCTCTAGTAAATCAAACAGTTGAAACATTTGGTGGACTTGATTACGCCTTTAATGTAGCTGGTGCCTCCAAGGCAGGTGCAATTGTAGACCAAAGTGAAGAAGATTGGGATTTCACGGTTGATCTCTGTTTAAAAGGTGTATTTTTATCTGTAAAACATGAAGCGAAATTCATGAAGGATAATGGAGGTGGAGCGATTGTTAACGTTGCTTCATTGAATGCTCATGTTCCAATGTTCTATGGAGCAGCTTATTCATCTGCAAAAGCGGGAGTAGAAATGTTAACGAAGAATGCAGCTTTAGAGTTAGCACAGCATAATATCCGTGTAAATGCCATTCTACCAGGATTAGTTTCGACTCCACTAACTAAAGGATTAACAGATGTTGATGCTATTAATGATGCATATATGGAGCGTATCCCAATGAGACGTGCTGGTGCACCAGATGAAATGGCAGGACCTGCTTTATTCTTAGTCAGTGATGATGCTTCCTATATAAATGGCGCAAGCTTGATTGTGGATGGTGCGTGGGCAGTAAGTGGATATCCTGATTTAAGTAAATTTATCTAAGAAATGGTTGAGGTGTTAAAACAGACGGAATGTATTTCCGTCTGTTTTATACTTTTCTGTATTTGTGAATATTTGTAGGTGTTATATCCAAATAATTAAATGAGATAATATTTGTAATAAATTGGTTGTTGATAAGATTTATTTAAAATGATATTATTAATTTTGTCGTTCCGATTCAAATAAATAAAACGACATATTGCAATCTTGATTTTTTAAATATGTTATGTTAATATAATTTTTATGTTCTTCGAATCTATGAAATTAACACTTTAAAATAAGTGTTGACTTAATAAGAAGAAGCATGATATATTAACAAAGTCGCTTTTGAGCGGCAGTAAAAAGTTCTTTGAAAACTGAACACAATACAAGCGTCAACGTTTAATTCTAAAGTAACAAATTATTGAGCAATCAATACTCTTATTGGAGAGTTTGATCCTGGCTCAGGATGAACGCTGGCGGCGTGCCTAATACATGCAAGTCGAGCGAACTTTTGGGAGCTTGCTCCCAAAAGTTAGCGGCGGACGGGTGAGTAACACGTGGGCAACCTGCCTATAAGACTGGGATAACTTCGGGAAACCGGAGCTAATACCGGATAACATATGAGACCACATGATCTCATATTAAAAGATGGCTTTTAGCTATCACTTATAGATGGGCCCGCGGCGCATTAGCTAGTTGGTGAGGTAATGGCTCACCAAGGCGACGATGCGTAGCCGACCTGAGAGGGTGATCGGCCACACTGGGACTGAGACACGGCCCAGACTCCTACGGGAGGCAGCAGTAGGGAATCTTCCGCAATGGACGAAAGTCTGACGGAGCAACGCCGCGTGAGCGAAGAAGGTCTTCGGATTGTAAAGCTCTGTTGTTAGGGAAGAACAAGTACCGTTCAAATAGGGCGGTACCTTGACGGTACCTAA
>NZ_JBHUEK010000005.1:0-83362 GCF_042680725.1 Ferdinandcohnia salidurans
GAGATTTCCCATAGTGTTAAACTAGTAAGATCCCTCGAAGATGACGAGGTTGATAGGTCAGAGGTGTAAGCATGGTGACATGTGCAGCTGACTGATACTAATCGATCGAGGACTTAACCAAAATACTTCTAACATGAATGCAAGTACGTTATCTAGTTTTGAAGGAATGAAAATTTCCTCTTGAATTTTTTCTTGAAGATAGTATAATATATCTTGTCTTTAACTTATCTAGTGACGATGGCGAGAAGGTCACACCCGTTCCCATACCGAACACGGAAGTTAAGCTTCTCAGCGCCGATGGTAGTTGGGGCATTGCCCCTGTGAGAGTAGGACGTCGCTAGGTTGGATGAGACGGAGGATTAGCTCAGCTGGGAGAGCACCTGCCTTACAAGCAGGGGGTCGGCGGTTCGATCCCGTCATCCTCCACCATATATTTTAGGTTAAATTTGCCGGTGTAGCTCAGTTGGTAGAGCAACTGACTTGTAATCAGTAGGTCGTGGGTTCGACTCCTATCGCCGGCACCACTTACGAGCCATTAGCTCAGTTGGTAGAGCATCTGACTTTTAATCAGAGGGTCGAAGGTTCGAATCCTTCATGGCTCACCATTTAAATTAAATATGCGGGTGTGGCGGAATTGGCAGACGCGCTAGACTTAGGATCTAGTGTCTTTGACGTGGGGGTTCGAGTCCCTTCACCCGCATTATGCGGAAGTAGTTCAGTGGTAGAACACCACCTTGCCAAGGTGGGGGTCGCGGGTTCGAATCCCGTCTTCCGCTCCAGAGGTAATTTAAGAAGTGCCGGGGTGGCGGAACTGGCAGACGCACAGGACTTAAAATCCTGCGGTAGGTGACTACCGTACCGGTTCGATTCCGGTCCTCGGCACCATCTAAAAAAATATAAAATGCGCCCGTAGCTCAATTGGATAGAGCGTCTGACTACGGATCAGAAGGTTATGGGTTCGACTCCTATCGGGCGCGCCATTTTACGGGAAGTAGCTCAGCTTGGTAGAGCACTTGGTTTGGGACCAAGGGGTCGCAGGTTCGAATCCTGTCTTCCCGACCATTTAAAAAATTGGGGCCTTAGCTCAGCTGGGAGAGCGCCTGCCTTGCACGCAGGAGGTCAGCGGTTCGATCCCGCTAGGCTCCACCAATAGAATTTTAAATAGTTGCTTTTAATTATGGCGGTGTAGCTCAGCTGGCTAGAGCGTACGGTTCATACCCGTGAGGTCGGGGGTTCGATCCCCTCCGCCGCTACCATTTGAAAATTCTAGGACCTTTAGCTCAGCTGGTTAGAGCAGACGGCTCATAACCGTCCGGTCGTAGGTTCGAGTCCTACAAGGTCCACCATTTACAACTTCTTATATGTGGAGGAATACCCAAGTCCGGCTGAAGGGATCGGTCTTGAAAACCGACAGGGGTGTTAAAGCCCGCGGGGGTTCGAATCCCTCTTCCTCCGCCATATTATTTAAAATGGTATGGCTTGAATTAAATATTTTATTATCGCGGGGTGGAGCAACGAGCGTTGCATCATCGAAATACTGCGAGTTGTCCCGACGGACTTAGCTTCTAGAGTAAGCTTGCAGAGGAAGGGACAGTCATCTGCTATAATTAACGCATGACAAAAAACTATATATTTTCTATTATCGCGGGGTGGAGCAGTCTGGTAGCTCGTCGGGCTCATAACCCGAAGGTCGTAGGTTCAAATCCTGCCCCCGCAACCAAAAAAAATATGTTGACAAACAAAAGAAGTTATTGTAAAATAATTTTTGTTGTTAAAAAAAGGTCCCGTGGTGTAGCGGTTAACATGCCTGCCTGTCACGCAGGAGATCGCCGGTTCGATCCCGGTCGGGACCGCCATATATTGTGGCTCAGTAGCTCAGTCGGTAGAGCAAAGGACTGAAAATCCTTGTGTCGGCGGTTCGATTCCGTCCTGAGCCACCTTATTTATTTTATAAACTTTAATGGCGGTTGTGGCGAAGTGGTTAACGCATCGGATTGTGGTTCCGACATTCGTGGGTTCGATTCCCATCAGCCGCCCCATATAAAAATTATAAATTTATAAAAATAAAATTCATTACGCGGGTGTAGTTTAATGGTAAAACCTCAGCCTTCCAAGCTGATGTCGTGAGTTCGATTCTCATCACCCGCTCCAATTTATACAATGGGCCTATAGCTCAGCTGGTTAGAGCGCACGCCTGATAAGCGTGAGGTCGATGGTTCGAGTCCATTTAGGCCCACCATATAATTATTCCGCAGTAGCTCAGTGGTAGAGCTATCGGCTGTTAACCGATCGGTCGTAGGTTCGAGTCCTACCTGCGGAGCCATTTTTGGGGAAGTACTCAAGTGGCTGAAGAGGCGCCCCTGCTAAGGGTGTAGGTCGCGTAAGCGGCGCGAGGGTTCAAATCCCTCCTTCTCCGCCATGTCGAATCATATAAATACTTATTTTCTGGCCCGTTGGTCAAGCGGTTAAGACACCGCCCTTTCACGGCGGTAACACGGGTTCGAATCCCGTACGGGTCATCAAACGTTATGAGAATTTCTCATGGCGTTTTTTTATTTTTAGTAGATTTCTAGCTTCTTACTTCTTTATGGTTTGCAAAAAGAAAAACACCTGTTGCCAGGTGCTAATCTTGAGAAATTATATCATCTTCTATTTTCTTTGCGGGGTTGTCTAAATCTACATCTGAAAAGAGTCCGGGTGATATTCCGCGGAACATGTCAAATGCTAGAATTTTATCATCTGGGGCATCAAATAGTGGAGCATCGGGTTTTCTATTAACGTCGTCATCTTTACGTTTCATCTTCCACACCTCCATTTATTATCCTCCCAGTTATGCCTATAATTATTCTATCTGTTATCACCGTTTAATAAATTTCCGATTCCTCCTAGTATACTTCCTTCACCTGTGTTTCCCCCATTTCTAGGTGCACTCGCGAAAATACGGTCTGCCATACGGCTAAATGGCAATGACTGTACCCAAACCGTTCCAGGGCCACATACAGTTGCGTAGAATAACCCTTCCCCACCAAAGAAAGCTGTTTTTATTTTTCCTACATATTCTATATTGTAATCTACTTCCTTCGTCATCCCAACTAAGCAGCCTGTGTCGATTCGAAGGGTTTCACCTGGTTGGAGTTCTTTTTTATGTATGGTTCCACCTGCGTGTAGAAAGGCTAATCCATCTCCTTCTAATTTTTGCATGATGAAGCCTTCTCCACCGAAGAAACCAGTACCTAATTTGCGTTGAAAGTCTATTCCGACTGATACTCCTTTTGCTGCACATAGAAACGAATCTTTTTGGCAAATCACCTTTCCACCAAGCATACTTAAATCAACTGGAATGATTTTACCAGGGTACGGTGCCGCAAAGGAAACATGTTTTTTCCCCATATGGTTATTTGTAAATACTGTCATAAAAAGACTTTCACCAGTCAGGACTCTTTTACCTGCACCAAAAAGTTTACCTAAAAGACCGCCACCTCCAGATTCTGAGCCATCACCGAATATGGTTTCCATTGAGATTCCATCTTCCATCATCATCATTGCTCCTGCTTCCGCAATAACACTTTCACTCGGATCTAACTCGATTTCTACAAATTGCATGTCATCTCCATATAGTTTGTATTCAATCTCATGAGCGTTCATTGTATTCTTCCTTTCACTTAAAAAAATGATATATAGAAATAATTCGTCATTTGGTTAGTATCTTCCTTTAAACTTTACACTACGTATGAAAATAATGTCAGTCTATTGGAGATTACAATGACAAAATCAAAATGGGATATTATAATATATTTAGAATTTTCTTGAAATGATAAGTCTAAGGGGGATTTTATGAGTTCAGAAGTCGCTATAAATAGACGTATTTGGCCTAGAAAGAAAAGATGGAGGGTTATTTTAGTATCAGGAATCATAATCGTCCTCCTTCTTGTGGCAAGTATTTTGGCAGGCTATTTATTTTTGAGAAAAAGTTTACCAGAAATTGAAGGAAAAATTAGTGTTGCTGGTATTACTGATGAGGTTGAAGTGATTCGTGATCAAAATGGGGTTCCTCATATCTGTGCAAAAAACACTCATGATCTGTATTTTGCACAAGGATATGTAACAGCTCAGGATCGGTTATTTCAAATGGATCTAAGCCGTAGACAGGCCTCAGGAGAGATCAGTGAGGTTATTGGTAGCTCCCTTATTGAGCAGGATAAATACTTTAGAGCTCTTGGGTTACGTAGAGCAGCTAAAATCTCGTACGAAGGATACTCAACAGAAGCGAAGGGTGTCTTACAATCTTATGCGGATGGTGTAAATGCTTTTATTAGGGAAGCAAAGGAGAAGAATACATTACCCGTAGAGTTTACTCTAGCTGGATATAAACCAACTGAGTGGAGCCCTATAGACTCGCTCACGATCGGGAAGTATATGGCTTATGATTTAGGAGGCCATTATAAAGGTCAAGCCTTTCGATATTACATGGCACAACATGTATCAGATGAAAAACTACTAGAATTATTCCCTACATATCCTGAAGACGGGGCAACCGTTCTTCAAGCGATGAAAGAAAGTCCTGTTGATATTTCCAAAAGTATTGCACAAGCACCTTTTCCAAATGAGTTTAACGGTAGTAATAACTGGGTTGTTAGTGGGGAGAAATCTGATTCAGGTATGCCGATTCTTGCGGATGATCCTCATTTAGCATTGGCGACTCCGTCGATTTGGTATGAAACGCATTTACAAAATGACGAGGTAAACGTAAGTGGTGTCATTTTTGCAGGTGTTCCAGGAATTATATTAGGACGTAATGAACATATTGCCTGGGGGGTTACCAATGTAGGTCCTGATGTTCAGGATTTATATATTGAAAAAAGAAATCCAGAAAATCCAAATCAGTTCGAGTATATGGGGGAGTGGGAGGATGCGACAATCATTGAAGAACCAATAAAGGTAAAGGATGGAGAAACAATTCCTTATCAGGTTCAGGTAACAAGGCATGGTCCGATTATTTCAGAATTCACCCATGACCATAGGGAGAAGACAGCTTTAGCGTTAAGATGGACAGCTCTCGACCCTTCGACCGAGCTTGAAGCGGTGTTGATGTTTAACAAGGCGAAAAATTGGGATGAATTTAAAGAAGCTCTTACATCTTTCCATACCCCGGCTCAGAACTTTGTTTTTGCAGCTACGGATGGAACCATTGCTTATCGAGCAAATGGGTTAATTCCTATTCGAAAAAAGGGAGACAGCTCGGTACCTGTACCAGGTTGGACGAATGAATATGAGTGGGAGGGCTTTATTCCATGGGATGAACTCCCAACAATTGTGAACCCAAAGGAAGGTTTTATTTCTACGGCAAATAATAAAATTGTAACAGATGATTATCCATACCATATTACGAATACTTGGGCACAGCCATATCGTCAGCAGCGTATACGGGATGTTTTAACGAGTAAGAATAAATTTTCGGTTGATGATATGTTTCAACTGCAGTTTGACCAACATAATTTGCAGGCGGAGGAATTTGTACCGATTCTTCTTGATGTATTAACAAGCAAAAAAGACAAGCTAAGAGAAATCGATATAGAAGTCTTAAAGCAGTTTGAAGGATGGGACTTTGTGGACCGAATAGAAGATGGGGAGCCTCTAGTCTTTCATAAATGGATGGAGGAATTTGCGAATGTATTGTTTGAGGAATCCATTCCAAATGAAATCGATAACTTGTTTGAGGGTAAATCACAAATTGTAGACCAAATGATTAGAAATGCTACAAAAGGGGATGAAGGTGTATGGTTACGTGAAGCTGGTGGCTTGGAGCAAGTAACTCTAGAGTCATTCAAGCGAGCTGTTGATTTTGCTGTTAAACAACAAGGGAAGAATTCAGGTAAATGGCAATGGGGAGAATTTCATAGGGTTCCTTTTAATCATCCATTGTCTGCAATTTCACCGTTAAACTATCTTTTTAATCAAAATGAATTTGTTCCTATGGGTGGTAGTGGAATATCGGTAGCTGCTGCAAGTTTTAATAAAAAATCAGGCGCGATCACACACGGAGCTGCATGGCGTTCAGTAATTGATCTATCAAACATGAATCAAAGCTATAATGTGGTAGGCCCAGGGCAATCTGGTCATGTATTAAGTCCATTCTATCATGATCAAATTTCTGATTGGACAACAGGGAAATATCACATTACTCATACTGAAAAAGAGAGTTATATGAAAAATAGTTATACACTTCTTTTACAACCAATAAAGTAACAAGAAAGCAGTGGAAGAGATTCCACTGCTTTGAATTTAATCCTGTGCTTCATCTTGTGTGTAAGGTTCTTTTTCATATGGAGGAAGATCGCCGAACATGGTCATGATTCCTTCTTCATCTAACACTTCCTCATATCGTTCATGCTGGTTGTTTGGATAGATGATTATTTCTTTCCCTTCGATGTCTGTTGCGACGAAGTTTTCGTAATCCTCTACATAGCCTACATTTTCATCTGATTCGAGGAATACTTCATTATAACTATCAACTGGGTCAGCAAGGTCTGAAGGAGTATCAGATGTTCCATACTTTGCAACATCTTGCCATGAATCTTCTGCATCAAAGGATACATTATCTTCCTCATCAACAAACTTTCCAAATGGTGGCATTAAAACCCCTTCCTCAATAGGTCGATTATGAGATACGACTTGGGTCGGGGTATGCTCAACACAATATGTTGTGGTAGGAATTGCTTCCAACCGGTCTACAGGTATTTCCTTACCGCATTTTTCACATTTCCCATATCTTCCTTCAGCAATTGCTTGTAAGGCGTAGTCAATGTCTTTTAATTCTTTTTCAATATGCTCATTAAGTGCAATGTCCTTTTCGCGTTCATAAAGCGCAGTTCCCTCATCCCCTGGATGGTTATCATAAGAAGAGAGTTCCCCCATCGACCCGTGGAAATGACCGCGTTCTAAATCAAAATGATCGCTATCCGTTAATTGTTCTTCAACCTCTTTTTTTGCGTTTATCAACTGTGAACGGAAGGTTGATAATTGCTCATTTGATAACATGAAAAGCACTCCTTCCATAATGATTTCGTAACGAATCTTGTTATGTATTATTTACATAAACACGAAAATCATAAATGTAAAAAAGTGCTTGTATAGGATGTTCAAAAGTCCGGTGAAAATGACACATTGAATTTCTGTGATTTTTGCTCCTGGAAAACATCATGAACAATAGGTTATGCGCTTGCGTCTGCTAGTATATTCAAGAAGTCAATTCCTCAGTGCAAGGCTGCAAGGGAGTTAACTCAAGCAGTTGCCTCGCTCCGGTACTCAAAGCTTCGCCGCCTTGAACTTTCGACGCACAGGACGTGCTAGTGTCGACAATGCCACAGGACGTGGCGCTTTTGTCGACGCGGTCCTTTTCATCCTCCTTTTTGAACACGTATTTTGTGAAAGAAGACAAAAGAAAAAACACGATCGTAAAAATCGTGTTTTTAAAAGAAGTAACCGATAAAGATTCCAATAGATAATAGGAAACCAAAAAATGTATTTGTTTGGGCAGTTGCTTTCATTGCTGGCATCATTTGGATTGGTTCTGATTTACCAATAAAACCAATTATTGCTTGAACGGCTTTTGGAACACTTACCAATACAAGTAGGCTCCACCAAGACGCTATTCCCATAAATGACAAAGCAATAATCCAGACATATGAAATAATAAACAATACCGCTAAAAACTTAATCGCATTTTTTCTTCCTAATAAAATCGGTAAAGTGCGACGTCCGTTCTTTTTGTCGCCATCCAAATCACGAATATTGTTTGACATATTAATGGCACCAACAAGGATCATTATTGGAATTGAAATTAAAATACTTGTTGAAGTAACAGTACCCGTTTGGATGAAAAACGATATTAAAATAATGATCATACCCATAAAGAAACCAGCTGCAAGCTCTCCAAAAGGTGTTGATGAAATTGGGAATGGGCCACCTGTATATAAATAACCAACAGACATACATATAGTCCCCACTAACGCTAACCACCAGCTACTATTCATACTAATATAAACACCTAAAAGTGTGGCAATTCCCATAAAGGCAAATGCCAAGTTTAAAATCACTTTTGGCTTTACTCCATCTCTAACAATTGTTCCACCAATACCGACTGATTCAGCGGTATCAAGACCGCGTTTATAATCAAAATACTCATTAATCATATTAGTTGCTGCTTGAATGAGAAGACAAGCAAGTAACATTGTTAAGAATAATGCCATGTTTATAGATGTATCTGGAAGTGCAAGTACTGTTCCTAGTATAACTGGAACAAAAGATGCAGTGAGTGTATGTGGACGCATAAGTCTCCACCATACTTGTAACCCATTTGAAGGCTTTTTAGATAGCTTCTGATTTGACTGAAGTTCCGTATGCATTAGACTTCTCCTCTCACGTCATATCATGTATATCCAAAGTTCAGTTTAGTGAATTGGACAGGTACTGTCAATGGTTTAATGTAACAAAAAAGACATAAACATTCTTCCTACGATTTAATCCCCAGACTAACATAACTCTCAAAACGTAATAATAAGGAAGTAAGTGGTCATAGTGCGAGTAGATATGGTAGAATCAAGTTTGTTGACAACTATTCATTATCAGGTATATCGTAGCATTTGATTCATTAATCAAAAATTATCGGATTATAATACTAAGGGTAAATATATGTTAATGATATACTATAATCATATACTATTTCTAAAGTAAAATTTATTATGGGATACACTTCGGGGGGATATAAGTTGGTCATGATACAACAAAAAGGATTGAAGGATTACATAGAGAAAGGAATGCTCCGTTCAAAGGAGCTTTCAAAGCCGATACTTGTAAGTCAGGTTAGAGAGATTGAGAACATAGACCCCCTATTGTTCTTTTCTGCTGGGAAAAAAGAAACGTTTAAAACGCGATGTTTCTGGTCCAATCCAACAAATGATACGATAATTGTTGGTCTTGGAGAAGCTTATACAATTAGCGATAACGAGTCTACAGAACGTTTTGTTGCAATAGAAGAAAAGTGGAAAAAACTCGTTCACAATTCGATTATAGTGGATGACTTTGCACCATATTCTACAGGTCCAATCTTAATGGGAGGTTTTTCATTCGATCCGTTAAAAAAGAGAACAGAGCTGTGGGATCATTTTGATGATGCGAAATTTGTCTTGCCTACGATTATGCTTTCTGTCTATAAAGGAAGCACTTATTTAACGACAAATATAATTTGTGAGCCTACAAGAACAACTTTTGCTGATTCTGATATAGAACAATTAGAAGGACTGTTTGAGAGAAATCAAAAAGATCCAATAAGCACTTCCTTTACAAAAGAAGAAGTCCAACCAAAGGAATGGATGGAATCTGTTCGAAATGCAACAAAAAAGGTACAGGCCGGTGAGGTTGAAAAGGTCGTATTAGCAAGAGAAATTAAACTGCATTTCGATAAGCCAATTGAAACGGACGCCATTTTAGCACGTCTAAAAGAAGAGCAACCAATGAGTTACTTATTTGCAATTGAATACGGAGATTCATGTTTTATAGGGGCTTCACCTGAGCGTCTTATTAAGAAAAAAGGTGGAGAATTTTTAACGACTTGCTTAGCAGGTTCGATACGACGTGGCAAAACACCTTCTGAAGACGAACAATTAGCTAATGAATTACTTAGTGACCGGAAAAATCTATACGAACATGATGTTGTTGTACAAATGATAAAAAATGCGATGAAAGAATCTTGTGTACGCATCTCTTCACCAACACAACCTGATATCTTAAAAATGCGAGATATCCAACATTTATACACACCTGTAAGAGGGGTAGCAAAAGAAAATGTGTCATTGCTTACTGTTGTAGATCGATTACATCCAACTCCAGCCCTTGGAGGACAACCTAAACAAAAAGCATATGAAATTATTCGTGAGCTTGAGGTTCTTGACCGCGGCTGGTACGGAAGCCCAGTTGGTTGGTTGGATACCAAAGATAATGGAGAATTTGCCGTTGCCATTCGTTCTGGGTTAATAAATAGCAATAATGCATCCTTATTTGCTGGATGTGGTATTGTAGGAGATTCAGAACCAGAAAGTGAATATACAGAAACAATGATTAAGTTTAGACCGATGCTATCCGCATTAGGAGGCTTAGACAATGAATAATGAAGCATTAACTCGGTATGTAGCATCATTTGTTGATGAATTAGTCCAAGTGGGTGTCACAGAGGCCATTGTGAGCCCTGGCTCCCGCTCTACCCCGATGGCAATACTAATGGCTGAACATCCTGATATGAATGTTACAATCAATATTGATGAACGATCATCCGCTTTTTACGCGCTTGGGGTAGCTAAAGCAAGCAAAAAGCCTGTAGCGATCCTTTGTACGTCTGGGACTGCAGCAGCGAATTATTTTCCGGCTATTGTGGAGGCCTATTATTCAAGGGTACCGCTAATTGTGTTGACAGCGGACCGACCACATGAATTGCGCGATGTTGGTGCACCGCAAGCCATAGACCAGAACCAGTTATATGGGAATCATGCGAAATGGTTTGTAGAAATGGCACTACCTCAAGATTCCGAGCAAATGTTGGCCTATGTTAGAACAATGGCAGGAAGAGCAGCGGGTACAGCACAATCAGCTCCCGCAGGACCGGTCCATCTGAACTTTCCTTTTCGTGAGCCACTTGTTCCAAATCTTGGTCTTGATCAACTATGGGGTACAAGCAAAATGGCTAAGAAAAATGTTAATGTCGTGGTTGGAAAACCGACAATGGACGAGGAACAAGCTCAACTGATAAGTGATGTAGTCAGTGAAAAAGTGAAGGGAATTATTGTATGTGGTTCACACGATCATTCTGAGTTTGGACATGCTGTAGCTAATCTAGCAGAAACTCTTCAATTTCCAATACTTGCTGACCCACTATCCCAACTGAGAAGTGGTACACATCCTAAATCATACATACTAGATGGTTATGATGCTTTTTTACGAAACGAAGAGTTCCGAGAAGCTTTTTCACCAGACATTATCATTCGTTTTGGAGCAATGCCTGTCTCTAAGTCACTTCTGCAATTTATTCAAAAACAAAAAAACACACCACAAATCGTTGTAGATGGGGACGGTGGATGGAGAGATCCTACTTTATCCGCAACTGATATGGTGTACTGTGATGAAATAGAATTCTGTCAGGCGATTACGAAACGAATACAGAAACGTAGTGATAATGGGTGGATTAGCTCTTGGATTAACATAAATGAGATCGTGAAAGAAAATATCAACGCGGTACACCAAGAGGAAACCTTATTTGAGGGGAAGGTATTTACTGAACTTCAAGAAATCCTGCCAAATGGATCTACTTTATTTGTCGGAAACAGTATGCCGATTCGAGACCTTGACACATTCTTTACAAATAATGAAAAGTCAATTCATGCGCTAGGAAACCGAGGAGCAAATGGAATTGATGGACTTGTTTCAACGGCAATGGGCATTAGTTCGCAAAATGAGCATACGGTTCTAGTGATTGGTGATCTTTCTTTCTACCATGATTTAAATGGATTATTAGCGGCAAAGCATCATCATTTAAATAGTACGATCGTGTTAATTAATAATGACGGTGGCGGTATATTTTCTTTCTTACCACAATCACAGGAAGAAAAGCACTTTGAAACCCTGTTTGGTACGCCAATCGGGCTTGATTATGAACATGCCGTAAAAATGTATGGCGGGAAGTTTACTAGTGTTGAGAATTGGGCGGAATTCCGAAAAGCCATATCTGCTTCATTAAATGGTAAAGGCCTTCATGTTGTTGAAGTAAAAACGGACCGTCAAGAAAATGTCATGATTCATCGAAAAATGTGGAATAATGTTTCCCAGGAAATAAAAAACCTGCTTAAAAAGGAACAATAACTATGTTTATTTCATCAAGCGGGGTTACTTATCATGTCCAAGTGATGGGAGAAGGCGAACCGATTGTGTTCCTCCATGGTTTTACAGGTAGTATAGCAACTTGGAGCAGGGCTACTGAGCCACTTCATAACAGTTATCAATGTATTTTTATTGATATAATCGGACATGGAGAGACAGATAGTCCTGATGACTTTTCAAGATATCATATAGAAACTGTTGCTAAAGATATCATTCATATACTTGATGCCTTATCTATCCCAAAAACTCATTTAGTTGGTTACTCCATGGGAGGAAGGCTAGCTTTGGCCATTTCTATTCTTTATTCAACTAGAGTAACTAGCCTTGTTCTAGAGAGCAGTTCTCCAGGATTAAGAACAGAAGAAGAGAGAGCTGCCCGTAGAAAATCAGATGAGCAACTGGCAAATCGAATTGAGCAAGAGGGAATCCAAGGTTTTATTGATTTTTGGGAGAAGATCCCGTTATTCCTTTCACAACAGGCACTAACGAAAGAAAGACAACAAGAAATACGTAAACAACGTCTTAAAAATAATCCAGTCGGTTTAGCTAATAGTCTTAAGGGGATGGGGACTGGTTCACAACCCTCATACTGGGATAGACTAAATGAGCTTAACTTCCCGACTTTATTGCTTTGTGGAGAGCTTGACCAAAAGTATTGCAGGATTGCAGAAGAGATGAGTTTAAGCATTCAAAATGCAAAAGTGGAGAAAATAGTAGAGGTTGGACATGCAATTCATGTGGAACAACCACGTTTTTTTGGTAAAATAATAAATGAGTTTGTTTCTGATCATTTTTCTCAATGATCAAAATTACATACAAACCTATACATAAAGGAGGACAAGCTAATGGCTGCAGTTGAATGGATAGCAGAACGGAAGTATGATGAAATTTTATATGAAACATACAATGGTATTGCAAAGATCACCATTAACCGACCACATGTTAGAAATGCGTTTACGCCGAAAACAGTGGCAGAAATGATTGATGCCTTTGCTTATGCAAGAGATGATTCAAATATTGGTGTTATTGTTCTTGCTGGTGCAGGAGATGAAGCATTCTGTTCTGGTGGAGATCAGAAGGTTCGAGGACATGGTGGATATGTTGGAGACGACCAAATCCCACGATTAAATGTTCTTGATTTACAACGTTTAATCCGTGTAATTCCAAAGCCAGTTATCGCGATGGTATCAGGTTATGCAATTGGTGGAGGACATGTATTACATGTTGTATGTGACTTAACAATTGCTGCGGATAACGCTATTTTTGGACAAACTGGTCCGAAGGTTGGAAGCTTTGATGCAGGTTATGGTTCTGGATATCTTGCTCGCATCATTGGTCATAAAAAGGCTCGTGAAATCTGGTTCCTTTGCCGTCAATATAATGCGCAAGAAGCATTAGACATGGGTCTTGTGAACACAGTTGTTCCATTAGAGCAGCTTGAAGAAGAAACAATTAAGTGGTGTGAAGAAATTCTTGAAAAGAGTCCAACAGCTCTTCGTTTCTTAAAAGCAGCAATGAATGCTGATACAGATGGCTTAGCAGGTCTACAACAAATGGCTGGCGATGCTACTCTTCTATACTACACAACAGATGAAGCGAAGGAAGGCCGTGACGCATTTAAAGAAAAGCGCATGCCAGACTTTAAGCAATTCCCTCGTTTCCCTTAATGTTCAGTTCTCAGCTTGATGAAGACCTCATCAAGCTGTTTTTGCATTTTTATTACAAATATAAGAGGATTTGAAAAAGATGAATTCAACAGAAATACCAAATTGGCTGAAACATCGTTCATTTTTAACGCCAAATCGAACTGCGATAAAAACTGAAAATGAAGAGATATCATTTCTAACTTTACATAAAAATGTGTTAAAAAGGGCTAATCAACTCACTTTTGCAGGGATACAAAAGGAAGACGTTGTAGCTGTGCTCCTGAGGAACAGTGTTGAGATGGTTGAGGTGATTCATGCCCTGAAATATATTGGAGCAGTTACAGTCCTATTGAATATAAAACTAACAAGTAGTGAGCTAGAATTTCAATTGAGTGATGCTGGCACAAAAATGCTGCTAACGGAAGAGCCTTTTCTTGAGAAAGTGGCTCATCTAAATATTAAATACATACCATTAAATGAACTTCATGAGCTTCCTGAGAAAGACTGTGAGATTCAAGAGTATTTCTCTTTAGAACAGGCGGATACGATTATGTACACATCAGGAACGACTGGAAAACCAAAGGGTGTTATTCATACATATGGAAACCATTGGTGGAGTGCGATTGGCTCAAGTTTAAATTTAGGGCTACACCAGGATGACTGCTGGTTACTAACTGTTCCGATGTTTCATATTAGTGGGTTATCGATTTTGTATCGAAGTGTCATTTATGGAATACCAGCGGTGATTCACGAAAAATTCGACCCCAAAAAAGCAAATGATGCCATTATGAATCAAGGTGTTACGATCATGTCAGCAGTGAGTGTCATGCTAACGAGGATGATTAGAGAATTAGGGGGTGACAGCTACCCTGAACAGTTTAGATGTATGCTTCTTGGAGGAGGGCCTGCACCAAAACCTTTGTTAGAGGATTGTATTGCTCATAATATTCCTGTGTTCCAGACATATGGTATGACTGAAACAGCATCACAGGTTGTTACGCTTGCACCTGAGTATAGTATTTCAAAGTTAGGTTCAGCAGGTAAACCACTTTTTCCCGTGCAAATCAAAATTGATAAAGATGGTACACCTACACTTCCAAATGAAATAGGGGAGATCGTTGTAAAAGCACCAAACGTGACGAAAGGCTACTTGAATCGGATCGATGCTACGATGACCTCAATAGTTGATGGCTGGCTATATACCGGTGACATTGGTTACATAGATGAGGAAGGGTTTCTATTCGTGTTAGATCGCCGGTCAGATTTAATTATTTCAGGGGGAGAGAATATTTATCCTGCTGAACTGGAAGCGGTTCTATTGTCACATCCAAACATTTTAGAAGCGGGTGTTACAGGTGTGGATGATGAAAAATGGGGACAAGTGCCAGCTGCCTTCGTCATAAAAGAAGAAAGAAGTAATCTATGTGAAGATGAAATCATTGCTTATTGCCACGAACAACTTGCGCGATATAAAGTTCCAAAATCAATCCATTTTGTTGATGCCCTCCCACGAAATGCATCAAATAAACTTATGAGACGAAAATTAGTTGATTTGATAAAGGATGAGAAAAATGATTAAGGTGAAAAAGGTTACCCTCCATCTCATAGAACAAAGTTTGCTCTCACCGTTTGTAGCAAGTACGGGAAAGGTAGATACAAGAGAGAGTATTCTTGTTGAAATGGAGGATGTAGAAGGTGTCGTTGGTTGGGGAGAGGTCGTTGCCTTTTCATCACCTTGGTATACAGAAGAGACGATTAAAACTTGCTGGCATATACTTGTCGATTATCTAATCCCGCAAATTTTAAAAGAAGAGGTTGAGCATCCTCAGCAACTACAAGAACGCTTTCAATTTGTAAAACGAAATAATATGGCGAAAGCTAGCATCGACATGGCTTTATGGGATTTATATTCAAAAAAACAAGGAATTTCCCTTTCTAAAGCGATTGGCGGGACGAGAGATTTTATTGATTCAGGCGTAGTCGTAAGTATTAGTTCAATGGAGGAAGTATTACGTAAAATCCAGGAGCATGTGAACACAGGCTATAAACGAGTCAAAATAAAAATTAAGCCTGGACAAGATTATGAGCTTCTAAAAGAAATTAGACGAGAATTTCCAAGCCTACCGCTAATGGTTGATGCGAATTCTGCTTATACTTTAACGGATACTGACAAACTTAAAGCATTAGATGAGTTTAAGTTGTTGATGATTGAACAGCCACTAGCGGAGGATGACATTTTTGATCATGCAAAGTTGCAAAAAATACTTTCGACACCCATATGTTTGGATGAAAGTATCACATCGGCAGAAGATGCCCGTAAGGCAATTGAGATGGGGAGCTGTCGAGTAATGAATATCAAAATTGGGCGAGTAGGTGGTATCACTGAGTCAATTCGTATTCATGATATTTGTAGGTCCCATCAAATCCCCGTCTGGTGTGGGGGAATGCTTGAAACCGGCATTTCAAGAGCCCATAATATTGCTTTAGCAAGCCTACCAAACTTCACAATTCCTGGAGATATTTCTGCGTCCTCAAGATATTGGTCAAGAGATGTCATTACTCCGGAAGTTATTGTAGAAAACGGCCGCATTGCCGTTCCAGATGAACCAGGAATTGGATATAAGGTAGATCGCGAATGGATTAAGCATATTACGAAACAGAAAAAGGTAATGTAATGTTAACTTTATTCAGCTTGGATAGGCCCAGCTGAATAAAGGTTAGATAAATAGTAATAGACTTAACGCCATAACAGCCATACCTGCAATTAATCCATAAATGGATAAATGTCCACTATCATAACGTTTAGAAGCAGGGAGTAATTCATCGAGAGAAATAAACACCATAATCCCTGCTACCGCAGCGAAGATCATCCCAAACATGATATCGTTTAAAAATGGCATTAAAATCAAGAAAGCAACAATGGCTCCGACAGGTTCAGCTAAACCGGAAAGAAACGAGAGCTTAAAGGCTCTTTTTTTATCCCCTGTTGCAAAATAGACTGGTACAGCAACCGCGATGCCTTCAGGTATATTGTGAATCGCCACGGCTACTGCGATAGCGATACCTAGGCCTGGGTCTTGAAGAGCTGAAGTAAAGGTGGCAATACCTTCAGGAAAATTGTGAATCCCAATAGCTAGAGCTGTAAATGTTCCCATTTTTAATAATTGAGCGTCTTCTAATTTGGAAGATGACAGATTCATGTCCTCCACTTTTTTAACCTCATGTGGGTTGCTACTCTCAGGGACAAACTTATCAATTAAAGCAATTAAAAGCATTCCCCCAAAGAATCCGGCAACTGTCATCCAGTTCCCCAGTTCATTCCCAAGTTCAGACGTTAGCGCATCTTTTGCTTT
The DNA here is from genome assembly GCF_042680725.1 of Ferdinandcohnia salidurans. Classification (NCBI taxonomy): domain Bacteria; kingdom Bacillati; phylum Bacillota; class Bacilli; order Caryophanales; family Bacillaceae; genus Ferdinandcohnia; species Ferdinandcohnia salidurans. The sequence continues at coordinate 16,925 of NZ_JBHUEK010000005.1, forward strand.
AACGAAGATTTCAACCATGGACACATAAATCATGACACCTGCTGAGAAACCGAGTGTCCAAGATAGAAATTTGGTATTCGTTCTGGACGTAAAGAGAGCTATTAAACTCCCTATACCGGTTGCGAGGCCAGCGAATAAAGTTAAACCAAAAGCGAGTAAAAGATTTTCATACATCGCTTATTCTCCTCTCAAGCATTTATTTTCTATTATGTTTTTTGTTTTAATGAATAAATGTTTCCTTAGTGCAACTTTTAAAAGTATCATATGTTTATTTTTTTATTTTGTCAATTATTTTATTTCAAAAAATTCGACATGTTATAAGGATTATGCAAGTTTAGGGGATTTTGTTTCAGCTATTAATAAATATAAAAAAGACAGCTGAGAAAATCAGCTGTCTTCGTCACATTTCTATAGCTCACTTGGTATAAAAGTTTTACAATCTGTTTCAGTTTGTTCTGATGCTGTTTTCCCTGAGTGACTTACAACATAAATCGCATCAGCGCTGCATTTATTACCGTTTGCCCAATAATGACAATTTTTAACTTCACATAATACGTCTTGTGCCATTTACTACACCTCTTTCTTAGGAATGTGGTCTAGCATCCTTATTTTCTCCAAGTGAAGAAGCACGGATAACAAGCAACATATCCCAAGGGTGGTAGTTAATTTAGCGCCTTTTTTAATGTATTTAGATTTTGTGTCATTAAGCTAAAATAATCTTTGTTGTCATCGATTTCTTGTTGTGTTAAGGCCTCCAAATTATGAAGGGATAAGCTTTTTGTACCTGTTTCTTTTTGAACTGTTTCAGCAATTTTTGATGATATATTTTGTTCGAATAGAATATATTCAAGATTTTGTTCTTTCACAGATTCAATAATATTTTTTAGCTCTTTTTGAGATGGTTCATTGGAAGGGGAAAAGCCAGTAATACTTATTTGCTTTATTCCATAACGAGCTTCCCAATATCCGTAAGCCGAATGGGCAACTAGAATTTCTTTGCGTTTTGCAGAATTGGCTACTTCCATAAATTCTGTGTTCAATTCTTCTAATTGCTCTTTTAATACATTGAAATTTTCTTCATATACATCTTTACTAGAAGGATTTAACTCACTTAGGGCATTTTTAATATTTTCAGCAATCTGTATGGAGTAGACTGGATCTAACCATATATGTGGATCAATATCTCCATGCTGATGATCTTCTTCATCATCGTGGTGGTGAGTATCGTCTTCCATATTCATGAATTCTATTCCAGATCCTGCTTCAATTAGCGCAACGTCTTCCTTTTCTAGTGTCTTTTTTGCTGAAGATACAAAAGCCTCAACACCGATCCCAGTGTAAATAAAAGCATCAGCACTTGCGATTTCTGTCATGTCCCTAGGAGTGGGTTCAAATGTGTGAGCATCAGCACCCGGCGGGTATACACTATTAACAATGACATCTTCGCCACCTATTCTTTTTGTAAAGTCTGTTAAAGGAAATACGGTTGTATAAATCGTGAGCGTTCCTTCTTCATCTGATGATTTATTTTGATCTGCTCCACAAGCTGAAAGTATGCCGATTACTAGTAGGAGCGCGATATATCCACTTATCTTTTTCATAACTCTTTCTCCTCTCAAGTACCAAAATGGTGCCTGTTTGAAATCCTTTCATATTATATCGTAATTATTACGATTTGAGAACAAAAAACTTTCTTAAGAGGAACGATGTCTTTATTAGTATCTCTGGTAGATACAAGAACTTGTGAATAATAATAAAAATATTATCTAAAAGGATAAGTTTTTGATAAAATATAATGAAATAAAGAGAGAAGGGTGAAAGGTATGTCACTACTGAATAATATCCTAGAATATAACAAAGAGTTTGTTGAAACGAAAGAATACGAAAAATACCAAACGACAAAGCTTCCAAATAAAAGAATGGTTATAGTAACTTGTATGGATACACGACTCATTGAGCTGCTTCCCAAAGCAATGAACATGAAAAACGGCGATGTGAAAATTTTAAAGGTTGCAGGTGCGGTTGTTTCACATCCATTTGGAAGTGTAATGAGAAGTATATTAGTTGCCGTGTATGATTTAAATGCTGACGAGGTTTGTATTGTTGGTCACCACGATTGTGGTATGAGTGCACTAAACTCAGATGCGATTTTAGAAAAAATAAAAGACAGAGGCGTTACTCAAGCTAGAATTGACACATTAAAGTACTCTGGAATTGATCTTGATAAATGGTTTAAAGGTTTTAGCAGTGTAGAAGATAGTGTTCGACACAGTGTTGAAATGGTCGAAAACCATCCACTCCTTCCAGAGGAAGTTCCTGTTCACGGTCTCGTTATTAATCCTGAAACAGGAAAACTTGATGTAGTGGTTAACGGGTATAAATAAGATGGAAAGAGGTCATTTGACCTCTTTTTTTAATGAGTAGAGGTTAAAGAGAAGTTACTTTTGGTTATCATGGGTAAGAGGCAAGAATGTCATAAAAAAGACACAGGAATAAATGGTCATATGTTGTACCATGTAGTTGAGGTGAAAGAAATGAAAAAAATAGGTCTTTTTCTATTTATGGCTGCAATCATCATGCTTGCGGCATGTAATAATGAGACAGAAAAGAAAAATACGAATACGACAGAATTAATCCCAATTGCAGTTGATGTAAAGCTTAATCCTAAAAAAATAAATCCAGGTGAAGAAGTAACCTTACACGCGATTGTTACTCAAGGGGAAGAAGCAGTTGAAGATGCGGATGAAGTCCAATTTGAAATTGCACAAAAAGGCAGTGAAGAAAGCGAATTTCTAGATGGGAAGCATACTTCTGATGGTGAATATACGGCTGTTAAAACGTTTGAACAGGACGGGACTTATTTTGTGACAGCACATGTAACGGCGAGAAGCATGCACACCATGCCAAAGGTTGAAGTGGTAATTGGAAATCCGAGCATAACAGAAGGGCCAGCGGATGAACCAACGGAAGATGGCGATCACCATGGTAGTGAACATCATCATGGAAGTGGAGATGTGTCAATCGACTTCCCTCTAGAGACTGAATATCCGGTAGGAAAATCATCCACTTTGCATGTATCTTTTGAAGAGTCTGGAGCACCTTTGACAGATGCAATCGTTCGGTTTGAGGTTTGGAAAGAAGGCGCCGAGAAGCATGAGTTTATAGATGCAAGTGAAACTGAAAATGGTGTCTATCAATCAGACTATACATTCGCCGAAACTGGGAATTATAATATTCAAGTTCACATCGAAAAAGGAGAAATCCACGAACATCTTGAAAAGAAAACCAACGTAAAATAAAAAAAGGAAGGTAGCATTAATGTTCATGCTTACCTTCCTTTTTTTCGGGTACAAAGTCAATCCCGCCTGGATGGAGGGGATGACATTTTAATAAACGTTTAATGGTCAGCCAACCACCCTTAAATGCACCAAAGCGTTTAATGGCTTCAAGTCCATATTGGGAACAAGTCGGATAAAAGCGACAAGTTGGCGGTTTTAATGGGGATATAAATTTTTGATAGAAACGAATAACACCTATAAATAACGCTCGAAGCAATTTTTTCTACTTCCCTTACTTGGTTTACGTACTTATACTATACTATAGGAAGTAAATAAAAGCATCTTAAAAGGTTATCCCAAATGTCACCTCATCGAATTTTTTCCAATTCAAATTAAATTGATGAAAAAAATCGGAATTAGCGTTATGATAGATATAAAGTATAATCAGGGAGTGAAGAGAATGCCATCAGTAGAAAGCTTTGAACTAGATCATTGTGCAGTTAAAGCTCCGTATGTAAGACATTGTGGTGTACACAAGGTAGGTTCAGATGGAGTTGTAAATAAGTTTGATATTCGTTTTTGTCAGCCAAACAAACAGGCGATGAAGCCAGATGTTATTCATACACTTGAACATTTATTAGCTTTTAACCTTCGTGAACATTGTGAGAAATATGATCACTTTGATATTATTGATATCTCTCCTATGGGGTGTCAAACAGGTTATTATTTAGTTGTGAGTGGGGAACCAACAGTTTCTGAAATTATTGACCTATTAGAAGCTACAATGCAAAGTGCCTTAGAAATTACAGATATTCCTGCAGCGAATGAAACTCAATGTGGTCAAGCGAAGCTTCATGATTTAGAAGGAGCAAAGCGCCTCATGCGTTTCTGGCTAACACAATCAAAAGAAGACCTTCATAAGGTTTTTGGATAAAAAAGGACCTCAGCCACAAGGGCTGAGGTTTTATAGTTTTGGTGGAATCCGATATTTGGTTCCTTGTTCGTATGCATATGCCAATTTTATCAATGTGGCTTCTGAATAGGCGGTTCCTGTGAAGGTGATTCCAACTGGCTCTCCTTCAGATGTATATCCCGCTGGTACCGTTATTGATGGATAACCAGCTTTAGCCGGTATACTTGCTCCAATATTGTTTGGAAATACAATGGCATCTAATTGATGCTCGTTTAAAACAAAATCAATACCATTTTCCGTTGAATGATAATGATCATTTTCTAGTGCTTCAAGATATTCTTTTTCTGTTAGCGTCCCACTCGTTATTTCTGCCTCTTCCAAAATAATCTGGCCGTATTTTAACATCTTTTCTTTATTTTCCTTGTTGAATGCAATCAAGTCAGATAAATTTCGAACCTTAACGGAAGAGTCTAGCTTTCGTAAATAAGCATTTAGGTCAACCTTGAATTCATAGGTTAACACATCATAGCTCCACTTGTTTTTTGAAGAAGGAATTTTTACATCCTCAATAACAGTTGCCCCAAGTTCCTCAAGCTTCTTTACAGCCTGATCCATGACTGATCGTTTTTCCTCACTTAGGTAGTCAAAATAAACCTCTCTTGCAATACCAATTCGTGCACCTTGTAGCCCATCCACATCTAAAAATTGTGTGAAGTCAGTAGAGGATAATGTTCTGCCTGTATAAGTGATTGGGTCACGCTCATCTACTTCTGCCATTGCTGTTAATAGGTAAGCAGCATCCTTTACTGTACGAGCCATTGGTCCTGCAGTATCTTGGGTATGAGCAATGGGAATGATTCCTGCACGGCTTACTAATCCAACGGTTGGTTTGATGCCGACAAGTGAGTTTTGACTTGAAGGACTTAAAATAGAGCCTGATGTTTCTGTACCAACTGCAACAACTGCAAAATTTGCGGCAATGGCTGAGCCAGAACCAGCGCTTGAGCCCCCAACATCAAATTTACCGGGTCCATATGGATTTAAAGTTTGCCCTCCTCGTGAACTATATCCGCTAGGCATTCCTTCTGTCATGAAATTTGCCCATTCTGTCATATTTGTTTTGCCTAAAATAATGGCACCGGCTTCTCTTAAGAGATACGCAACATAAGAATCTTCTGAGGCATGTGAGTCGGCTAAAGCGAGTGAGCCAGCAGATGTGTGCATCTTATCGTTCGTATCTAAATTATCTTTCAGTAAAACTGGAATTCCGTGAAGCGAGCCACGTGGTCCAATTTCTTTTCTCTCCGCATCTAGAGCCATTGCGATTTGCAAAGCATCTGGATTAATCTCTATGATGGAACGTAGTGATGAATCATAGTTTGCAATTCTATGTAAATACATGAGTACCAATTGTTTGGCTGTTAATTCTTCTTTTTCATATTTTTCTTGGATGGAATCAATAGTTGCCTCAATTAACCAATTATTTGAAAGTTCTTGAAGAAGTTTATTTTCCATCAGAATTCTCCTTATCTTCAGGTTGGTTTAAATGTGGATTATCTTCTAAATCATCTACTGTATGTTTGTACTTATACGCTTTGGATGTCGTACTAACAGCTAAAAATAGGACAACAAAAACAATAATGATTGATAAAATTAATACGATAAACATAGCAACCTCCTTTTTTTCACCTTTATTTTAACATGAAAAATGATAGAAGATATTGATATTCCAATTAAATTGAAAAAGTATGAAATTTGTCAAGAAACTAAATCAAAAATTATGTTTCACTGTGTTATAAAGGGGGTATGTTAACAATAAGGAGGAGATATGAATGTCAACACAATTAGTCGAAATGGTAAATAAGCAAGTTGCAAACTGGAGTGTGCTTTACATTAAGCTACATAATTATCATTGGTATGTGAAAGGTTCTAATTTCTTCACCCTTCATGAAAAATTTGAGGAATTGTATAATGAGTCTGCAGTTCATATTGATGAGTTAGCGGAGCGATTACTAGCAATTGGTGGACAACCTGTTGCTACAATGAAAGAGATTCTTGAATTATCTTCGATTCAGGAAGCAAGCGGAAATGAAAATGCCGATGATATGGTAGCTACTATTTCAAATGATTTTTCCATATTAACGGGAGAATTAAAGGAAGGTATGAAGGTAGCTGGTAATGTGGATGATGAAACTACAGGGGATATGCTCCTTTCAATTCACCAAGCACTAGAAAAACATATTTGGATGCTCCAATCCTTCTTAGGAAAATAAAAAAAGTTTACCCTTCTTTCTTGTCGAAAGAAGGGTTTTGTTATACTTTTTTAGTAGGGAGGAGAGTAGATATGATCGATTTACGAAGTGATACAGTTACAAAGCCAACTGCCGAAATGAGAACAGCAGCTTATGAAGCTGAGGTTGGAGATGATGTCTATCAAGAAGATCCAACTGTAATAGAGTTAGAGCAAACAGCAGCTAATATGCTCGGGAAAGATGCAGCTTTATTTGTGACGAGTGGAACTCAAGGCAATCAAATTGCTGTGTTAACTCATACACGAAAAGGGAATGAAATCATCGTTGAACAAGATTCTCATATTTTTAATTATGAAGGTGCTGCGATTTCAGCGTTTGCTGGAGTACAGCCACGAACAATTAAAGGAAATCGAGGCGCAATGGACCCTAGAGCAGTGGAGTCTGCTATTCAAGAGGATGATGTCCATAACCCTGAAACCGGCTTAATTTGTATTGAAAATACACATAATCGAGCGGGTGGTGCCGTCATCCCAATAGAAAATATGGCAGCAATTCATCATGTTGCGTCTGCAAATCACATACCTGTTCATTTGGATGGCGCACGTCTATTCAATGCAGCGGTAGCATTAGGAAGACCTGTAAAGGATATTGCGCAATATACGGATACTGTTCAATTTTGTTTATCAAAAGGATTAGGTGCTCCGGTAGGTTCAATCATCGCTGGAAGCGAGGAGTTTATTAAGCAAGCAAGGAAATGGAGAAAGCGTCTTGGTGGAGGTTTAAGACAGGTTGGGATAATTGCAGCGCCAGGCCTTGTTGCACTGCGCACGATGGTTGACCGTCTTGCAATCGATCATGAACATGCAAAATTTCTTGCAGAAGGACTCGGAAATACCAAGGGGATAAAAGTTGTAAATCAAATTGATACCAATATCATTTTAGTTGATGTGAGTGAAAGAGGCTTAACCTCTAGTCAATTTGTAGGGTTATTAAAAGAACATGGTGTATTGGTTTCAACATTTGGACCTAAACTTGTCCGATTTGTCACTCATTATGATGTTAATCAAGAGTCAATTGAGGACGCATTAAGGATCGTAAGTAAACTCTAATACTAATTTAGGAAGGATTGTCTAGAGCGACAATCCTTTTTAATGTATATCCCTCAACTCATTAATTGTCATCATTTTTGATTGACCAATTCCATCACGTGCCATTTTTGCTTTAAGGTTTTCAATCATGTAGAAACCAACTAAATTTCGTAATTCTTGATCCGTTAAATCTCTTAAAAGGTCTATCAGATCTTCACGTTCAAATTGTTCAAGCACGGAAAAAGCAATGATGTCCGCATCTTCTTCATCACCTGTTAATTTATCTCTATACAGTTCATAAATTTCATCAATAATTTTCATAAGTGGTTTCCCCTTTGCCTGCTTATTTCACTTGTTTTCTTGGAAATTAGTATATGGGGTAATGTCTTAAAAGATACTAATTTTAATGAAATTTAGGCAAAGACTAAAATTGATGTTGAATATTTTTAACACGGGAGGAAAAAGCTAAAATAACGTAAATCACTGTTAGGAGTGACTATAGTGGAACAACAGTCTAAGAAAACCTATTATATTGCTGTAGGAAGTGGGGAAATTTCTCAAGTAAAGTCTGGGTCTACTTGGGAGTATAAGATTGAAGCGACAGACGAGCAAATTCATCAACTGCGAAAGCTTTTTGATTCGAATTATGCAAGCGAAGTTGAAGGATTTTTACGTGCACACGTCCCTTTTGTGGAATATCATTTTGATTCATCAAATGACAAGTACGACACAAACATGCTGCAGGTTTTTCAGATGATTTATCAGCTTGGAGATCAGGAAGCAAAAGATTTCATACAATCACAAGGCATACTTGATGTATTAGGTCATATTGATTAAGCCACTTCTACATGAAGCGGCTTGTTTTTATGTTATCATAATAATAAAAACAACGATATTGGAGATAAAAAAATGATTGTTTTTCAAGACATGTATCATAATGAAGTGAATTTATCGTTTACACCCGATCCTTTTTCGGACAAACCGAAGCATGTGTGGGTCATTTGTCGATATCGGGATCAATGGCTTTTAACAAACCATTCTGAACGAGGGCTTGAATTTCCAGGGGGAAAGGTTGAAGAGGGGGAGACTCCCGAAGCTGCCGCGATTCGTGAGGTTATGGAAGAAACAGGTGCTGAGGTTCAGAAAATCGAATATATGGGTCAATATAAGGTCGTAGGAAAAGGGAAAACGATTATTAAAAATATATATTTTGCTGAAATTACCCGCCTTCTTGAGAAAGATACTTATTTTGAAACAAAGGGGCCTGTCTTGCTAAAAGAAATTCCACTAGACCATGTAAAGACGGACCGACGATATAGCTTCATCATGAAGGATGATGTGTTAACTCACAGCATTGACTATGTAGAGAAGTATTTGAAAACGAAAAAAGCTCTCTAGTTGATACTAGATGAGCTTTCTATTTAGAATCCTTTATTAGCTTTCTCTCGAGGAGCTCAACTCCTTGGTACATGAGAGTGGCACAAATGGCAATCAATAATAAGCTTAGGAAAATGAGTGTGAAATTAAATACCTGGAATCCATAAATGATAAGATATCCCAAGCCCTGCTTTGAAACAAGGAATTCTCCAACAATGACTCCGACCCATGACAATCCAACGTTAACCTTTAATGTGGAGATAATGGCTGGAAAGGATGAGGGGAGAATGACATCACGGAAGATTTGTTTCCGATTTGCTCCAAAGGTCTGTAGTACCTTGATGTAATTATAATCGACTTCCTTAAACGAAGTATAGATGACAATTGTCGTGATAATAACCGAAATGATTGCGCCCATTGCAATAATTGACACATATCCGGTACCTAAGGCAACGATTAAGATTGGGCCTAATGCTACTTTTGGCATTGCATTTAAAACAACTAAATACGGATCAAGGATGTTTGAAAGACGTTCTGACCACCATAAAAGCGCGGCAATTAAAACCCCTAGGGCAGTTCCGATAATAAACCCTAGCACTGTTTCAAACAATGTTACAGCAAGATTATTAAACAAACTTCCATCATTTATTTTATCTAAGAATAGATTCCACACTTTTGAAGGAGCACTAAAGATTAAAGGGTCTATCCAATGGCTTCGACTCGCAATTTCCCAGAACCCGAAAAAGACAATAAAAATGAGGATTTGATAAAATCTGACTAGTCTTTTCTCTTTTTTAATCGACTGCAGATAATGGTTGTGAAGGTCTTTAATATTCAGGTTTTGTTTCAAGTTTATCTAACTCCTCCCATATTTGCTGAAAAATATTCGAATACACTGGGTGTTGTCTTGCATCAAATGGAGTCTCATTGCGCAGGTTCTCTGGGATATCAAATACTTTTGCAATCTTACCCGGTCTTTTAGAAAGCAGGAAGATTCGGTCGCTCATGGCAATCGCCTCACCGATATCATGCGTGACAAGAATGGCTGTTTTTTGGTATTCCTTTAAGGTCTCTGATACAAGGTCCTCCAATTTCAGCTTCGTTTGAAAATCTAGTGCAGAGAATGGTTCGTCAAGTAGAAGGATTTTTGGGTTTGTTGCAAGCGTGCGAACCAATGCGGCTCTTTGTCTCATCCCTCCTGAGAGCTGTTTCGGATAAGCTTTTTCAACCCCTTTTAAGCCAATTTCTTCAAGTAGTTCTAAAGTGTTTTTCCTTGTTAAATCTGTTTCTTGGTTCATGATTTGTAAGCCAACAAGGATGTTCTCCTCAATTGTCTTCCATGGAAATAAGTAGTCCTGTTGCAGCATATAGCCGATATCGGACTTCGCTTTTTCAATCTTTTTACCTTCAATCAAAATCTCTCCATATGTCGGTTTTAATAATCCAGCAATAATAGAGAGTAAAGTGGTTTTACCACACCCACTAGGGCCGAGAAGAGAGATAAACTCTCCCTCCTCGATTGTGAGTGAAATATTCTCGAGTGCGGTCGTTGTAGAATCCTTTGTAAAATAAACATGGTGTATATCTTTTACTGACAAAAAGCTCATAGTAACACTCCTATTTGGAAATTACTTTTTCAGCAATACTTGTGTTAACAAGTGTGTTGTAGTCAATTCTCTTTGGTAATTCTCCTGCTTCATCCATAATGTCTTGAAGGTTATTCCAAGCTTCCTCTGATAAAACAGGGTTTGTTGCGTAAGAACCTTGATTCTTGTAACGTTCAATAGAAGAAGTGATTAGATCAAGTGGTGTATCTGGGAAGAACTCTTGAACCGAATCAGCGATTTCCTCTGGGCTATGGGAATCCACCCATTGTTGTGCTTTATAAATCGCTCTTGTGAATTTTTCAACGGCTTCCCCATTATCATCAATAAAGCTTTGCTTGGTCATAAAGGATGTATATGGGACCTTACCGGATTCTTCACCGAAAGATGCGACAATATAGCCACGGCCTTCTTTTTCAAAAAGGCTTGCAGTTGGTTCGAATAACTGGACGAACTCTCCTGTGCCTGAAGCATAAGCACTAGAAATATTGGCAAAGTCGATGTTTTGAATGAGATTCAAATCACCTTGTGGGTCAATTCCATGCTTTTTTAATACAAACTCCCCAACCATTTGTGGCATACCGCCTTTACGTTGGCCAAGGAATGTACTATCTTTGAGTTGCTCCCAGCTAAAGTTTTCGATGTTCTCTCTTGCGACTAAAAATGTACCATCCGTTTGTGTAAGAGCTGCGAAATTTATTACAGGGTCGGTTGAGCCTTGTGCCTCAACATAGATGGATGTTTCAGAACCTACTAAGGCTACATCAGCACCACCAGAAATTAACGCAGTCATAGTCTTATCTCCACCTGGTACAGTTGTTAATTCAACTTCTAAGCCCTCTTCTTCAAAAAATCCTTCGGTAATCGCTACATACTGCGGTGCATAAAACACCGAACGAGTAACCTCTGCAATACGGATTTTTTGGACCTGGTCATTATTACAAGCGGCTAACGGAATAATAAGCAGTAATGCAAAAAGGCTTGCAAGAATACGGCGCATGTATTCATTCCTCCTTGACAGTTCATCTGTCGACTTTAGTAATTACTTAAGATAGACTATGAAACGTGACAAAAATGTGTGAATGCCTATTTTTGCGTTTTTTAAGAACATTTAAAGTAAAGGTTGTACAATCATGTTTTAGAGAGGATAGATATTATGGTGGAAGGCACTATTATTGAAAAAATGAGATTTCCGTCTCCCAATCCGGCAATCAATCTTTATTTAATTACATATTGGAGTAAAGGACTAAAAGTGAAAGGTTATCTTGCCGAACCAATGGAAGAGGGTGTATACGACGGTTTTTTATATCTACGCGGTGGTATAAAAAATGTAGGTATGGTTCGAATTGGTCGCATCATCCAATTTGCTTCAGAAGGTTTTGTAGTGATGGCACCTTTTTATCGGGGAAATCAGGGGGGAGATGGGAATGAAGATTTCGCTGGTCATGACAGGTATGATGCATTTTCTGCTTTTAAAGTGCTTGAGGATCATGAAAAAGTGAACCCGACTCGGATTCATGTCTTTGGGTTTTCGCGCGGAGGAGTAATGGCCCTTCTTACGGCCATTCAGCATCCCCAGGTATGTACGATCGTGACATGGGGTGGCGTAAGTGATTTAAGCCTAACGTATGTGGAACGAAACGATTTACGGCGAATGCTGAAGCGGGTAATTGGAGGAACACCAACAAAATATCCTGAACGTTATAAATGGAGAACACCACTATACGAACTTGAAAAGCTGGAGGCTCCAGTTCTTATTATTCATGGTGAAAAGGATAAAAATGTTTCTGTTAACCATGCCTATCGTCTAGAAAAAAGAATAAAGGAACTCGGAAAAGAGGTGGAAAGTTGGTATTTTCCACAATACACTCATTATTTTCCGCCAAATGAAAATCGAGAAACAGTAAGACGATTAACTGAGTGGATGAAAACAAGGGAGCCAAAAACAAAAAAGCTCGAGGACTAATTTCCCCGAGCTTCGTTTTATTAAATGCGTGGTCCGCCCAATAATTCGATTTCTTTAGCAACATTAGAGAACTTCTTGAAGTTTTCTTTGAATTTTACAGCTAATTCTTTCGCTTTTACATAGTATTGACTTTGGTCTGCCCATGTTTTGGATGGTTGAAGAACATCATCAGGAACCCCAGGAATATGAATTGGAATTTCTAGACCAAAAATATCATTCTTCACGGTTTCAGCATTGTTTAACTCGCCTTCTAAAGCAGCTTGAACCATTGCGCGAGTATATGATAGTTTCATTCTGCTTCCAATACCATACTCTCCACCAGTCCAACCTGTATTCACTAAGAATACTTGAACATTGTGTTCATCAATCTTTCTACCTAACATCTCTGCATATTCTGTTGCAGGAAGTGGTAGGAATGGTGATCCAAAGCAAGTTGAGAATGTTGCTTGTGGAGCAGTAACACCACGCTCTGTTCCTGCTAGTTTACTTGTATAGCCACTTAAGAAATGGTACATGGCTTGTTCCTTAGTTAGTTTACTGATAGGAGGTAAAACACCAAAAGCATCAGCGGTTAAAAATACGATTGTATTCGGATGACCTGCAATACTAGGCACAATAATATTATCAATATTTTCAATTTGGTATGCAGCTCTTGTATTTTCAGTTAATGAATTATCATCATAATCTGCTATTCTGGATTTTTCATCTACAACCACATTTTCTAACACAGACCCAAAGCGAATCGCATCGAAAATTTGTGGTTCTTTCTCGCGGGAAAGGTTGATACATTTAGCATAGCAACCGCCTTCAATATTAAACACACCAGAACTAGACCAACCGTGCTCATCATCTCCAATAAGACGACGTTTTGGATCTGCTGAAAGAGTTGTTTTTCCGGTTCCAGATAGACCAAAGAATAATGCAACGTCACCTTCTGGGCCTACGTTTGAAGAGCAGTGCATAGAAAGAATATTTTTTTCAGGCAATACATAGTTCATCACAGAGAAGATTGACTTTTTAATTTCTCCAGCATATTCAGTTCCTCCGATTAACACTGTTCGTTTTTCGAAGGAAATAATAATGAATGTTTCAGAGTGGGTACCATCTACCTCAGGATCAGCTTTAAAATTTGGTGCACAAATAACTGTGAATTCAGATTGATGTGTTTTTAGATCCTCTTCAGATGGTCGAACAAACATTTGTTGTGAGAAAAGATTATGCCAAGCATATTCATTGATTACTTGGATTGGCATGCGTACTTTTTTGTCAGCACCTGCATATCCATTGAATACAAAAATCTCATCTTTTTCTGTTAAGTATGAAAGTACTTTTGTATAAAGTTTTTCATATACCTCTTCAGAAATTGGTTTGTTTACCTTACCCCAATCAATTCTATCTTTAGTAGATGCTTCTTCTACGATGTATTTGTCTTCTGGTGATCTTCCGGTGTATTTCCCAGTTGTCGCACGTATAGCCCCAGTCGAAGTAAGGATTCCCTCTTGTCTAGATAGTACTTTTTCAACTAAAATAGGAACAGATAGGTTATGGAGTGCGTTTTTTCCATTCACTAATTCTAATAGCTGCTCATTTGAAACTTCAACTGAATTCATGTTAAACCATCCTTTATTAATTTTTAAATTTCCATAAATTATCTCAAATTTACAATTAGTATAACACATTAATAAAAATAGTCTATACTATTTAACGTATTTTACGTAACATATCATTAAAAAGTGCGCACGGATTCTAAAATAGTCCTTTATAATCGATAATTTTTTTAAAGTTTGTCGATTTCGTGGAAATAGTGTGACACAGTTCGACTTTGTTTTTTTTCGAAATTCTGTTGACACCTTAAGGAATACTGCGATATGATATGTCATTGAACGGATACTCTCTTATCCCGAGCTGGCGGAGGGACAGGCCCAATGAAACCCGGCAACCATCACTTTTCTTACATATCAAATGTTTTTTTGTGAAACCTATTTAGTAGGTCTCCACATTCGTAAAAGTGATAAGGTGCTAACCTGAGCAAGGTATGACCTTGATCGATAAGAGTGAAAGGCTGGATAAACGATAAACCTTTCCTCAAAAAAGTGGGAAAGGTTTTTTATTCTTTATTGGTTTTATTGATGTTACTTAACGCGTAATATGTGTTTAACATTATTCAGTCTGGGTCAAACACCGACTGAATAATGTTAAAGCCTCCGGCGGATGCCTCGATTTTTTAGCGGTAATTTTTCGAGCTGTAAGTTCAAAGACTAAGAACGCCACTTCCTGTGGCAACGTCTTTATGACCCACATCGTGTGGGCCTAAAAATCGGGCGCAAATACGCCAAGGCGCATTTGATCGCAGATAACTGTTCATTAATATAGGATAGAAAATCGTGAAGGTAACAATACTAAGGGAATGAGTACCGTATCAATGAATGTCAGAACTCGAACCTATTCGATTCTGAATCCGAAAAGGAGGAAGCGTTTGTGACAAATAGACGCCGTTTATTTACTTCAGAGTCTGTTACAGAAGGACATCCAGATAAAATCTGTGACCAAATTTCAGATTCTATTTTAGATGCGATTTTAGCAAGTGATGCAAATGCACGCGTAGCGTGTGAAACTTCTGTCACAACAGGTCTTGTACTTGTTGCGGGAGAAATTACAACTTCTACATATGTAGATATCCCAAAGATTGTCCGTGAAACGATTAAAGAGATTGGCTATACACGTGCAAAATACGGATTTGACTATGAAACTTGTGCTGTTTTAACATCCATTGATGAGCAATCACCAGATATTGCAATGGGGGTTGACCAAGCGTTAGAAGCACGTGAAGGTCAAATGACAGATGAGCAAATTGAAGCAATTGGTGCTGGAGACCAAGGATTAATGTTTGGTTATGCTTGTAACGAAACAAAAGAATTAATGCCTCTACCAATTTCATTAGCTCACAAGTTATCACGCAGACTAACAAAGGTACGTAAAGATGAGATTCTTCCATATTTACGTCCAGATGGAAAAACTCAGGTTACTGTTGAATATGATGAGAACAACAATCCAGTTCGTATTGATACAATTGTTATTTCAACTCAGCACCATCCTGAAATTTCATTAGAGCAAATTCAACGTAATTTAAAAGAACATGTAATCAATCCTGTCGTTCCTAGTGAACTAATTGATGAGAATACAAAATATTTCATTAATCCTACTGGCCGTTTTGTAATTGGTGGTCCTCAAGGGGATGCTGGTTTAACTGGTCGTAAAATTATTGTTGATACGTACGGTGGTTATGCTCGCCATGGCGGTGGCGCATTCTCAGGTAAGGATCCAACTAAGGTTGACCGTTCAGCTGCATATGCTGCCCGTTATGTTGCGAAAAACATCGTTGCAGCTGGTTTAGCTGATAAATGTGAAGTTCAGCTTGCGTATGCAATCGGCGTTGCTCAACCAGTTTCTATTTCTGTTGACACATTCGGAACTGGAACTGTGTCAGAGGATGTACTTGTAGATTTGGTTCGTGATAATTTTGATTTACGTCCTGCTGGAATTATTAACATGCTGGATCTTCGTCGTCCAATTTATAAGCAAACTGCTGCATATGGTCACTTTGGTAGAAATGATCTTGATTTACCATGGGAGCGTACTGACAAAGCAGAAGCACTTAAAACACAAGCTGCAAAATAAGATAGAACAAAAGCTCGCCTTACTGGCGAGCTTCTTTGTTAGCTCGTTTTTCCTGTAATTCTTTATAATGCTGCCCTTTTTCCACATATTCACGGCGGATTCTGGCCATATCTTTTTGATCATCTTCATTTAATTCACGAATAACTTTAGCTGGTCTTCCGAATGCAAGAGTGTTTGGTGGAATCTTTTTACCTTGTGGAACAAGGCTACCGGCACCTATAAAAGCCCCTTCACCAACCTCGGCCCCATCAAGAATAATCGAGCCCATCCCGATTAGAGCATTTTTACGGATAATAGAGCTATGTAGGATCACCTGATGTCCAATTGTGACATCATCTTCAATAATTAAAGGATTATTTGGACTTTGATGCAAGGTTGAATTATCCTGAATGCTCACTCTTTTTCCGATAACTGTCGGTGCCACATCACCTCGTATAACAGTATTAAACCAAATGTTTGTTTCCTCACCAATTTTTACGTCACCAGTAACTGTCGCGTATTCCGCAATATATACAGAGTCGGCAATTTCAGGATATTTCCCTTTGTATGGATAAATCATAATAGATACATCCTTTCGTTTGATATTCGATAAATAATCATTTAAGGTAAGTGTATCAACTTTTACAAATATCGTAAATCGTATATAGATTCAATGTTCCTAAAAAATGAGGTGATATCGATGGTACCAACAAAACCAATTAGTTTAATGAAGAAAGTGTATCGTGAGGTATTTCCGATTGTACATCGTGAATTATCGATTTGGAAAAAGAAAGCGGAGGCTATTCCGAATGAGGAACTTCGGAAACAGGCATTAGCGAGTATTCAAACTAAAACGTTTCACTGTGAAGGTGGGGCAATTCTCGCCTTATTATCAGAAGGACAAATGGAGAAATGTATTCGTTTTATCGTTGCCTATCAAACGATAAGTGACTATCTAGATAATCTTTGTGATCGTAGTACCTCACTTGATCCGTTAGATTTTAGCTCGTTACATGACTCTATGCCAGATGCATTACGACCAGGACAGCCAACAAAAAACTATTATCAATATCGAGAGGAACAGGATGATGGGGGATACTTGGAAAGCCTAGTAACAACCTGTCAGGGTGTTCTTCAAAACCTTAATCATTATGATAAGATTGCTAATTATCTACAGGAATTGGCAAGTTATTATTGTGCTTTACAAATTCATAAACATGTAAAGGTAGAAGAGCGAGTACCAAGACTAGAGAATTGGTTTAAAGATCACCAAAAGAACTTACCTAGCATGGAATGGTATGAATTCTCAGCCTGTTCAGGGTCCACACTAGGGATTTTTTGTTTAGTTGCGTACGCTTTTCATGAAGAATTTAACGAAGAGATGGCTAACAAAGTGCGGAATGGGTATTTTCCATATATCCAAGGCCTGCATATCCTTCTTGATTATTTCATTGATCAAGAAGAGGACCGTCAAGGCGGAGACTTGAATTTCTGTTTTTATTATTCACATGAAAATGAATTGGTCGATCGCCTAAAGCATTTTATCACGGAAGCAGATAAACATACAGCAGGACTACCAAATGAAAAATTTCACCGAATGATTAACAGGGGTTTATTAGGTCTCTATTTATCAGATGAAAAGGTAAGGACACAACGAAGTGTATTAAAAATTGCGAAGAAAATCATTAGACTTGGTGGGAAGACTTCGTTTTTCTTTTATGTAAATGGACGAGCCTATCGTAGATTTCAACATGTGTTTGAATAAGAAAAAGATAGAGTGCTGGGCTCTATCTTTTTTCAATGGCAATAATAAAAGGTGGATTGTTCATTTGATTCATAAATCGGTACATTAAAACATGAGCACGGTTTTGGTCAAGTGTTGAACAGTATTCTAATAGCTGATCTCGTTCGACTGCACCTTCTTCATGGCCATGGTACACAACAAGTACGATGATACCTTCAGGCTTCATGATGGTAAGTAATTGCTCAATTGCCTCAATCGTAGAATCAGCCTTTGTAACAATTTCCTTATTCCCCCCTGGTAAATAGCCTAAATTAAAGACGGCCCCTGTAATTTTGCCGTGGGCTTCAGTTGGAATTATCGTTAAAAGTTGACTATGGCTTTCATGAAACAAACGAACACGCTCATATAGGTCTTGCTCTTTCAAACGATTGGTTGTGTTTTCAATGGCTTCTTTTTGTATGTCAAAGCCAAAGACCTGTCCATTTTCACCAACCAATGAAGCGAGCATTGCTGTGTCATGACCATTTCCGATTGTAGCGTCAACTGCATAATCCCCTTCATTCACAGCAAGTTTTAGTAAATTTCGGGCAAATGGAAGGATGCGATCTAATTTCATACGTTTTCAGCTACCTTCTCATAAAATTTTCCTTGATAGCTGTCACGACGTTTCAATTCAGCATCTATTGTATTTAGAACCTCCCATTTGTTAACGCTCCACATCGGCCCAACCATTAAATCAATCGGACCGTCCCCTGTAATGCGATGAACAATCATTTCCGGTGGTAAAATTTCAAGCTGGTCACAAACTAATTGTATATAATCTTCAAAAGAGAGAAATTCCAATAGTCCTTTTTCATATTGCTTCACCATCGGTGTTCCTTTTAACAAATGCAGCAAATGAATTTTGATGCCTTGTACATCAAGTTTCGCTACTTCTCGAGCTGTATCCATTATCATCTCTGGTGTTTCCTGTGGGAGGCCATTAATAATATGGGAGCAAATCTGGATATTATGTTTACGAAGCTTATTAACTCCTTCAACATAACACTGAAAATCATGTGCACGGTTAATCAGCTGCGCTGTTTTTTCATGTACAGTTTGTAAACCAAGCTCAACCCAGAGGTAGGTTCTATCATTTAATTCTCCTAAGTATTCAACAACATCATCAGGCAAACAATCAGGTCTTGTAGCAATAGAGATTCCGACTACACCTTCTTGACTTAAAACAGGTTCAAACCGTTCACGCAAGACCTCTACAGGGGCGTGAGTATTTGTAAACGCTTGGAAGTATGCCATGTACTTGCCATCCTTCCATTTTTCATGCATTTTATCTTTAATCGTATGGAATTGTGTAAGGATATCGTCCGCACGGTTTCCGGCAAAGTCACCTGACCCTGAGACACTACAAAAAGTACATCCACCATGTGCGACTGTACCGTCACGGTTTGGGCAGTCAAATCCTCCATCAAGTGCTACTTTAAATACTTTATTTCCAAAAGTATTACGTAGGTGGTAATTCCATGTATGATAACGTTTATTATCTGTTGAATATGAAAATGGATTTCCTTGAGGCATTTAATCGCCCCTCCTAACTAAGAAAAGAATTTGCTACGTAAATTTTAGCACGGGGGCTTTTAAGAACTCAAATGTAAATTCGAAGAACAAAAAATTGAGAACACCGCTTTCTGTGACAACGTCTATGTGACCCATCTCGTACTGGCCTCATAAATTGGAAATAACTTTTTGAGAGAAGTAATGAAGGATGAACAAACTATAGTTGAGAAGGCTTTTGCTTCTCATTTCGAATGTAGGAGGGGGAAGAATGGCTACTCGACAATCAGTAGATGCCTTTTTACAGCGCTGTGAGGATTCAATCCGAAATGCTCAAGAACAAATTACGTATGCAAGAAGACAGGAGCATTATAATACTACGGAATATACAGATGCTCAAATGCAACTAGAGGAAGTCACGAATGAATTAGCAAAGTTAGCACAAAGTTCTAATGATCAGCAACGCGAGCAATTGCACCGAATGAGGTTGCAATTACAGCAACTTCAAAATGATATGACCTTGGATGCAAACGTGATTCAACAGTATAAGATGTAGGGGATGAATTCATGAAAAAGCGTTCGAAACAAAACAATCCAGAGCAAAAAACCAAAAACGGTGTTAACAGCAATGATGTGGAGTTCGGGCAGGATTTTGATCCTGTGAAAAAATCAAAGCAAAACTATCAGAAAAAGGGACAACCAATAAAATCAAAACAGCGTCACGAATAAATGACAAACCGACAAGCGAAATTCGCTTGTCGGTTTGTTTTTTGTGTCCAGTTATCCGAATACTTTTTTAAATTGAATTAACGTGTGGAAAGGAATAGAATATTTATTTGGTATACGATAAATACGTGAAAATGAAGGAGGTGCCCGTATGCCGCGAGCGCTTTGGATGATTATTATTGGAATGATCATTAATGTCACAGGTTCATCTTTTTTATGGCCATTAAACGCGATTTACATTCATGGTCATCTTGGTAAATCTTTATCTGTTGCAGGTCTTGTACTAATGGTTAATGCGGGTGCAACCGTTATTGGAAATTTAGTAGGTGGCGTGTTATTTGATAAAATAGGTGGCTATAAATCAATTCTGACAGGAATCCTGATTTCATTAGTGGCTCTAATAGGACTTACCTTTTACCATGGTTGGCCACATTATGTGGTTTTCCTAACCATCATTGGGCTTGGTACAGGTATGGTATTCCCAGCCATGTTTGCAATGGCAGGAGCTGTTTGGCCAGAAGGTGGAAGAAAGGCATTTAATGCCGTTTATATCGCACAAAACCTAGGTGTTGCGATTGGATCAGGACTTGGTGGATTTGTGGCATCTTATTCATTTGATTATATTTTTATGGCGAATACATTTATGTATATTCTATTTTTCTTAGTGGCATTGTTTGGTTACCGCGGAATTCACGCTGAAAAGGCTACTCAATCAAGCTTAATTGAACAATCGAAAATGGTTAAAAATCGCTCAAAATTAACAGCATTACTGATTCTTTGTATTGGTTATGTTTTATGTTGGGTGGCCTATGTGCAATGGCAAGCAACTATTTCAAGCTATACACAAGACATCGGGATTACATTAAAGCAATATAGTTTATTATGGACAGTAAATGGAGGCTTAATCGTTCTCGGGCAGCCATTACTGAACATGGCGATAAAATCTTTTGCAAAATCCTTGAAAAAACAAATTATTATAGGAATTCTTATTTTTATTTGTTCTTTTCTTATTGTTTCAGCGGCAAGCTCATTTAGCGGATTTTTAGTTGCGATGATTATATTAACGGTTGGGGAAATGTTTGTATGGCCAGCTGTACCGACCATTGCAAACGATCTTGCACCAAAGGGTCGCGAAGGATTTTATCAAGGGATTGTAAACAGTATGGCAACTGGCGGCCGTATGATTGGACCCGTACTCGGTGGACTGCTTGTTGACTTATGGGGTATGAGCATGTTATTTACGGTATTAGCGGTATTATTGTTCGTATCCATCTTCACTACCGTGATTTATGATAAAAAATTAAAAGAAAAAACGAATGTTGTTATTAGTGCATAACGAAGAGGGCTTGATACGAAAAAAGGTATCAGGTCTTTTTTTAACCTCTTTAATGAATACCTATTCAGATGATATGATGAATATATAAAGGGAGAATAAAGAGGGTGTGGGGAATATATGTTTAATCACAATGATTTTGAGTTCAAAAACAAAATTCTTGAAACGATTATTGACACTGCTTATGAATGGATTGTTGTAGTAGATCATCAAGGTAAAATTATGTACATGAATAAAAATTATTGTGATTTCCTTGAAGTCAATCGAGAAGAGGTTATTGGCACACATGTGACCAAGGTAATCGAAAACACAAGGATGCATATCGTTGTTCAAACCGGAGAAGAGGAAATTGGCAGTCCGCATTATATAAAAGGGAATTATATGATTGCGAATCGAATTCCAATTTATTCTGAACATACAATAGTTGGGGCAGTAGGGGCCGTTATTTTTAAAGATACAAAGGCATTAAATAAGATGAATAGCCATATAAAAAGCTTAATGTCACAGCTGCAAACCTATATTGAGGATTGGCAGGAAAACAATGGGGCTAAATATACGTTGAATGATATTAAAACGGTTTCAAAGCAAGTACTTGAATTAAAGGAAAAGGTTAAAAATATCGCATCAGGTGATATTTCTGTTTTAATTCGAGGTGAAAGTGGAACCGGAAAAGAATTGTTTGCTCACAGTATTCATCAATTAAGTGAAAGAAGTCAAAATCCTTTTATTAAAATTAATTGTGGAGCAATCCCTGAGCATTTATTAGAATCAGAGTTATTTGGTTATGAAGAAGGAGCATTTACTGGAGCAAAAAAGGGAGGAAAAAAAGGCAAGTTTGTTCTTGCGCATGGTGGAACCATTTTTTTAGATGAGGTGGGTGACATGCCATTAAATATGCAGATAAAGCTATTGCGCGTTCTCCAGGAAAAAGAGGTCGAACCAGTAGGAGCAGTAAAGCCTATCCCGGTTGATGTTCGCGTGATTGCAGCGACGAATCGACCTTTGGAACAGATGATTGAGGAGAATCGATACCGTGAGGATTTATTTTACCGAATCAATGTAATCCCGTTCAGGATTCCGCCCCTTCGTGAAAGGCTAGAAGATATTGGTCCGTTAACCCAATTTTTTATTGAAAAAGTTTCAAAGCGTACAGGAAAACGAATTACAGCTATTGACGATGAGGTAATGAGTATTTTTAATCAACATCAATGGCCAGGAAACCTTCGTGAGCTTGAAAATGTAGTAGAGGCTGCTATCCATTTAACAAGTGGAGAAAAAATAGAGATCAGTTCGTTACCGGATTATTTGGTTGATGATCCCAAACTATTAATCGGCCAAAAAACATTGAAAGAAATACTTGAAGATACTGAAAAAAGGGTACTCGAGAAAACATTACAAAAATATAGTGACGATAAACAATTAGCTGCGAAAGCACTTGGGATAAGTAAATCTAGTATGTATGAAAAACTTAAGAAGCTAAAGCTAGAATCGTAAATTCCAGAAATCCGGAACATTATTCCAGATTCCTGGAATTCTTTTTTTCCCCATGTAATCTAGGTTTATAAAAAACTAGGAAACTATAATTCCAGAATTCTGGAATTATAGGGTGGAAAGTAAATTGAAATATGGCGATTTAGTGACCTTTTTGATTTTGGCACAATACTTGCAACATTAAAAACTGAAATGATCAAAAGGAGGTCAAATATAGCGAATCGAAAAAAGAGGTTAAAAAGAAATTGAAAGCGGTTACTAAGTGCATCAGGATTTGAGACGGAATTACTGTATATGGTTGACAATGTTTCACAATAAAATTTGAGTAAGGGGGATATAAAATGCTCAGTATGATTGGGTTGGTTGGAGGCTTAGTGCTTTTAATTGTTTTAACAATGAGAGGCATGAACTTACTAATTGCAGGGCCATTATGTGCTCTAGTTGTAGCTGTTTTAAGTGGCCTTCCGTTGTTTCCACAGTTAGCAGGTGAGGGAGAAGCAAACTTTGTTGGCAATTATATGAGTGGATTTTCAAGTTTCGTTACGTCTTGGTACCTCATGTTCCTATTAGGAGCCATATTTGGAAAAGTGATGGAGGATAGTGGTGCGGCTGATAGTGTGTCAAAGTGGATTGTTGATAAATTAGGTATGAAATATGCCATTTTTGCAATCGTCTTAGCCTGTGCAGTACTCACCTATGGCGGTGTAAGTTTATTTGTTGTTGCTTTCTCTGTTTATCCAATGGCAATTAGTCTATTTAAAGAAGCAAATTTACCGAGAAGATTTATCCCTGCAACATTAGCATTCGGTTCTGTTACATTTACAATGACATCAGCAGGGTCTCCAGAAATTCAAAACTGGATCCCTATTGAATATTTAGGTACATCACCATTAGCAGGTTGGGAAGTTAGTGCCATTGTCGCGGTATTTATGATGATTTTTGGCGGCTGGTGGTTAAAGCGGATGATTAATAAGGCAGTTGCAAAAGGAGAAACCTTCGTTTCAAGAGAAAATGACCCAATTGTTGAAAATAAAGAACTGCCACACCCGAT
This sequence comes from Ferdinandcohnia salidurans, assembly GCF_042680725.1. NCBI lineage: Bacteria > Bacillati > Bacillota > Bacilli > Caryophanales > Bacillaceae > Ferdinandcohnia > Ferdinandcohnia salidurans. Next base: position 40,956 of record NZ_JBHUEK010000005.1, read on the forward strand.
TACAGGACTTATTCCGTTAGTAGTGGTTCTTCTTATTTCGTTTTTCCTTCACGATAAGCTTGCACAATCTGCCCTTATCATTGCTTTATTAGGTGGGGTTATTTCAACTTATTTATTGAATCGTAAGTATTTTACATCCGTTAATAAAGCACTTTCCGAGGGGACACTTGGTGCATTAATTGCGATTGGTAACACTGCAGCCGTTGTTGGATTTGGAGGAGTTGCAAAAGCGGTTCCTGCTTTCGAGGTTGCAGTTGATGCGATGACAAGTATCCCAGGTAGTCCATTAATTGGAGGAGCAATTGCCGTTAGTGTCATTGCCGGTATGACAGGTTCAGCATCTGGGGGGCAGGCGATCGCACTTCCATTATTAGCTCCACATTATGTTGAAGCAGGCGTTAATACAGAGGCACTTCATAGGGTCGTGGCCATTTCGTCAGGTGCATTAGACTCACTCCCTCATAATGGCTATGTTGTAACAACGGTACGGTCAATTTGTGGAGAATCACATAAGGATGCATATGGTGCCGTTGGTGCGTTAACAGTGATTGTTCCCTTAATTGGGCTAGCCATTGCCATTATTTTATTTTCTTTAGGTTTAGGAATTTAGGAGGACGTCATGTTTACAAATCAGGTTATCTTAATTACCGGTGCAGCACAAGGGATTGGATTTGAAATGGGGAAAACCTTTGCTAAGAATGGCGCACGTGTTGTATTAACGGATATAGATGAGTCGGCAGTAAAAAAATCTGCATCAGAGCTTCAGGATTCTGGCTATGATGCGAGTGGTTTAAAATGTAATGTCACCAATGAACTAGAAATTATTGAGATGATTAATAGTACGGTTTCAACATACGGGAGAATTGATTGCCTAATCAACAATGCAGGGTTGCAGTATGTGTCTCCAATCGAAGAATTTCCAAAAGAAAAATTTGAATTATTATTGTCCGTTATGCTTACTGCCCCATTTGTGGCAATCAAGCATGTGTTTCCGATTATGAAACAACAAAAGTTTGGACGGATTATTAACATGGCTTCCATTAATGGTTTAATCGGTTTTGCTGGTAAAGCTGCTTATAATAGCGCAAAGCATGGTGTTATTGGTTTAACAAAGGTTGCTGCATTAGAAGGAGCAGAACACGGAATTACAGTGAATGCAATATGTCCTGGCTACGTCGATACACCACTTGTAAGAAATCAACTTGCAGACCTAGCCAAAACACGAAAAGTGGATCTAGAAAAGGTTTTGGAGGAGGTTATTTATCCTCTTGTTCCACAGAAGCGCCTTTTAGAGGTTGAGGAAATTGCAAATTACGTTATGTTTTTAGCAAGTGAACATGGAAGAGGAATAACAGGTCAGGCATGTGTAATTGATGGGGGCTATACAGCTCAATAAAAGTGAAAAAGAATCTCATATTCTGAGATTCTTTTTCTGCTATTTTTCTATTTTTATGGTAAAATTTATTTAGCGAATTTTTGTTGACCTTATAAAAGGGTGCCACTAGTGTCCTTTTTTATAGGGTCTTTTTTTAATGTCCGACAGTTTCACTACCGTCATCTGTTCCATCTGCTGTTACTTTTAATAATGCAACTGCACCTTTTTGTGCATGGTTAAATTGGTGAGTTACGATTGAGTAGGTTCCTTCTTTTGTAACCGTAAATTCAACAACAGCTCCACCGCTAGCTGGAAGCATAACAGTTTGTAGACCTTGCATGTGGTTGTATGGGTTACCATCGATATATACATCATCAAATATTGTACCCACTACGTGGAAAGAACTCACTTCATTTGGACCAACATTGTTTACATAAAATCTTACACGATCGCCAACTTTAGCAAGAAGTGGAGTTTCTTTTAAAGAGAAAGTGTCTCCGTTTGTATTTAAGTCACCATCTTTAAGGGCCTTTGTAGAGAAAACAACTTGGCTAGGAACTCCATTTGTCATATCATTTAAATCGTTGTATTTATACCATTCGTTTTGGATGATAAGGTATTCTCTATCAATCTCATTATCTGTTGGATACCCATCTTTTGGTTTAACAATAATTGTACCGTGCATTCCGTTTGCGATATGTGATAAAACCGGTGCAGTTCCACAGTGATACATAAATACTCCTGGCTTATTCGCTGGATATGAGAATGATCCCGTTTCATCTGGCATAACATCAATGAAATCTTTTGAAGGTGCTGCATGTACGGCATGAAAATCCATGCTGTGTGGAATTGCAGGGTCCATATTTTTTAGGGTAAAGTTAATCGTATCACCTTGATTAACAATAACGACAGGTCCTGGGGCTTCACCATTAAATGTCCACGCCTTATAGATATACCCTTTGTCAATTTCAATATCTGTAATTTGCGCTGTCATTTCAACGTTTACTACATTTTCAGAAACCCTTTCTACTTTTAATGGTACAGGTTCTTGGTTAAGGTCTTTGTGAGGAGCAATTACTTCTCCTTGGCCAGACTCAGAACCAGCTGTTTGTGCTTCTACTTTCTCCTCCTTCACAGCCTCTTGATTACTACCACATCCAGATAAAATGATTGAAGTTCCAACTATTGATGCAACCAACAATTTAATTTTTGTGTTCATGAATAATACCCCCTTGGATATTTGGTATTTGCTTTCTACACCCTTATCATATTCGGAGGGCATATCTGAAAACGTGATTTTAATCACGCATTTTGACTTAATCTGTGGACAGTTTGTGAAATGGTGAGCATATAAACATCGTTCCAATAGTGATAAGGGTTTAAACGCTTTCGAAACGGTGTTTTTAGTCAAAATTCCTTCACATATCTGGCCATTTTTACCCCTAGGGAATGGTTGTCCTAATAACCCGTTTTCTGATGTTAAAATCAGCTATATTAATAAACCAAAATCGTAACTGAATACGTTTAGGAAAAAATATAGTGGGTAAAATGATGGAGGAAAAGCCCAATTTTTCCTATTTCACTTGCAGTTCTTATATAAATTCTATACAATACTGAATATAATCAAAAATTAATGAAGCGTTGAAAAGGAGTAGTAATGTTCTACACACGTGTTAGAGAGTTGACGGGTGGTGCAAGTCAATCGTTGATGAACATGAACTCGCCTTTGAGCAATAAGCATGAACTGCAAATGTGCAAATTAGTGCTTGTCGTATGATCCGCGTTAAGGGTGAATGAAGTGAGTGCACAATTTGTCACTAATGTGGGTGGTACCGCGGGAAGAATACATATCCTCTCGTCCCTTTTGGGATTAGGGGTTTTTTGTTTTTTTTAGAGGATTTTTTAGCATTTGTAACTGATTAAGGAGGAAGTCTTATGAGTTTTAATCACCAAAAGATCGAGAAAAAATGGCAGCAGTACTGGGAACAGAACAAAACATTTAAGACAACTGAAGACGAAGGAAAGCGTAAATTCTATGCGTTAGACATGTTCCCATATCCTTCTGGAGCGGGACTGCATGTTGGCCACCCTGAAGGCTATACGGCTACTGATATTTTAGCAAGAATGAAGCGTATGCAAGGATACAATGTTCTTCATCCAATGGGATGGGATGCATTCGGTTTGCCAGCTGAACAATATGCATTAGATACTGGAAACGACCCTGCTGAGTTCACAGAAAAAAATATCAATACCTTCCGCCGACAAATTAAAGAACTTGGATTTTCATATGATTGGGATCGTGAAATTAACACAACAGATCCTAATTACTATAAATGGACACAATGGATTTTCACAAAGCTTTTTGAAAAAGGTTTAGCATATGTAGATGAAATTCCTGTTAACTGGTGCCCTGCGTTAGGAACTGTACTTGCAAACGAAGAAGTAATCGATGGGAAAAGTGAACGTGGTGGCCATCCTGTTGAAAGACGCCCAATGAGACAATGGGTATTAAAAATTACTGAATATGCAGAACGTTTACTACAGGATTTAGATGAGCTTGATTGGCCAGACAGTTTAAAAGAAATGCAGCGTAACTGGATTGGCCGTTCAGAGGGAGCGCATGTAACCTTTAACATTGATGGACATGAGGAAACATTTACCGTGTTCACAACTCGTCCAGACACTTTATTTGGTGCTACTTATGCAGTACTTGCGCCAGAGCATCCATTTGTTGATAAAATCACGACTCCTGAACAAAAAGAAGCAGTCAATGCCTACCTAGATAAAATCAAGAGTAAGAGTGATTTAGAGCGTACAGACTTAGCAAAAGATAAAACAGGTGTATTCACAGGTGCATATGCCGTTAACCCTGTAAACCAAGAAAAAATGCCAATCTGGATTGCCGATTATGTTCTAATGAGTTATGGAACAGGAGCCATTATGGCAGTTCCAGCACATGATGAGCGTGACTATGAATTTGCACAAAAATTTGAATTGCCGATTATAGAAGTCGTTGCTGGCGGTGATGTTTCCAAAGAAGCATATACTGGTGACGGTGAGCATGTTAATTCAGATTTCCTAAATGGATTAAATAAAGAAGAAGCCATTACAAAAATGATTGCATGGCTTGAAGAAAATAAGTTAGGTAAAAAGGAAATTACCTATAAGTTACGTGATTGGTTATTTAGCCGCCAGCGTTATTGGGGTGAACCAATTCCAGTCATTCAATGGGAAGATGGAACAATGACTACTGTTCCAGAGGAAGAACTTCCGCTTGTACTTCCAAAAACGAAGGAAATCAAACCTTCCGGAACTGGTGAATCACCACTTGCAAATATCTCAGAGTGGGTAAATGTCGTTGATGAAAAGACTGGCAAAAAAGGCCGTCGTGAAACAAACACAATGCCACAATGGGCAGGTAGCTGTTGGTACTACTTACGCTATATTGATCCACACAATGATCAAGCAATCGCAGATCCGGAAAAATTAAAAGAATGGTTGCCAGTTGATATATATATTGGTGGAGCAGAACATGCAGTACTTCACTTACTTTATGCGAGATTCTGGCATAAAGTTTTATATGATATCGGTGTTGTTACAACGAAAGAACCATTCCAAAAGCTATTCAACCAAGGTATGATTCTTGGTGAAGGTAACGAAAAAATGAGTAAGTCAAAAGGAAATGTTGTAAACCCTGATGACATCATTGAATCTCATGGAGCAGACACTCTTCGTTTATACGAAATGTTCATGGGACCATTGGATGCTTCCATTGCTTGGTCAACAAACGGCCTAGATGGTTCTCGTCGTTTCTTAGATCGAATCTGGCGTTTACTTGTCGAAGAAAATGGTAGCCTATCTTCCAAAGTGAAAGCTGATTCAAATGATACTACACTTGAACGTGTGTATCACCAAACAGTGAAAAAGGTAACAGAGGACTATGAAGCATTACATTTTAATACGGCAATTTCACAATTGATGGTATTCATCAATGATGCATACAAAGCAACTGAATTGCCTAAGCCGTTTATAGAAGGCTTTGTAAAACTTCTTTCTCCAGTTGCTCCTCACTTGGCTGAAGAGCTTTGGGAGAAACTTGGAAATACAGGATCTATTGCTTATGAATCATGGCCAGCATTTGATGAAGCAAAATTAGTTGAAGCTGAAATTGAGATTGTTATTCAAGTGAATGGAAAAGTAAAAGCAAAGCTTCATGTTCCTGCAGATGCTTCTAAAGAAGTACTTGAGCAAATTGCGATGGGGGCAGACCCAGTTAAGGAACAAATCGAAGGAAAAACGGTTCGCAAAGTTATTGCGGTACCAGGTAAGCTTGTAAATATTGTAGCTAACTAATAGCAAAAAGCCCTCCAATTGGAGGGCTTTTAACATGTAAAAGGATACCACTAATGGCTGCTTTACCATTTACTCAACCATTTCAGATTGTAGATAGTTATAGAGTAGCTTTGTAGTGTTTTCAATTGAATCTTTATGTGTTCGCTCAAATGCGTGAGAAGAGTCGATTCCAGGTCCAATTAATCCATGGATAATATCATGTCCGGAACGAATAGCTGCAGATGCATCAGATCCATAGTATGGATAAATATCAAGCTTATACCCGATTTCATGTTTTTCAGCAAGTTGGACAAGTTTTTTTCGGAAAGCATAATGATAAGGTCCACTAGCATCCTTCACACAAATGGAAACTGTATATTCATCGGTTGATTGACCGTCTCCCATTGCCCCCATATCTACGGCTAAGTACTCTACTGTTTCAGGTGTGATATTAGAGTTTCCTCCATAGCCGATTTCTTCGTTATTTGAAATAAGAAAATGTGTTGTATACGGGAGTTCAATATTCTCTGACTTGATTTGTTTAATCAATTGAAGCAGGATACCAACACTTGCTTTATCATCCAGATGGCGAGACTTTATAAAGCCATTAGCTGTAACTTCCACACGTGGGTCAAAGGAAACAAAATCGCCAATTTCAATACCAAGAGCTCTAACTTCATCCGCATTTTTTACTTTCTCGTCAATCCGGACTTCCATATTTTCTTGGTTACGTTCAGCTTTACCTGCATCCTTGTATACGTGTACAGATTGCTGATGCATTAAAATAGTTCCTGTATAAAATTTGCCAGTTGAAGTTTCGATTCGGCAGTATTCCCCTTCAATCGAGTTGTATTTAAATCCACCAATTAGATCAAGTTTTAATCGACCACTTGGTTTAATTTCTTTTACAATAGCCCCCAATGTGTCTACATGGGCTGTGAGCATACGATGTTTTTGTGTGTCTTTTCCGGGAATAGTAGCGATTAGCCCGCCTTTTCGGTTTCGATATGTATCTACATTTTCCTCTTTTAGAAGCTTTTCTACGAAAGTGATCACTTCGCTTGTGTTTCCAGATGGACTTGGAATCGAAACAAGCTCTTTAATAAGTTGAATGGTTTCGTCTGTATTTGGATAAGTCAACTTCTTTTCCCCCTTGATTTTAAGCTAGTTATAGCATACTCTTTTTTAAAAAGAAATTCTAGTTTTCAAGAATATGGAAAACTTCAGTTTTTGAAAATTGTAATCCGTATTTTCGGTTTGCTATAATGGTCGAGATAGAAAGTGAAAGGATGGGACCTAATGATTGAAGAAATAACAACCGAAGAACTGAAACAAAAGCTTGAAGCAGGTGAGAAGTTAGAGCTTGTTGATGTTCGTGAAGATGAAGAAGTAGCAGAGGGAATGATCCCTGGAGCAAAGCATATTAAAATGGGAGAAATTCCGGAAAATCTAGGGTTTTTTGATAAAGATACTGAATACATCATTATTTGCCGCTCTGGTGGTAGAAGCTTTAATGTTTGTGCATATCTCGATGACCAAGGGTATAAAGTCCGAAACATGGTCGGTGGAATGATGAATTGGACAGGAGAAACGAAGCGATAAAAGGAAGGACTACCTGTATTCCTGATAAAAAGTTATAAAAATTACATTCAAATAAGTAATTAACGTGAATTCATATAGAATTCACGTTTTTATTTTGCTGAAACAATAAGAAAATAGTAAATAACGGTAATAATTTATTGAAAAACGATAAAAATATGTTTAGAATTAAAATAATAACATTTGGAGGGGAAGAAATGACACTTTTTTTATTGCTTGGTATCTTATTAGTCGTTGTTTTGGGAATTTATCAAAACAAACTTGTGAATTACATAGGTACCAATAATCGTATAGTAAAAAAACTATCAAGCTATAATTGGTTCCAAAATCCATGGCTTAGTGGGTTATTTCTATTTGTTTTGAATGCCATTTTATTTGGCTTAACTTTATTAATACTCTATGGACTGAGCTTCCTGATGATCCCTTACATCCATTTATTTATTATGGTGGGGGCTGTTCTAGTAAGTCTGGTTGCATGGATTATACTTTTGAATGCCTGGAAAGGTGATAAAAAGGGGCGTTTACTAAGAGGGTTTCTAGGCAGTAGTTTTTATTTAATCCTTACACTTGTTTTCGCTTATATGATTGTCACTCTTGAACCACAATTTCCAGGAGACGATACCTTTATGGCATTCATCGGACTCGTCATGGCCATCACCGTAACCCTTGTCGCATTCATCACCTGTTTTTTATTTACAGGACTGTTTGCAAGAAAGGAAATGAGCTAATCTAAAACTTGGAGTTATTTGCAACTCTTGCCTTCCTTTTTTCGACTATATTTAAAAGGGGGTCTACGAAATGAAATATACAAAAGGGATACTCGTTATAGTGTTACTTTTTCTGATTTTTATTGGGTTATTCCCACGTCAAGCATCTGCATGTTCATGTGCCTATCCTGAATCTGTAAAGGATGAGTTAAATAGAAAAACGGCCGTATTCTCTGGAAAGGTCATTAAAATGGAGGATGAAAATAAACGTTCGTATATTCAATCAAGTGCCGATCCTATTGAGGTGTTGTTTGAAGTCAATGAAAGTTGGAAAGGTGTTGAGACCTCTCAAGTTATTGTAAGCGCTGCAAGATCTAGTGCAAGCTGTGGGTACGAATTTGAATTAGATAAGGAATATATTGTCTATGCCTATGGGGAAAACGATCATTTAGAAACAGGATTATGCGAGAGGACAGCGTTATTATCTGAAGCAGGGGAAGATTTGGCGATTCTTGGCCAGGGGAAAGCACCCACCGAACAAGTGGATTTACAAGATGAACTAGGAAATTCGAATCTATCTTTGTATCTTGCCATCAGTGTCATTTTTCTCGTTATAGGATTCTTATTCCGTAAAAGAATGAAAAAATCTTAATTTGTAAGCTTATAAGTCTAAAACTCTGTCAATACTAGTGTTGGAGGTGGAGTTTATGGCTTTGAAGGTTAAGGTTTTTGATGAAGAACATGAAGAGGACCTCGAGCATAAGATGAACCGCTTTTTAGAACAGATTGGCGAAGGAGATATTATTGATATCAAATTCCAGGTCGGCATTTCTTGCGATCAAGAGGATGACCAAATCTTTTGTTTTTCTGCGATGGTCATATATAGAGCCTAACCCACAATAACTAGAGTGAGTTAGGCTCTGCTTTAATTTCGTATGGCTGATGCTTGTTTCCCTGCGTTATCGCCTGCTAATCTTCCCGTGACAAGAGCTGATGTTATATTGTAGCCACCCGTATATCCGTGGATATCAAGAATTTCTCCACAGAAAAAGAGTCCCTTCATGAGTTTTGATTCCATTTCCTTTGGATGAATCTCTTTGATTGAAACACCACCACCAGTTACAAATGCTTTCTCAATTGGTAAGGTGCCATTTACTGTGAATTGAAATTGTTTACAATCCTTAGCAAATGCACGAATCCGATCATGAGGCAAGTTTGCAAATGTAACCTGAGGGTCAATCTCATTTCTTTCTAATAAAAAGAGTAAATATCTTTCTGGTAAAAATCCTTTTAAGATATTTTTTAAAGCCTTCTTAGGCTCTTCTTTCACTAGTTTCAATATCTGCTGAAAAATTTGCTCTTCGTTCATCGTAGGAAGCGCATCAATACTAATGACTACATCGTCTACTTTAAACTTTTTCATCGTCTTTACAACAAACTGGCTACAGCGTAAAACGGCCGGTCCCGAAATTCCGAAATGAGTAAACAACATGTCCATTTGATGGGTAATTACCGTCTTACCTTTAGGGTTCAGGACACTAACAGCAACATCTCGTAATGCTAGTCCTTGTAGGGATTTATTTTTAATAAAATCTTCGTTAGATGTTACCGGAACTTCGGTAGGGAATAGGTCTGTGATTGTATGACCGGCAGCCTTTGCCCATGCATATCCATCCCCAGTCGAACCTGTTTGTGGTACAGATTTACCACCGACAGCGACAACGACACAACTTGCTTCTAGGTATTCACCGTTTTTTAAGTGTACACCTGCGACCCGACCATCTCTATATTCGAGCTTAGCAACGGGTGTGTCTGTTTGGATATGAACGTGTAAAGACTCAAGTTGATTTAATAGGGCATCGACGACAGACTGGGCTTTATTTGTCGTTGGAAACATCCTGCCATGGTCTTCTTCTTTTAGTTGTATCCCTAATTTCTCAAAAAACGCGATAATATCTTCGTTATTAAATACAGAGAACGCGCTATATAAAAATCTGCCATTACCTGGGATATGTTTGATGATTTCTTCTATGGGGAGTCGGTTAGTGACATTGCAACGTCCTCCACCTGAAATTGCAAGCTTTCTCCCAAGCTTGTTCCCTTTATCTAAAAGGAGAACCTTTGCTCCTTGCTCTCCAGCAGCAATCGCAGCCATTAAGCCTGAAGGTCCCCCTCCAATTACAATTACATCATACTGCAAATAGAACACTCCTTATAATCAAATACGCCTTGGCGTACCAAGTTGGATTAAGTTAATCTAAAAATCGTTGGCGGTCCTCTGGAGAAGGAAGCATACAGCTTTCCTGTTTTCCAAACCATTTATAACGATTATTGGCAATTACATGATAAAATATATCCCTGATAGGTGCTGGCACAAATCTAAAAATCGAAAGAAAACGATATTGGCCTTTGAGATTTCGGCAGACCCTAAGTGCAGCACTTGATTTTGTAAAATAACGCTCACCTTCAATTAATACGAAACTATTTATGTTTTCGGATATACCATGTGTTTTCAACAGGTCTTTTCCCACTTCACTTTGAAGGGATGCAAAAAGATAACGTTGTTTCAAATCTCTTTTAAGGATAAATTGGACACTGCTGTTGCAAAACGTACAAACGCCATCAAACAAAATAATCTCTTTCATGGCTTTCCACACTCCCATGCTTTCCTTATTACATCATATCATGGGATTGATGAAATGTTGAATCATAGAATAACGTTGAAATTAAAAACTAACAAGTCTAAACTATACATGACAAAGCTAAAGAAGCTAATAAGTCAAGAAACAGACAAATAATTATAGGTTAATAATTTTTATAAGTATGATAAAATTGATTAGTTAGTCTTCAAATATATAGATTGGGGATTTTATATGTCAGATTCGAAACTATTGCGTGGGACGTTTGTTTTAACCCTTGCTACATATATTTCTCGAGTACTTGGAATGATCTATGTGTTTCCTTTTGTTTATTTAGTTGGAAGCCTTGGATCTGCCCTTTATTCTTATGGGTATGCACAATATACAATATTTTTATTTATATCAACAGCGGGAATTCCAGCTGCTGTTTCTAAATTTGTTTCGAAATATAACTCATTAGGCGATTATCATACCGGGATGAGGATGTATAAGTCTGGACTAATCGTAATGGGGCTTACAGGTTTAGTCGGTTTTACAATCCTTAACTTAATTGCACCCATTCTTGCGCCAATTGTTCTTGGTGGGGGAGATGCAGGAAATACGGTTGAAGATGTTACATTCGTGATACGAATGGTAAGCTTTGCACTACTTGTTGTTCCGATTATGAGTATTCAACGAGGATTCTTCCAAGGTCACCAATCAATGGGACCAACTGCTGTTTCACAGGTTGTGGAACAAATTGTCCGTATTTCCTTTGTTCTTGCAGCAACTTTTATTGTAATGAAGATAATCGATGGAGAGAGAGTATTTGCTGTTGGCTTAGCTACATTTGGTGCCTTTATTGGGGCGCTTGGTGGATTGGCAGTCCTCCTATGGTATTGGTTTAAGCGAAAACCATACTTAGAGGAAATGCTCGCGAAAAGTAAACCACAAACAGATATGACAACAAAGGAGATGTTTAGGGAGCTGTTTTCCTATGCGGGACCTTTTGTCATTGTAGGACTTGCGATTCCGCTTTATCAATATGTTGACCAACTTACGTTTAACAAAACAATGATGAGCAACGGAGTCGATAAAGATATATCTGAAGGATTATTCTCATATGTCACCTTTATGGTTCCAAAATTGGTTATGATTCCTGTGTCTTTAGCGACTGCATTTAGTCTAACGCTTGTACCAACGATTACAAAGTCGTTTACATCAGGGGACTTTAGTTTACTTAGAAGTCAAATTGATAAGACCTTTCAAATTTGTGTGCTGTTAGTATTACCAGCGGTTGTTGGTTTATCAGTATTAGCCTATCCAGCCTTTAATGCATTTTTTGAAATGAGTGAAGCTGGCGGTCGAATTTTAAGATGGTATGCACCTGTCGCAATTCTATTTTCTTTCTATTCGATTTCAGCTGCCATTCTACAAGGAATTAATAAGCAAAAGTTTGCAGTGGTAAGTTTGTTTATGGGGCTAATTCTTAAAATAAGTTTTAATGGTCCGTTTATCTCTTGGTTTGGTGAGATTGGTTCTATTCTTTCAACTGCCTTAGGATACACGGTAGCCATTTTATATTGTTTCTGGATGATTGCAAGGCATGCAGGATATAAATACTCAATGTTTGCAAGAAGGTCGTTATTAATGGCTATTTTCGCAACGGTTATGGCATTGGCTATATTTTTAGTCGGATGGTTATTATCTTTTGTTGTCGGATTTGAAAATGGTAGGGTGCAGTCAGTCTTCGTGCTCTTAGTTGGGGTTGTAGTTGGCGCTGCTGTTTACCTATTTTTAGCCTATCGTTCACGACTATTGGAGGTCCTTCTCGGCAATCGATTTGCATTTTTATCAAGAGATAGAAAAAAGGCTGTTCAGTAAGTGACAGCCTTTTTTTCGAATATAACTATTCGATTTGTGTGAGAGGAACTCCATTTTTTCCGGGTTAGAAGGATCTTACAATGGCCTAGCCTTGGAAAGTTCCAATGCCTAGACGACGCTCAATGCGGTCTATACGGCGGTCTAAACGGTCGATCTGATTTTCTAGTCTTTGGACTTGGCGCTCAAGACGGTCGAGACGACGATCTACGTTTCCGCCTCCGCCTCCACCTGGAAATCCAGGCATTCCTGGGAAGAAGCCCTGAGGTTGTTGACGATAATCATAATAATACATAGTGGTATCGCTCCTTTTTCTTTATAAAAATACAATAACAGTGTATGTATGAAGGGCGTTTGTGCAATGAATAAAACGCCCATTCTAATAAAGAATGGGTATTCGCGGAGTAAAAAGGAGGTATTTGAATTGCGAATTGATAAATTACTTGCCAATCGAGGATTTGGAAGTAGGAAAGAAGTTAAAAGCCTATTAAAATCAGGAGCTGTTCAAATAAATGGAGTAGCTATCAAAGATTCTAGTAAGCATGTAAATGTAGAATCAGATTCAGTCACCGTTCATGGTGAAATAATCGAATACAAGGAATTCATTTATTTAATGCTAAATAAACCTCAGGGTGTTATATCGGCAACTGAGGATCATCTTCATGACACTGTTCTTGATTTATTAGAAATGGAAGATACGGTCTACAATCCTTTTCCAGTCGGACGTTTGGATAAGGATACAGAAGGTTTATTGATGTTAACTAATGACGGTCAGCTTGCACATCAATTGCTTTCACCAAAAAAACATGTGCCCAAAACCTATATTGCCATTATTGAAGGTGAAGTAACTCAAGAGGATGTGGAGGCATTTCGAAACGGGGTTACGCTTGATGATGGATATGAAACAATGCCAGCAGAACTAAAAATCATTAGCAGTGGATTGCGCTCTGAAATCGAAGTAATCATTGAAGAAGGAAAGTTCCATCAAGTAAAGCGAATGTTTGAGTCGGTCGGGAAGCGAGTCATCTATTTGAAAAGGGTTAAAATGGGGCCGTTACCACTAGATGAGTCCCTCGAGTTAGGGGAATATCGTGAGTTAACAGATGATGAGGTATTGCAATTAAAAAACTATACGAAAAATTAACAAGGGCTGTCATTAAGACAGCCCTTTATCATTGCAAATATAGTTTCTATGTATGTATCTGTATGAATAGGCTTTCTAGTGTGAAGTTATTTGCTACCTTCTTCAAGCGCCCCTTATAATTGGTTGCTAAGATATTTTGACTTTCTTTTTTGTGATTGTCCATTTTCCTCGGCTAGGGCTGCGAACCAAATCATTATATGCTAACACATTCAAATCACGCTGAATGGTTCTTGATGTTATTCCAAATTCATCCACAAGCTCCTGTGTTGTTACAGTCCCTTTTTCGTTAATAAACATGTAGACTGATTTGATACGAGTTAACATACGGTTTGTTGAAGGCTTCAAAAAACCACTCCTTATCATTTTTGTACATGCCAGACATGCCTCAGTCTTCCTATTAATCAAATCGCTTTTCAAAAATATCAATTGGTATGAAGTATTCATATTTTAAACAAACAATCTTATATATATGTCCTTTTATCACCTCTTCTCTTTACAGGTGCGTTTGCTATATATATATAGTTGTAACTGAATAGTATGACTATTTCCACAAAATTTTTCAAGAATTTACATTTTACTTCTATTATTATCATAAATTATTTCTACTATTCTGTTTTTTACATTTTAATTACAGTTTGGTAAAGGTCGTCCAAAATAAGGAAACTTTTTCTCAGGATTTTCGTATGTAATGGTGGAGGGGTTGTGAATGGAACAGACATTATTGGAAGTATCGATACAGGATTCGGGCTATGAAGAGAATAATAAGATTGTAGAAAATCTTTCTTTTTCAATCAACCGAGGTGAAATCGTTGGGCTTATAGGGCCTAATGGTGCAGGTAAAAGTACAACGATCAAAACAATTCTCGGATTATTGGAAAATACGAATAGCAAGATTGATTTTATCAATAACCATACATATGCTTATATTCCGGAACGTCCGGTTTTTTATGATGAATTGACATTATGGGAACATCTCGATCTTGCGGCGGGTGTGATGGAGATTGAAGACTCACAGTTTAATGAAACGGCGATGAAACTAGTGAATCTCTTCCATATGGAAAAAGTGATACATAAGCTTCCAAGTACTTTCTCAAAAGGGATGCAGCAAAAGGTTATGCTCATAACGGCTTTTCTAATAAAACCGGATATTTATATAATTGATGAACCGTTTGTCGGATTAGATCCAATGGCGATGCAGGACTTTTTAACGCTAATTGATGCTGAGAAAAAACGTGGGGCAGGAATTCTGATGTGTACACATGTATTAGATACTGCGGAAAAGGTATGTGATCGTTTCCTATTGGTAGCGAGTGGGAGGCTTAAGGCCGAGGGCAATCTTGAAAACATTCGAGCAGAAGCAAAACTTCCTGAGGCTGCACTTTTACAGTGTTTTAACCAAATTGTACAAGGTGAAACGTCGAATGAATAAAAGTCTATTTAGAACTCGTCTTCGTAAAGAGATTGGGTATCAATGGGGTGTATTTAAAAGTGTAGTAGATTGGACCATTTTCCTCTATTTATTCATTCCTGCCCTTGCGATAGGGGGCTACCATTATTATATATGGTGGTCTGAAATTCCAAGCTGGGTTAATGGTTTCCCACTTTCCTTTCTATTTATTTTGCTTTACTTTTTTTGCTGGGAAGGACGGATCCGGACATTTTTGGAAGAAGCAGACCAATTATTTTTACTTCAAAAACGCTACCTTGTAGTAGCTTTGAAAAAGTCGACACGTAATCTATATGTTCTTGGCTATAGTGTAGGTGTACTTATTCTTATAGGGATATTAGCTCCATTTTTATTTAAACATTACAACCTATCCTGGTTAGATATCCTTAGCGTTACCTTTTATTTTATCAGCCTAAAAGCTCTAGTCCTTGGATGGAAGCAATCCCTGGACGATATCGTTTCGCCATGGAAAAAAGGCTTTTTTATAGTTTTACTATTCATTGCATTAGGTGCTTTCACATCTTCATTTGTAACTTGGGCACTTGAACAGTTTGCTTTACTATTATTAATGATGGGCCTAATTCAATGGTTCTTATTCTGGATGAATTCTTCGAAAAGGATAGACAAGCTTACGACCTTTTCTAAGGATGTTGACCTAGAGAAAATGCTGAAGCTGAAGTATGTTAGGAGTATCTTTGTTTTTTCCGAATATGTAGAAAAAACACCAAATCAAAAGAAGCGAAGCCCATTTTTTTATCGGAACTCAAAACGAATTTATAAAAAGCGTAATCGTCAGAGAAGCTTGCAAGAATTATTTATAAAAGCGTTTTTTAGGAACAAAACCTATTTGTTTCAATGTTTACAAATCTCAAGTATCACGACGGTAGCCTTGATTGTCATCCCCCCAATTTGGATCAAAAGTATAATCTTTTTGGGCTATATTATCTTACTAAGAATGTGGATAAAGATTGTATATAAGCGGGCCATGTCCAATCACTTTATTGTCAATGTTAGAAAAGATGATATTATTCGTACACAGGCGGAACACTATATTGTGAATTTACTATCGCTTCCTGTAATATCAATTGTAGGATTAATACTAATTTTGATCATAGTGTAAGGAGAATTAGGATGGAACAGATTAACTGGCTTGAAGAAGTAATAAAACGCAAAGACCAAATGATTAAAGATACGCAAGATTTTTTGAGAATAAAAAGTGTCCTTGATGAAGAAAATGGAACACCAACTGCACCGTTTGGAGCGGGAATTGATGAGGCATTACACTATTTATTAGACAAAGGCAGTGCGGAAGGCTTTAGTGCTAAAAACCTTGATGGCTACGCAGGACATCTCGAAATGGGTTCTGGAAATGATTTGGTTGGTATCTTATGCCATATCGATGTTGTACCAGAAGGGGATGGATGGTCTAGTGATCCGTTTGGGGCAGAAATTCATGACGGAAAAATAATTGCAAGGGGCTCACTTGATGATAAAGGTCCAACAATGGCTGCATATTACGCGATGAAAATAGTAAAGGAATTGAATTTGCCACTTTCTAAGCGTGTCCGAATGATCATTGGAACGGATGAAGAAAGTGATTGGCGCTGTGTCGACCATTATTTTAAGCACGAAGAAATGCCGACAATGGGCTTTGCACCAGATGCGGACTTCCCGATTATTTATGCTGAAAAAGGAATCGCCGATTTTGATTTGGTTCAAAAACCGGGTCAAGCTTCTGGTGGTGAGCTTCGCTTAGAGTCATTCAGTTCAGGGCGACGCTACAACATGGTTCCTGATTTTGCAGAGGCTAAGCTTGAAGGGAAAGCAAATCTTCAAGAAATGGTGAATGATTTTCAAGAATTTTTACATAAAAACACATTAGAAGGTCGTGGCATTTGTGATGAAGATACCGTCATTTTTCAGCTTGAAGGTGTGTCTGCTCACGGGATGGAGCCAGACCATGGGAAAAATGCGGGCTTCTATTTGGCCACCTTTTTACAAAGATATTCATTAGATGAACAAGCTACGCAATATGTAAAATTCATAAATGAATATTTCGTTGGTGATTCAAGAGGAAGAAGTCTAGGTGTTGCTTATAGTGATGACATCACAGGTGATCTAACCATTAATGTTGGAAAGCTTTCCTATTCTTCAGTGAACGGTGGAAGACTCGGATTAAATTTACGTTACCCTGTAACAAATGATATGGACGGAACGAAGAAGAAACTTGAGGAAGTATGTGAGAAGGTCGGATTTGAGCTTACGAAGTACAGTAATTCTTCACCACACCATGTTGACAAGAATCATCCATTAATTCAAACTCTTCAAAAAGTCTATGAGGAACAAACTGGTGAAGAGGCCACTTTGGTTTCAATTGGTGGAGGAACATATGCAAGGTCATTAGAAGCGGGTGTGGCATTCGGACCATTGTTCCCAGGTCGCCCAGATGTTGCCCACCAAAAAGATGAATGTATTTTAGTAGAGGACTTAGTTAAGGCAACTGCAATTTATGCTCAAGCGATTTATGAGTTAGCTAAATAAGATGCCGAGAAGCCCGCCCTGTTGGCGGGCTTTTAAATTGGGATTAAGTGCTAACGCCGATAGAATCGGCCCTAGTTTCCCTTTATACGTAAGTTTGCTAAAATGATAAAGTGAAACTTGGGGTCTTACTGCCCGTTAATGCGGGATAAAATAAATTATGTCAAAAAGGGGCTTTAAAATGGAGCATCAAACTCACTACTTTCTTGCACTTGCACTTCCTCCAGAGACAAAAGAGCTCTTGTTTAAATGGCGCGAAATGCTTGAACCACGCCTACCGTTTAAGTCATGGGTTCATCCTGAGGATTTACACATTACGCTTGCTTTTTTAGGGGGGCAGGCATCGTTTAAACAATTGACTTCCATCAAAAAAGAAATGCCGGAAATCGCTAAGCAGCATCCACACTTTACTCTTCGACTAAATGGGCTAGGAACGTTTGGTAAATCAGATTCTCCTCGTATCTTATGGGCTGGAGTAGAAGAAAGCGAACCTTTAAGAGCTCTTCAAAAAGATATCTATCAAGCGTGCACGGACTTGGGCTTTTCACTGGATAAGCGAAAGTTTACTCCACATATTACAATGGCAAGAAAATGGAAAACTGAAAATTCTTTTTCTACAAATGATTTAAATGAAATCGTACAACCAAAAGAAGACCAATCACTATTTAAAGCAGAGCATTTTGTGCTATATCAAACTCACTTGAATCGAACGCCGAAGTATCAGCCGTTATCGATATTTTCATTGAGCTAAAAAAGGGGAATTTTTCATGAGATTTGTTAAGATTTGTTTTCAAATCGCCACTTTATATATGATTTATTGGGTCGGAACATTGATACAAGGTCTTTTACACACTTCTATTCCAGGTAGTATTATTGGGATGATTTTGTTATTTATCTTGTTACAAACAAACATCATTAAAGAAAAATGGCTAGGAGAAGGGGCACAATTTTTACTTGCGTATTTGGCACTGCTCTTTGTGCCAGCAACTGTTGGGATTATAGATTACCTTTCCTTTTTCAAAGGGAAGGGCTTTATTACGGTTGCCATTGTGTTGTTAAGTACATTTCTAGTTATGCTTACATCAAGTATAGTTGGTGACAAATTAGCAGCTAGAAAACAACAGAAACAAAGCAAGAATATTGGGGAGGGTTTTGGAGCATGAACACTCTATATGCGATTAGCTCTATCGTTTGTACGATCATTATTTTTCTTTTGATGACACGACTGTATAAGCGATATACCCACCCGTTACTAGTTCCAATTGCAACAACTACGTTTGTGATTCTTATTATCTTGTTATTTTTCTCAATCCCTTATGAAACTTATATGTTGGGTGGGAAATGGATAGATGAGCTACTTGGACCTGCAGTGGTGGCATTGGCCTATCCTTTGTATCAAAATCGCAAATCGTTAAAGGAATTTTTCATTCCGATTATCATTGGCGTGTTTGTAGGTTCAACGACAGGAATTATAACAGGACTTTATTTTTCAAAAGTATTAGCAATCGACTCAGATATCATCCTTTCTCTTGCTCCAAAATCAGTGACATCTCCGGTTGCTATGGATATTGCAAGTGTGACGGGTGGAATTCCTGCATTGGCGGCCGTTTATGTGATGTTTGCGGGAATTTCGGGTGCTATGTTTGGTCCACTTCTTTTAAAAATGGTTAAGGTCAATCACTTTGTTGGTGTTGGTTTAGGTTTTGGAACAGCATCACATGGAATTGGTACAGCAAGGGCATTGGAAATAGGAACAAATCAAGGGGCCATAAGCTCGATTGCGATGATTTTAAGTGCGGTCTATACATCGATCATATTGCCAGTATTGTTTTCTTTTTTTCTATAATGAGGTGTAAAGAAGTTGGGACAATTAATAAAATTGCAGGATTATATATCTAGGTATGAGATTGATATGTTTCGGTATCCCGGCCAGTTTATCCGGCAAAAGAGAAAACAATGGGAACAGTCAACGTTAGAGAAGCAACATTTTCTTGATCATATCTTTGATTTTCAAATGAAGTGGGCAAGTTCCACGATTCGGGAAAAATCATATATAGATAAGGAATTTTACAAGGATCATAATTTAAAATACTTTCTTCAGCGATTTCCAGACACATATCTTGTATTATATAGACCCATTTTTAAGTTGAAAAATGCACCGGTTGAAGTGGAAATTATCATGATTAGCCCGACGACAACTTGGTTAATTTCAATTCTTGAAGGGGACGAAAATAGTGTGTTTATAGGCTCAAATGATAGGTTTTGGATTGAACGAAAAGGACAACGTGATAAAAAAGTGTTATCACCGATGATTGAACTGGATCGGATGGATGGTATCGTTCGTACGATTTATTCTTTATACGATATCGAGCTGCCAATTCGGAAAGTGATTTTGAATCGTACGGGCTATATTGATTTTCCGCTTGCCCCATTTGATGTGGATTTAGTGGAAAAAAGAAAGTATGAAGAGTGGTTTACCGGGTTGCGAAATATGAGTTCGCCATTAAAACATATGCAATTAAAAGCAGGCAATGCGTTACTACAATACTGTCATACTGTTTGTGTGCGCAGAATGGATTAGGGGTGCAAAAGAATGCACCCTTTTTCATTGTCATCTCTATAAATATAAAATACTATTAAGTCATGAATGTCATATTCTTTTGAGGATAAACTATGAAACTATTGATTTTTATTGTAAATAAACAGGCTGGGAACGGTAAGGGACTAAAAGTCTGGAACCAGCTTAAACATGAATTAGAACAGAAAAAAATCCACTATCGTTCTTTCTTTACAAAATACCCAAATCATGCCGGTGAATTGGCGCGACAAATCGGTTCAATGTTTGAAGATAAGGTGGAGGCTGTCATTGCTGTTGGTGGAGATGGAACCATTAATGAAGTCGTGAATGGCATGGTGTATTATCCTGAGATTAAGGTAGGGTATATCCCAGCTGGCTCTGGAAATGACTTTTCAAGAGGTTTTAAGGTGCCAAAATCTCCATTAGATGCACTCTCCTTCATTATTCGCAATAAATTAGGTAAAGGAAAATTGTTTGATATCGGAAAATGCAAGCTTCAAGGGAAAACAAAGAGTTCCTATTTTGTGAGTAGCTTGGGCACAGGTTTTGACGCTGCAGTTGCGAAGCGAACAAATGAATCGAAAATGAAGAAATATTTAAATAAGGTACATCTCGGCTCATTAGCATACGTCGGTGCACTGATTCGTCTCCTTTTTACCTATCACCTTACGAACGTTACAGTAAACATTGACGGGAAAGACTTCCATTATGAAGATGTGTGGTTTGTGACCGTTTCAAATCAACCTTTTTATGGAGGAGGAATGAAAATAGCACCACAGGCAAAGACAACAGATGGTTTCTTTGATGTTACGGTTGTTCATCATCTTTCAAGAATCAAACTCCTATTTGTATTTGCGACAGTTTTCTTTGGAGCTCATACCAAGTTTAAGGAAATTGTGCAGCATAAAGGTGTAACTATTCGTATTGAATCAGATGAGAAAATGTTTGTTCATGCGGATGGCGAATTCATTGGCCAAACTCCTGTTCAGGTTGAAGTTCAGCATCGAAAAATACCCTTTTTGGTCAAATAATCCTTTTTGGTACTATTTGCCTGTGTTATTTTTGCTATTTTTTATAGCGAAAAAGTTTCTTTATCTTGACTTTAATTGTAATTCAACGCTAAAATTTAGTAAGATAGCTATTGTTATATGGTACGTTCAATAGCTGTCTTTTTTATTTTATATTTATTAGGAAATGTTGTGTTGAAATTGGAGATAAACTGGCTTACATACGTATTAGGCAACGAGTGGGAATACTCCCCAGCGGGTGGTGCAACGGGAGACGCGTATTTTGCCCAATTAAATGATAAAAAAATATTTCTTAAACGAAATTCATCCCCGTTTCTTGCGGTTCTTTCTGCAGAAGGGATTGTTCCGAAGTTAATTTGGACGAAGCGTCTCGAGAATGGCGATGTTGTCACAGCACAGCAATGGCTCAGCGGCAGAGAATTGAAGCCTGCTGAGATGAACGGTGAAAATGTGGCGGGATTACTAAAAAAGATCCATCAGTCCAATGAGCTATTAGAAATGCTTAGACGTATAGGTAAAAAGCCTATAGAAGCCAAGGATGTATTGGACGATGTATTACGAAAATTGCATCCAGACTTATTAAAGTTTGAAATTGTAAACAAGGCCATCACATTTTTAGAGCAAGAACTTGTGAATATGGACCATGATCATAATGTCGTTTGTCATTCTGATGTCAATCATAACAATTGGTTATTATCAGATAGCAATGAGCTCTACTTAATTGACTGGGATGGAGCGATGATTGCAGATCCTGCAGTTGATATTGGTATGCTTTTACATTGGTATATAAAAAAAGAAGACTGGCCAAATTGGATCAGTCTCTACGGAATGGAATTAACAGACAATCTGCTTCTGCGTATGAAATGGTATGTGGTTGCACAATCTTTGCATCTTTTAGGTTGGTACCAGGTAAAAAAGAAGGAGAAGGAAATCCTTCATTGGCTGCAATATTTGGAGCATTTATTATGAGTACTGGTCAATATCTGAAATCCATTGATTAATTTGATTTTGATGTGATTCAATATGGTTATCTAGATGCTGGGTATATTGGCCTTGTTGACTATAGGAATAGACGTCTGTTAAAACCTGTTTCACACTCTGGTCAATATTTGGGTTTGCCAGAAGGGATTGAATCAGTCTTCCTAATTGTTCACATTCAGATACTGTACCACAGCAATCCATTTGATGATTTGATAATATATCCTTTAAAATATCCATTTGATGTGTATGATCTAGAGGCATTTTAGAACACTTCCTTTTTGATGTTGTCTCTATACTACATTTCCATGAAATGACCATTTTTATACGACGTAAACACGAAACTCACCAATCGGTGGGTTTACGTTGTTTTTTGGCATAAAATCGTCCAACAAAGCCTTGCACGAAAGTGTTGGACATGTTATTCTTTTGTGCGATACAACTTAAATGAGGTGGCAATCATGCGTTTGCGCAATAAACCGTGGGCGAAGGAAAGATTAGCGTCATACCCACAGTACGTAATCGAGAATCCAGTTGAACATAAAGGGAACTGGAATCAAGTTTTTGGAAATGATAATCCGATTCATATAGAAGTAGGTACAGGTAAAGGCAGATTTGTTACAGAGATGGCAAAAGCTCATCCTAATATCAACTATATTGGGATTGAATTATATGAAAGTGTCATAGTCGCAGCTTTAGACCGTGTGATTGAGGCAGAGATACCAAATCTTAAATTATTGAATCAAAATGCAGATAAACTTAGGGAATTTTTTGAAAAAGGAGAAGTTGATCGCGTTTATCTCAATTTTAGTGATCCATGGCCAAAGAAACGTCATGAAAAACGTCGCTTAACCTACAAAACATTTTTACAAATGTATGAGGATATCCTTGTTAACGAAGGTGAAATTCATTTTAAAACAGATAATCGTGGGTTATTCGAATATTCGTTAAGAAGCTTTTCTGAATACGGTCTGCTTTTAACATTTGTAAGTCTTGACCTTCATAAATCAGATTTTGAAGATAATATCATGACGGAGTATGAAGAAAAATTTTCCGAAATGGGACATCCAATTTATCGTTCAGAGGTCAGATATCAACCTAAATAATCGTAACCCTTCCCATAAACAATGGTTTATGGGTTTTTTATGTTGTTAACTCTACCGAAAGATGATTTATAAATTTTCTTAATAATGGTAAAATGAGGATAACCGTTGGTGAAGGGTGGGGAAAGAATGGAACAGCTTGTTATTGGTGATATTACACTTACTTGGTTAAATGGCGGTGTTACACATTTAGATGGTGGTGCAATGTTTGGTGTTGTGCCTAAGCCGTTATGGTCAAAAAGATATCCACATAATGAAAAAAATCAAATTGTACTGCGAACAGATCCAATCCTTGTGAAGGCAGGTTCAAAAAATATTTTAATTGAATCAGGAATTGGCAATGGAAAACTGACAGATAAGATGAAACGGAATTTTGGGGTTCTGGAGGAGTCTTCTATTGATAAGTCTTTAGCAGAACTTGGACTTACAACGAACGATATTGATATCGTCCTTATGACTCACCTTCATTTTGATCATGCATGTGGTCTTACGAAATGGGAAAATGAAAAATTGGTTCCGACTTTTGAGAACGCTATCATTTATGCGTCAGATGTGGAATGGGAAGAAATGCGAAATCCGAATATCCGCTCAAAAGCGACATACTGGAAAGATAATTGGGAAGCAATCGAACATCAAGTAAATACGTTTACTGACAAACTTGAGGTTGTCCCTGGAATTACGATGATACATACAGGCGGTCATAGTGATGGTCATTCTATTATTTTGTTAGAAAGCCAAAATGAACAGGCAATACATATGGCGGATATCATGCCGACACATGCCCATCAAAATGTTCTGTGGGTGTTGGCTTATGATGATTACCCAATGAAATCGATTGAGCAAAAACAAAAATGGATGGGTGAAGGGCTTGCAAAAGAAGCTTGGTATATTTTTTATCATGATGCTTTATATCGGGCAATTAAATGGAATCAATCTGGAGAAATGATTGATTCATTAAAAAGAATTCGAGAATAAAAAAATTAGCTTATAAGAAGTAAAATCTTATAAGCTAATCTGACTTACAGTGGGTTAACCTCTAATATGGAACCTGTTTTTGCATCCATTACGAATTCGTATTGGTGGCTTTCTTGATTTAATTTCCGAGAGATGCCACCTTTGTATACTTGATAGTGAATGCCTGATTTTGTGTAGTCCTCTGGATTCATTTGGATCCAAGACCCATCTATTGGGCCATTCTTTTTGAAAGCTTCTTTGGCTAGTTTTAAGGCTTTGTCACCGGGAATCGTTGAATCACTTAATGCTTCTTTAATAAGAAGTGCACTTGCAAATCCAACACCAAAACCAAGAAAAAACTTATTCCAGCTCATTTCATCCCTCCTAAACGGACTTAATCCTTGTGATAAGTATAACTTCTTTTTATGAAAATCTCCATGTTCGCTATGGTAACGAAAAAACAATTTCGATATACTAAATAATGTACATAATAGAATCAAATTTTTGCTACTTGTTACGACTTTTATATACTGGAAGGAGAATGACATTGAAACAGGATACACTTGAGCTTTTTAAAACGTTAACAGAGCTTCCTGGAGCTTCAGGGAATGAACACCAGGTAAGAAAGTTTATGCGTTCACAGCTTGAAAAATACTCAGATGAGGTTGTACAAGATGGATTAGGTAGTATTTTTGGAGTACGCCGTGGTGATGCTAATGGGCCAACTGTCATGGTTGCTGGCCATATGGACGAAGTTGGATTCATGATCACTTCGATCACGGATAATGGGATGCTTCGTTTCCAGACTTTAGGTGGCTGGTGGAGCCAAGTTCTTCTAGCGCAGCGTGTACAGGTGATTACTGACAATGGTCCTGTTATCGGGGTTATTGGATCAATCCCTCCACATTTACTGGAAGAGAGCCAACGAAAAAAACCAATGGATATTAAAAATATGTTAATTGATATTGGTGCTGATGATCGTGAAGATGCAATCCGCTTGGGAATTAAGCCTGGTCAGCAGGTAGTTCCGATTTGTCCATTTACACCAATGGCAAACGAAAAGAAAATTTTAGCCAAAGCATGGGATAACCGCTATGGCTGTGGGCTTTCCATTGAGCTATTGAAGGAATTGCAGGGAACCCAGTTACCAAATACACTTTTTTCTGGTGCGACTGTACAAGAAGAAGTAGGTTTAAGAGGTGCAAGAACGTCTGCAACAATGATTAAACCTGATATTTTCTACGCTCTAGATGCAAGCCCAGCTAATGATATGTCTGGAGATAAGAGTGCATTTGGTAAACTGGGACATGGTGCTTTACTTCGAATATTTGACCGTACAATGGTTACACACCGTGGCATGCGTGAATTTATTTTAGACACAGCAGAATCCAATAATATTAAATACCAATATTTTGTTTCTCAAGGTGGAACAGATGCTGGCCAAGTTCATCTTTCAAATGAAGGTGTGCCATCAGCAGTTATCGGGATTTGTTCTCGTTATATCCATACACATGCATCAATTATTCATGTGGATGACTATGCTGCTGCAAAAGAATTACTTGTTACCCTTGTAAAGAATTCTGATCGAACAACAGTGGAATCCATTCGTCAGAATGGGTAAAAATAAAGGTAGCAAAAATGAAAGGTGCTCGGCTTATGCCGAGCATTCGTTTTGATAAAGAGGTGGTAATAAAATGATACAAATTGCAATTGGTACGAAAAATCCTGCAAAAGTGGATGCGATTATACAAGGATTTGCTGGCATTGAAGCAAAATTTCATCAAACATCCGTATCTTCGGGTGTGTCAGCCCAACCTTTTTCAGATGAGGAGACCATTCAAGGTGCAATTAATCGCGCAAAGTCGGCTCTTGAAAAGGAAGGCACAGACATTGGAATTGGCTTAGAGGGTGGGGTCGTTGAAACCGAGTTTGGAATGTTTTTATGTAATTGGGGCGCAATTGTCGATAAAGACAATGACCCGATAATTGCAGGTGGAGCAAGAATTCTACTACCAAGTGAAATTGCTAGAGAATTAAAAAAGGGAATCGAACTTGGTGATGTGATGGAGGATTTCACAAAACAAAAGGATATCCGCAAGGCTGAGGGTGCAATCGGTATTTTTACGAACCAGTATGTGAATCGAAAAGATATGTTCACGCATGTCGTAAAGCTTCTGATTGGCCAGTTTGCATATAGAAGAAAATTAAGTCATAATTGTAACAAATAAATGGTACTTATTTCTTATTGATTAAAATTTGTAGATTACTCTTGCAACTGTTAAATTAATAGGTTTATTATAGAAAAAGAGAATAGCTACCTTTTTAAGGGGTGAGAGAATATGAAACTAGGGAAAGTCCTTGTTTTCATTTTTCTATCGCTTGTAGGACTTTTGGCAGGTTGTGCATCGATTGAAGATGAATCAAAGGAAACGGTTGCAGCGGTCGAAGATGTGTTTAAAGCTCAACCTGAAAAGACAAATAGTGAAAACGGTGATGTTTCCTTTTATATGCCATCTACTATGGAGATAGAAAAGAAGGATGAAAATAACGTAATCCTTCAAAACGGAAACCAAACATTTATTTTATTTGTAAATCCTAATGAAGAACGTACAAGTGATGTATTGTATAACTCTGTTGATGCGAAGGAATTTGCAATTGACAAAACCTATACAGATAAAGAACGATTTGGCTATGTAAAAGTTTTTGAAATAGAGGACAAGCTTTACCTTGTGACTGTGGGAATAGGCGGAATAAAAATGACAACAGAAACGAAGGTAAGCGACATTTCTGAAAGTGCAACCGAGATGATGCAAATTGTGTCTTCCGTGAAATATTGAAGTTAAGCCCCTACACTGTTAGGGGCTTTTATTTGTTTTTAGGTGAAGAATATATGATAATTAGTTCATACGGAAATTGGAGGTAAAGCCCATGAAAAAACTTGAAACGATTGACCAATATCAAGAATTAATTAAAAGCGGAAAGAACATTCTAATGTTTTCAGCGGATTGGTGTCCAGACTGCCGTTTTATCGATCCATTTTTACCTGAAATAGAGAGTTCTTATCCTGACTATACATTTTACTATGTAGACCGTGACGAATTTATTGATTTATGTGCGACTCTAAACGTTTTTGGTATACCAAGCTTTGTGGCTTATGAGGCCGGAAAGGAAACGGGCCGTTTTGTAAGTAAGGACCGTAAAACGAAAGAAGAAATCGAACAATTCATTAATGGTCTCTCTTAAGATCACGTAGAGAGAGGAGATTGATATTATGGACTCAAAAAATAATAGGAAAATGGATTCAAAAAAGGTAAAGAAAATAATTCAAGATAAACTATCCCATCATAATTGGCAGTTTTCTTTTGACCGTGAGAAAGATACCTTGCGTATCGAGGACAAGGAAACGAAGAAAGGAACGACTGTCACACTTCCTGGAATAGTCGCGAAATATCAAGAAGAAGGTCCCGGAAGTCTTGATGAAGTCATTTATTATATTGAAGAATCTTTGACTTTCATGAATAGTGAATTGGAGCTTGAGGGTAAAGAAAAAAACATTTATCCTGTTATTCGTTCAACCTCTTTCCCTACTGAATCGAATGAGGGAATAGAACTTATCTACGATGACCATACTGCAGAAACAAGAATCTATTATGCCCTTGATTTAGGAACAACGTACCGTTTGGTAGATAAAAAACTTCTTGAAAAAGAAAATTGGAAGTTTGAACGGATCCGTGAAATAGCGAGATTTAATCTACGGTCCCTAGATGTTTCATACAAGACTGACGAAGTTGCAGGCAATACCTTTTATTTTATAAATAAAAACGATGGATATGATGCAAGTCGTATCTTGAATGATGCCTTTTTACACAAAATGAGCCAACAAATGAAAGGAACAATGGCTGTAGCTGTCCCTCATCAGGATGTACTGATTATAGTTGATGTTCAAAATGACACGGGATATGATATCCTTGCTCAAATGACAATGAGCTTCTTTGCGAGTGGACGTGTTCCCATTACGGCTCTATCATTTATTTATGAAGAAGGTAAACTTGAGCCCATCTTTATTCTTGGGAAAAATCGCCCAAGAAAATAAAACATACTCTACCAAAAGTCGCTAGGAAAACTAGCGGCTTTTTTGTTACAATAAGGAATAGAATTGAAATGGAAGAGTGATAGTTGTGAATTGGATAAAAAGATTACTACATTTTTTACAGACGGACGATGATGATCCAATTGAAATTAAAGCGACTCAAATCAGACAAAACAAACCTGTTGAGGCAAGAGTGACATATGAATACCCAAAGGGAAATTTTCGTTTTCCGGTCATACCAGATCAAGAAAAAACAAGAATAAAAAAGGAAAAGGTACAAACCAGGCAAACACAGCGAACACAGCAAACGCAGCGAGCACAGCAGAAAAAACAGACACAGCAAAAACAGCAGACACAGCAAACACAAAAAGCTCAGCAAACTCAACAAACAAGAACCTCACAACCAACTAGGAATTCAACTCCTAAAACCGTTGTAAAGTTACAAGAGAAACAACCCTTTCAACCTTCCGAGACACCATCCCCGGTATTTGGTCTAGGTAAACCAAAGCCTCAGGAAATAGCTCAGGATACAGCTCAAGAAATAGTAGAGTATGAACTTCCTTCAACGCCTATTGCAGATACAGA
Source organism: Ferdinandcohnia salidurans (assembly GCF_042680725.1). Classification (NCBI taxonomy): domain Bacteria; kingdom Bacillati; phylum Bacillota; class Bacilli; order Caryophanales; family Bacillaceae; genus Ferdinandcohnia; species Ferdinandcohnia salidurans. Next base: position 69,913 of record NZ_JBHUEK010000005.1, read on the forward strand.
ATCGATTGCTAGGGCATGGAAAGAAGCACAAGAAGAGGTTGCTTCAACAATCATACTAACGGAGCAAGTTGAACCAAAACAGTATACAGTTTCAACTACTTTAGAAGATACAGAGCAAAAGGTGGCAAGCTTTGCGAATCAATTAATAAGTGAAGAAGAGGTAACTAAGGAAGTACCGGCTGCTACTGAGCCACAAGCCAAAGAGTCTATTAATGAGGAAACTCCAATACAAATTGTTGTGGAGGAGGAATTAAATGCGCCTGAGGAAACAAAACTAGTTGAGCAAGAAATGATACATACCGAAGAAATTGTGACAGAAGAGCCAGTTGATCAGATTGAAAGTCTCGAAATGCAAGAAGATCCTAAAGCGGAGGAAACTGAAGCTACTGTTGAGAATACTGAAACACAGGTTGAACACTCAGACAAAACTGAACAGACTAGAACAGAGCCGAGACGATCCAATATACCGTTTAATGTATTAATGTTTAAAAAGGATAAACAGAAATTGTCACAGAGGCAACCAGAAAAAGTAACACAAGTAACTCCTGTCGATCCAATTGTACAAAAAAGTCAACAGGAAGCACCAAGACAAAATGAACAACTAGTTGAACAGGAAGCACCAAGGCAAAATGAACAACCAGTTGAGCAGGAAGCACCAAGGCAAAATGAACAACCAGTTGAACAGGAACAAACTAGGCAAAGTGAACAGTCAGTAGAGCAGGAACAACCAATTCAGCAAGAATTACAAACACATCAGGAAGACGAAGTTCAACAACCTGGCTATACTTTCCCAGAGCTTTCTTTCTTAAATGCGCCTCCTGCCGAACAAGCTGATGACAGTCAATGGTTACTTGACCAGCAGAATATTTTAGACGAGACCCTACGAAATTTTAAAGTCCGTGCAAAAGTGGTGAATGTAACACAGGGCCCTGCTGTTACTAGATTTGAGGTACACCCAGAGCCTGGTGTGAAAGTAAATAAAATTACAAATCTATCAGATGACATTAAATTAAGTTTGGCTGCCAAGGATATTCGGATCGAAGCACCGATTCCTGGAAAAAATACAATTGGTATTGAAGTACCAAATAGAAAAAGTAAGCCTGTACTATTAAAGGAAATCATACAAACTCCTGAATTCCTAACAAATCAATCACCATTAGCTGTTGCAATGGGTCTTGATATCTCTGGAAAGCCGATTGTAACGGATTTACAAAAGATGCCACATGGACTTATCGCAGGTGCGACTGGTTCGGGTAAAAGTGTATGTATTAACGCAATGCTTGTCAGTTTGTTATATAAAGCATCACCGGATGAAGTGAAGCTACTACTTATTGATCCCAAAATGGTAGAATTGGCACCTTATAACCATATTCCACATCTTGTAAGCCCGGTTATTACGGATGTAAAGGCGGCAACAGCTTCTCTAAAGTGGGCAGTTGAAGAAATGGAAAGAAGATATGAATTATTTGCCCATACCGGTGTTCGTGATATTGGTAGATATAATGAAATGGTGAAAAAGCATGATGAGAAAAGCGGGAAACTACCTTATCTCGTGATTATCATTGATGAGCTTGCTGATTTAATGATGGTAGCGCCAGGGGATGTAGAGGACTCAATCTGCCGAATTGCCCAAAAAGCAAGAGCCTGTGGAATCCATTTAATTCTTGCTACTCAACGCCCATCAGTTGATGTTATCACAGGATTAATCAAAGCGAATATTCCAACGCGAATCGCGTTTTCTGTTTCATCACAGGTTGATTCAAGAACGATTATTGACTCAAGTGGGGCCGAGAAGCTGCTTGGAAGAGGAGATATGCTTTTCCTAGAGAATGGTTCTTCAAAGCCATTTCGAGTACAAGGAAACTTTGTTACAGACGATGAAATCGAGGAAGTTGTAAATTTTGTAAAATCAGAAATGAAGCCAAGCTATATGTTTGAACAGGACGAGCTCCTAAAGAAAGCTTCAATCACAAATGAAGAAGATGAGCTCTTTTTTGAGGCATGTGAGTTCGTTCTTGAACATGGGGGAGCTTCTACCTCTAGTGTACAAAGACGTTTTAGAATTGGATATAATCGTGCAGCACGTCTAATTGATATGATGGAAGATCAAGGAATTATCTCTGAATCTCGTGGTAGTAAGCCACGTGAAGTTTTGATAACTGAAGAGGATTTAGCTGATATATATGAGGGCTGATAACTATTGTTATCGCCCTTTTTCCTTTATAGGTAAAAGGAATCAAATGTATGAGTCACTATCATAGAAAAATCAGTGCTACAACAGGTTAATTCTAATGTCCTACGTTCATAATAAGGATAACTCATCCCACTTATGTTGTGGTTTCGTAGGACATACTTCATACTTCTTGTTGATTTCTAGTTATTTTTTCGTAATGGTCTTCACCATTGATTAGTGCTATAATGAAAAAATGTGAGATGATTGTATATACATAAAATTTGATTTTCCTTAATAGCACCTATCTCAAAATCATGGGTACAATTATCAAAATTAGATGAATTTCATATACTGTCTTACAGATAGACATTGTTGGAGGTTCTTTATATGACAGTTTACCACTTCGTTGGAATCAAAGGTACTGGCATGAGTTCATTGGCACAGATACTTCATGACATGAATTATGAAGTTCAAGGGTCTGACCATGAAAAATTTTATTTCACACAAAAGCCTTTAGAGCAAAGAGGAATAAAGATTTTACCTTTTGACAAGGAAAATATTCATGAAGGTCTGACGGTTATTGCCGGGAATGCCTTCCCTGATACTCATGAAGAAATAGTAAAAGCGGTCGAAATGGGGCTACCTGTTATTCGCTATCACCGTTTCCTAGGTGAATTTATGAAAAAGTATACGAGCGTTGCCGTAACAGGCTCCCATGGAAAAACATCTACAACAGGCTTACTTGCACATGTTCTGCAAGGAGCAGAACCAACTTCCTACCTCATTGGGGATGGAAGTGGTAAGGGATCAGAGAATAATAAAAACTTTGTTTTTGAAGCATGCGAATACAGACGTCATTTCTTAAGCTATCACCCTGATTACGCGATAATGACGAATATTGATTTTGACCATCCAGATTATTTTGCAAATGTTGAAGATGTGTTCAATGCCTTTCAAGAAATGGCCTTGCAAGTTAAGAAGGGAATCATTGCTTGTGGTGATGATGAATACCTTCAAAGTATCCACGCGAAGGTACCTGTTGTGTTTTATGGAATTGGAGAAGAAAATGATTTTCAAGCTCGAAATATCAAGAAAAACACAGAAGGTTCCACCTTTGATGTTTTCGTAAGAAATACTTTTTTTGCAAGCTTTTCCATCAATGGATACGGAAATCATAATGTATTAAATGCTTTAGGAGTAATTGCATTATGCCATTATGAGAATATTGATGTGTCCATTATTCAAGAGCGTTTGTTGAGCTTCGGTGGTGTAAAGCGTAGGTTCTCTGAGAAACGAGTCGGAAATCAAATATTAATTGATGATTATGCACATCACCCAACAGAGATCAATGCAACAATTGAAGCTGCAAGGCAAAAATATCCTGATCGTGAAATTGTGGCGATTTTCCAACCACATACATTTACAAGAACACAGACATTTTTGGATGACTTTGCTGCAAGCTTAGTAAAAGCGGATCAAGTTTATCTATGTGATATTTTCGGTTCAGCCCGTGAAAATAAAGGGGAGCTTTCCATTGGGGATCTACAAGGGAAAATCCCAGGTTCTGAGTTAATCCAAGAAGACAATACTTCTATCCTTAAAAAACATGAGAATAGTGTATTAATTTTTATGGGAGCCGGCGATATTCAAAAATTTCAAAATGCCTACGAAAAGGCGGTCGTATAAAAAAAGACCTTTGCGAAACATGTCGCAAAGGTCTTTTTAAGTTCAATTATTTTAGGTTTTCTGGGTTTAATGGTTCAAGCTCAGGGATAACGAAGCGGCCGTCCTTACGAATAAGTACATCATCAAAATAGATTTCGCCACCGCCATATTCAGGGCGTTGAATATTTACCATATCCCAATGAATATTTGAGTTGTTTCCATTGTATGCATCATCATAGGCCTGTCCAGGTGTGAAATGGAAGCTGCCATCAATTTTTTCATCAAATAGAATGTCTTGCATTGGATGTTGAATGTATGGATTTACTCCAATTGCAAATTCACCGATAAAACGTGCACCTTCATCTGTATCAAGAATTTTATTAATACGCTCAGGATCGTTCGATGTAGCATCAACAATTTTTCCATCTTTAAAAGTAAGTGATACATTTTCAAATGTGAAGCCTTGATATGGGGATGGCGTATTATATGTTAAAGTACCGTTAACAGAATCACGAACAGGAGCAGTATATACTTCACCATCTGGGATATTCATTTCACCTGCACATTTAATTGCTTTAATGCCTTTGATGGAGAATGTAAGGTCGGTACCAGGACCCGTAATGCGTACCTTGTCGGTATTATCCATAAGTTCAACAAGTGCATCCATCGCATTGCTCATTTTACCGTAATCAAGATTACACACATTAAAATAAAAATCTTCAAATGCTTCTGTACTCATCTTCGCTAGTTGAGCCATCGAAGAATTTGGATAACGCAGCACTACCCATTTTGTTTTTGGTACACGTATTTCACGATGTACTTTTTTGCCAACTGTATTTCCTTCTATTTTCATTTTGTCATCCGGTACATCTGCAAACTCATTAATGTTATCACCAGAACGTAAGCCTATATAGGCATCCATTTTGCTCATAACGTTTGCTTCGAAATCGGCTTTCATTTCAAACTGCTTTTCCTGAGCACCTAGTAAAAGAGCACGATCTACTTGGTGGTCTTTTAATGATACAAACGGATATCCACCAGCTTTATATGCTTCATTAATAAGCGCAACCACGAGCTCACGCTGCAAGCCGAAGTTCTCGATGAGTACTTTTTCACCTTCCCTGAGGCGTACAGAATAATTAATTAAATTACGAGCGAGTGTTTCAATACGTGGATCTTTCATATTAATTGCCTCCAAATTCAATTTTGCTTATGTACATTCCTATTGTAACCGAAAAAAAGGAAATTGTTTATTAAAATCGATTGCTTATAAATTCCTTGGAGGACTTCAATGATTTTTGTCGAAAGTTAAACAATGGGGATAGTATGTTTGATATCGGTAAAATCGGGTAACAAAGATAGAAGGAGGTGCATCACGAATGATTCTTATCGTATACATAAGTGTTGCAGTAATTGCAGTAGCTTTTTTAATTTTGGTTATTTATCTCTCAAGGACATTACGTTCCCTTCAAGTAACATTGGATAATGTAGCAAGTACCTTATCTGGATTAGAGAAACAGATGGAGGGTGTTACAAGTGAAACGACAGAACTCTTGCATAAAACAAATAAGCTTGCAGAAGATATTCAGCAGAAGTCCGAGAGTTTGAATACAGTTGTTGATGCTGTTAAAGACGTCGGAACTTCTTTACAACGCTTCAATAAATCAGTTGGAAATGTGACAGAAGAGGTAGCAGTACAGTTAGAGAAAAATAAAACCAAAATCTCACAGGTTGTCCAAGTGGGGAATGCTGTAATAGAGATTTGGGATAAATGGAAAGATAAGAAACAAAAGCATGACAAACCAATTTCGAATGAAGAAAGGGGATTATAATGGGAAAAAATAGTGGTTCAAATTTTATCTTAGGAACAATTGTAGGTGCAGCTGTTGGCGCAGCAACAGCATTATTTCTAGCGCCAAAAACAGGACAAGAATTCCGTAGGCAGATAAATGATCAAGCTTCTGTTGTAAAGGAAAAAACAAATTCACTTTCTAAAACAATTTCTGAGCAGTCCAATCAGATTTTAACAAAAGTAAAAGACTTTAAACCTCCTACCGGGCAAATTGAGCCTGAAGTTGAACTTGAGAATAATGAATCAGTAGTAGAGTCAGCGATAGAAGAAACAAATCAGGATTCAGCTGGAAGTGCTCAACTGTTCCAGGAAAAGCTTGCTGAAGCGAAGCAAGCCTTAGACGACGCAGAAAATAATACACAAACTACTAACTACTAATAAATAGGGAGATGTAAAGATGGGGAAGGCAAAAATTGAAACAATCGAAGAATTTAACCAAGTCCTAGAAAAGGAAAATAAATTTATTTTTATTAAGCACAGTCTTACTTGTCCGATTAGTAAAGCAGCTTTTGATGAGTATGAACAATTTGTGTCAGAACATGAAAATGTACCAAGCTACTATCTATATGTTCAAGAAGCAAAAGAACTCTCAAACCACATTGCAGAGAACTTTGAAATTAAACATGAATCACCACAGGCTCTTCTTTTTGAAGATGGCAAGGTAAAATGGAATGCCTCTCATAGAAGTATAACGAAAGAAGCATTGGTCGCTGCTGGTGAATAAAGAAAAGTCCATGGCTAAAAAACCATGGACTTTTCTTTCTAATACGATACAATTGTATAAATGAAAGAATTGTTTAACTATTTTATTTTTGTAATCACCGATCAATCGATTTTATCATAATATACTTTATTGCTTAAAAGCGTTTGGGTAATAAAGTTTTTAGTGACATATTGATTTTTATCGTTTATAATGAATTCTAATTACTAGAAATATATCAGATTTTTGATTAGATTGCGATAATAACTGGGTGGAGAAAGGAAGAGTGAGATGAGTAAAGTAGAACTAGATAACCTTCGCGACAGAGTAGAAGAAATTAATCTTGAAATTCTTAAACTTATTAGTGAACGCGGGAAATTAGTACAAGAAATTGGAAAAGTAAAAGAAGCACAAGGTGTTAACCGATACGATCCAGTACGCGAAAGAAAAATGTTAAATAACATTTTAGAGCATAATGAGGGACCTTTCGAAACATCAACTGTACAACATATCTTCAAAGAAATTTTCAAGGCAGGTCTTGAGATTCAAGAAGACGATCATCGCAAAGCTCTCCTTGTTTCACGTAAGAAAAAACCAGAAGATACAATTGTTGATGTAAAAGGTGTTAAAATTGGTGATGGCTCACAACAATTCATCGTTGGACCATGTGCGGTTGAAAGTTATGAGCAAACAGCTGCAGTAGCTGCAGAAGCAAAGAAATATGGTTTACGCCTACTTCGTGGCGGCGCATTCAAGCCTAGAACCTCTCCTTATGACTTCCAGGGATTAGGACTAGAAGGATTAAAAATCTTAAAACGCGTTGCTGATGAAACAAACATGGCTGTTATCAGTGAAATTGTAAACCCAGCAGATATTGAAGTTGCTTGTGAATACATCGATGTTATCCAAATCGGTGCTCGTAACATGCAGAACTTCGAATTATTAAAAGCAGCGGGTTCTGTTAAAAAACCTGTATTATTAAAACGCGGATTGGCTGCAACACTTGATGAATTCGTAAATGCAGCAGAATATATCATATCTCAAGGAAATGACCAAATCATTCTTTGTGAAAGAGGTATCCGTACTTACGAAAAAGCTACTCGTAATACACTAGATATTTCTGCAGTTCCTATCTTAAAACAAGAAACACACTTACCAGTATTTGTTGACGTAACACATTCAACTGGACGTCGTGATTTATTATTGCCATGTGCAAAAGCAGCTCTTGCAATTGGAGCAGATGGTGTCATGGCGGAGGTACATCCAGATCCAGCAATTGCTCTATCAGACTCAGCACAGCAAATGGATTTTGATCAATTTGAAAAATGGATTACAGAACTTAAGGCAACTCAAGCCGTTCGTGTATAATTTTCATCAAGACCTCCTACTGTAAAAGTAGGAGGTTTTTTCGAGCTTTTTCCGATATTTTTAACGAATTTGTTAAGAATTGCACAAAGTAATTGCCCTTGCGGTGCAAGTATCGTATGATTATTAGATAAAATAAGCAAACATGACATTTGTTTGAATAAAAAAGTTAATACTAACATATAAGTGGTAACTTGAAATAAGGAGTGCTGTCAATGAATGTGACAATCTATGATGTAGCGAGGGAAGCCAATGTCTCCATGGCAACCGTATCGCGTGTTGTAAATGGTAACCCAAATGTAAAACCAACAACTCGAAAGAAAGTACAAGAAGCAATTGATCGATTAGGCTATCGCCCAAATGCTGTGGCTCGTGGACTAGCTAGTAAAAAAACGACAACAGTTGGAGTAATCATTCCAGATATCTCAAATATCTTTTATTCAGAGCTCGCACGTGGAATTGAAGATATTGCGACGATGTATAAGTACAATATTATCCTAAGTAACTCTGACCAAAATAAGGATAAAGAATTCCACCTATTAAATACAATGCTTGGAAAGCAAGTGGACGGTATTGTCTTTATGAGCGGAAATATTACGGAAGAACATGTCGAGGAATTTGAAAAGTCTCCTGTTCCGATTGTATTAGCTGCCTCAGTGGAGAGCACAAATACGGTCCCAGCCGTAACAATCGATGTCGAACAGGCTGCATATGACGCAGTAACAGAATTTGCTAATAAAGGTCATAAGAAAATCGCGTTTGTTACTGGTCCATTAAATGAACCAATTAATGGTGAAAAAAAATTAAATGGTTATAAACGAGCTATTGAGGATGCAGGACTCTCTTACAACGAAGAACTTGTAATCGAAGGTGATTACACATACGATTCTGGTATTGAAGGTTTTGAGAGAATCCATGAATTAGCAGATAAGCCAACTGCTGTATTTGTAGGTACAGATGAAATGGCATTAGGTGTAATCCATAGTGCACAGGATTTAGGGTATTCGATTCCTAATGATTTCGAAGTTATAAGCTTTGATAATACTCGATTAGCACTCATGGTGCGTCCGCAGCTTACATCAGTTGTTCAACCGATGTATGATATCGGAGCTGTGGCGATGAGACTTTTAACTAAGTTCATGAACAAGGAAAATGTTGAAGAACAAATCGTGACATTGCCACACCGTATTGAATTTAGACATTCAACAAAAGAATAGTTAAAAAACACGGCTTGAGGCCGTGTTTTTTTATTTATTATTCCGTATTGGGTAAAGCGTTTTTGTAACGGTAAGTGCATTTTTTTCCTCAATTTCTGCTCTTCTAGGAATGGGTGGATATATAGTAGGCTCATCGTCCCAATAAGCTGGAAGAGTAAGTTTTGCTTTTGGTTGCCATTGATTGATCCATTCGACAGGAAGTGCGCCATTTATATTTGATTTTTCGATCATTTCGAGCCAAATCAAAGACCATGCTCTAGGAACGACTCTCCATATGTCATATCCGCCTCCGCCTACTGCAATCCAGCGGCCATCACAATACTGATGAGCAAGCTGATGAGCAAGTTTTGGAATTTCACGATAGATTTTCATTGTTGCGGACAAATGGGTTAATGGATCATAATAATGCGAATCGACACCGTTTTGCGTAAAAATGACATCTGGTTTGAAAAACTCAGTTACTTCTGTAAAAGCGGTCGTGTAGGCATGTAACCATGAATCGTCCTCAGTGAATGCATCTAGTGGAATATTAAAGGTATAGCCATAGCCCTTGCCAGAGCCCCTCTCAGTTACATTTCCTGTCCCAGGAAATAGATATCGTCCTGTTTCATGAATTGAAAGTGTACAAACAGTTGGATCATCATAAAATGTCCACTGCACACCATCCCCGTGATGTGCATCTGTATCTACATAAAGTACCTTTACATTATATTTCTTTTGCAAATAACGAATCGCAACTGAACTATCATTGTAGACACAAAATCCAGAGGCCTTCCCACGGAATCCATGGTGGAGTCCGCCACCTAAATTAAGGGCGTGTTTCGATTTCCCTGACATTACATGGTCAACCGCCGATAGGGTAGCGCCAACTAATAATGCACTAGCCTCATGCATTCCGGGAAAAATAGGGGTATCTTCCGTACCGATTCCATAGCTATATCCTGTTTCTTTAGGGAGTTTACCTTCCCCTGCTAACTTAACAGCTTCTATAAATTTAGGGTCATGGACAAGCTCTAATTCTTCATCTGACGCTATTCTAGGTGGAATAATTTCCGATTCATCTAACAAGTTCAAACTTTTGAGTAGGTCATATGTAAGCTTTACCCTCGTTTGATTAAAGGGATGATCATTACTAAATCGATATTTTAATAATTCGTCCGAATAGACAAAGACAGATTCTTTCGTCATAATTGTGGCCCTGGAATGGTTGGCCACAGTACAGTGTAGCCATTATCAATTAGATTAGTAATGATCTTATTTGGATTCATTGTTTGAACTCGTAATACAATGATTTTATATTGCGTGTCCTCCTTGTCAGGGTAAACAAGAACACTATGAATATTTACATTATGATTTTTAATGACATTGACAACGTCTGCGAGAGTTCCTGCACGATTATGTACCTTAATTTCGAGTTGTGAACCTGGTTGGTTTGCACCGGTTAGTTGTGCAAAGGTATGAAGTAAATCTGTCTCAGTGATGATTCCAACTAATTTTCCATTCGATTCAATCGGGAGACAGCCAATCCGATACTGGAAAAAAACAGCAGAAATCTCCTCAACAAAGTCAAGCGGATGTCCGGTTATTACTTCTTTTACCATAATGTCCTTAATTGGTGAATCTAGTGTTTTTTCATTGTTCGTATAGTCTAGGATTGAAGGCTTTGCATCACGAATATCACGGTCACTAATTAGCCCAATCACGTGTTGATTTTTATCTACCACAGGTATATGACGAATTTTTTTCTCGTCCATTATTTTAATCGCTGTTGAGATGGAGTCATCAGCTGATAAAGTAATGACATTTTTCTTCATAATTTCTTCGACAATCATGCGAATCCCCCCTTACTCACTTAATACATGAATCGATTCATAAAGCGTAGTCGGTCAAATCTTTCTATCGTATCCTGATTTACTCGTTTGCCAATTCGAGCCATTAAACAGTTGGCAGGGTGTGAACTAATTTCAGGGTCATCTGTTGCAAACCATTCAAGCCCGCCTGCACTCATCATTTTTTCCATTACCTTACGATACTCCCAAACATTCAGGCCTGTTCCTTTTAAATCCCAATGCCAATAATATTCAGTAGTAATGATGAGGTAGTCTTCCATAGCATCATCCATCATAGAAACAATTAAAAGATTCTTTCCAACTCGACTGCCGCGAAATTTTGGAATAACTTCGATTGCTCCTAATTCTATTAAATTTTCTATTTTTCCCTCAGACCAGCGTTCAAGTGGGTCTGGGTAAAGGTATGTAACATACCCTACAATGGTGTTATGCTCTCTTGCGATAATAATTCTTCCTTCAGGTAGGTCAGCAATTTCAATCAATGCTTTATGCTGCTGATTTGGAGGACGAAAAGCTACTAAGTCCTCGTGAAATTCATAGCTTGCTAGGGCTTCACCAGTTATGGGACCTTCAATAATGAGCGTACCATGAGGGGTTTTAAGTTCCTTTGCGTTATAAGTTTTCTTATGCTCCACAATGTCACCACCATTCGTAACGTCAATATCATTATACAGGAATCTAGTAAAAATGAAGCGTTTTCAGCCTCTATCACACTAATTATACAATTTTACAGAAAAATAATATATAAACAAAATTTAAAAAATTGAGAAAAGACGAGTTTTATTTTATAATAGAATAGTAAATAACTTACATAAAGGGGAAATGTATAGTGAAAGTGGAAGCGCTACCAGCAACTAAAGGCAATTATAATTTAACAGATTATGATGAAGCATATGCGAATTTTGATTGGGCGGAGGTAGAAAAAAGTTTTTCTTGGTCAGAAACAGGCAGGGTTAATATTGCTTATGAAGCAATCGACCGTCATGCGGAAGGTGTAAGGAAAAATAAAATTGCCCTATATTATCGTGATCCATCACGTGATGAGAAATATACATTTAAAGAAATGAAAGAATATACGAACCGTGCGGCTAACGTGTTAAAACAAGCAGCAGATGTGGAAAAAGGTGACCGGGTATTTGTATTTATGCCACGTTCTCCCGAATTGTATTTTACAGTACTAGGGGCTATTAAATTAGGGGCAATCGTGGGTCCACTGTTTGAAGCGTTTATGGAAGGAGCAGTACGCGATCGCTTAGAAGATAGTGAAGCAAAGGTAATTGTCACAACTCCAGAATTAGTGGATCGAATCCCATTTAATGATCTTCCTGCATTAAAGCATGTTGTCCTCGTTGGTGAAAATGTGACTGAGGATGGCCCATTTATCGATTTTCTTGGCCGGTTAAAAACAGCAAGTAAAGAGCTGCAAATTGAATGGGTTGAAAGAACGGATGGCATGCTCTTACACTATACTTCTGGTTCAACAGGTAAACCAAAGGGAGTCTTGCATGTTCATAATGCTATGATTCAACAATACCAAACTGCAAAATGGATTCTCGACTTACAAGAAGATGACATCTACTGGTGCACAGCTGACCCAGGTTGGGTAACAGGTACTTCTTACGGCATTTTTGGTCCTTGGCTTAACGGAGCTTCAAACGTCATTGTAGGAGGACGTTTTAGACCGGAAAATTGGTACCAAACCATTGAAGATTTTGGAGTTACCGTTTGGTATAGTGCTCCAACTGCATTTAGAATGCTAATGGGCGCTGGTGATGAACTTGTAAAACAATTTGATTTAAGTACATTGCGCCATGTATTAAGTGTTGGAGAGCCACTTAACCCTGAAGTTGTTCGTTGGGGAGTAAAGGTATTCAACTTACGAATCCATGATAACTGGTGGATGACAGAAACGGGTGCACAGCTTATTAGTAATTACCCTTGCATGGAAATCAAACCAGGTTCTATGGGTAAACCATTCCCTGGCATTAAGGCTGCCATTGTCGACGACCAAGGTAATGAATTACCCCCAAATCGTATGGGCAACCTCGCTGTTAAAAAGGGATGGCCATCAATGATGTATCAAATTTGGAATAATCCCGCAAAATATGAGTCCTATTTTATGCCTGGTGATTGGTATGTATCAGGGGATTCAGCATATATGGATGAAGATGGGTACTTCTGGTTCCAAGGTCGTGTCGATGACGTAATCATGACCTCTGGTGAGCGCGTAGGACCATTTGAGGTTGAAAGTAAGCTTGTTGAACATCCTGCAATTGCAGAAGCCGGTGTTATCGGAAAGCCTGACCCTGTCAGAGGGGAAATCATTAAAGCCTTCGTGGCACTCGTTGATGGCTATCAAGCGACAGATGAGTTAAAAGAAGAAATAAGAGATTTTGTGAAAAAAGGATTAGCGGCACATGCTGCTCCTCGTGAAATTGAGTTTAAGGATAAGCTTCCAAAAACTCGTAGTGGAAAAATCATGAGACGTGTTCTTAAGGCATGGGAGCTTGATTTACCAACAGGCGACCTTTCTACAATGGAAGATTAAAATGTTAACAGAAAAAGAGGCTGGGACAAAACCTAGCTCTTAGATGAAAAAGCCGGTGAAATTTTACGACGAGTAAAATT
>NZ_JBHUEK010000006.1:0-1024 GCF_042680725.1 Ferdinandcohnia salidurans
CGAGGACTTAACCAAAATACTTCGAATATGAATGCATGTACGTTATCTAGTTTTGAAGGAATGAATTTCCACTTGATTTATCTCGATAAGAGATTATAATAGGAAATGTTCTTTTAATAGTCTAGTGACGATAGCGAGAAGGTCACACCCGTTCCCATACCGAACACGGAAGTTAAGCTTCTCAGCGCCGATGGTAGTTGGGGCATTGCCCCTGTGAGAGTAGGACGTCGCTAGGCTGAAAAAATGGAGGATTAGCTCAGCTGGGAGAGCACCTGCCTTACAAGCAGGGGGTCGGCGGTTCGATCCCGTCATCCTCCACCATTTTCAAGTTGTACGAGTTATATTATGTACGAGCCATTAGCTCAGTTGGTAGAGCATCTGACTTTTAATCAGAGGGTCGAAGGTTCGAGTCCTTCATGGCTCACCATATCAATTAAATATGCGGGTGTGGCGGAATTGGCAGACGCGCTAGACTTAGGATCTAGTGTCTTTGACGTGGGGGTTCGAGTCCCTTCACCCGCATTATGCGGAAGTAGTTCAGTGGTAGAACACCACCTTGCCAAGGTGGGGGTCGCGGGTTCGAATCCCGTCTTCCGCTCCATGGAATTACTTGCCGGGGTGGCGGAACTGGCAGACGCACAGGACTTAAAATCCTGCGGTAGGTGACTACCGTACCGGTTCGATTCCGGTCCTCGGCACCACTTTAATAAATTATGCGCCCGTAGCTCAATTGGATAGAGCGTCTGACTACGGATCAGAAGGCTATGGGTTCGACTCCTTTCGGGCGCGCCATTACGGGAAGTAGCTCAGCTTGGTAGAGCACTTGGTTTGGGACCAAGGGGTCGCAGGTTCGAATCCTGTCTTCCCGACCATTATAAACTATGGGGCCTTAGCTCAGCTGGGAGAGCGCCTGCCTTGCACGCAGGAGGTCAGCGGTTCGATCCCGCTAGGCTCCACCAAAGTTCTTTGAAAACTGAACACAATACAAGCGTCAACGTTTAATTCTAAAGTAACAAACTATTGA